>JAITXV010000118.1 GCA_031284605.1 Acholeplasmatales bacterium | reverse complement strand
CATTTTCTAATAATACATTTTCACCTTCTTTAGGTTGTTCAACTACATCTTTTTCAACTAAATGATATAAAGAGTGTTCTATGTCGTGTTCTGATACGCTATTATCTTGTTTATTAACTACAAGACCTTTATATTCACCTAAAACAACTTCTGGCATATTTTCAACTTTAAATGAAAAACTAAATCCATTAGGATTTTCTAAATCTTCAATATTTTTAGGACCTTCAAAGTCTACTGTGCTAAATATTTCAACACTTCCATCTTCAAACATTAATGAATATTTTTCATCTGCTAATATTTCTAAAGCTTTATCATATAATGATTGTACACCATATTGTTTATCATATACACTTCTTGGAACATGTCCTTTTCTAAAACCTTTACTACTAATATCTTTTTTTACTATTTCAAAAGCTTTGTCAATTGATGAAGACCACTCTGCAGCGGAAATTTCAAATTTAACAAAAGTATATTTCTTTTCTCTTATAATTTCCATTATTTACTCACCTTTGGTGCATGAACTGCTTTTACATCTTTGTTTTCTTTTTTAAAATTGAATTTTTTTAAATAAACACTTAAAAATTCATTAGCACCTACTAATACTGTTATAATACCATAAGTTAAAAATGTATATAACCAAATATGGCTAAAGTTGTAAGCTACAACATCGTTTCTAACGAATATAGGAACCAATTGTGTACCAGCTAGTAATACTACAGTGATATATAAGAATCTTGAATTCTTTCTAAAGAACCAAACATATACACCTACTAAAATAGTTAATGCAGCAGGAATAATTTTTGCGATAACATAATAGTAATTATTAGTTTCTCCACTATAATATAATAGTTCTTTAGCAGGGTTGTTTTGAGCAATAAAGAAACCAACTAAAGATGCAACTAATACTAACGCTAAAATGCCAACATATATAATTTTTGTTAATAATTTCATTAATAATACCTCTTTTTTAATTTTAATCTAGTTTATTATATCACAAAATCAACATAAAACCTATTTTTGTTATCTAAATAATATTTTTTTTGTAAATTAGTTATTTTTATGCTAAAGATATCAAAAATATGATAAAATAATATAGGCGAGGTTTTTTTATGGAAGAAAAAGGTAAAATTAAAGTATTTTTAGATTGGTTATATAGATATAGATTAATTGCTACAATATGTGGGGTAGTTTTATTAGCGGTTGTATTTGTAAGTATATTATATATTTCTACATTTGTACAAACTAGTAAAATAGACTTTCTATTTAATTCAAATCCTGGAAGTGATGGAGAAAAACCTAGTGAAGTTGTTAAAAAGTTTAATAAAGTTAGTGATTTACCATTTGAGTTTACTTACACTTATGACAAAACGAAAGCTCCAATTGTTGAAAAAACTAACAAAGAAGGAGTAGTAACTACACCAGGTAAAGCAGGGTATTACAAGTTTAGTGCATATTATGATGAGTTACCTTCTAAATATTCAAGTATCAGTGTTACATTTCTAGCTCATGCTAATTGGATTAAAGATTTTAATTTTATTGCAGGTCCAGTTTCATTAAGCGCTAAGCCTACTAACGATGCTAGTTTGTTGCTTGGAAATGTTACTATTAATTATACTACACCATTACCTAAGTATGCGCTGCTAATTAAAGTTAAAAACCCTTCTTTATATATAAAAGTTGAATGTGCTAAAAGAAATGGTGCTGGTTCTGATATTTTTTATTTAAAAGATACTCATATATTTTTAGGAAGTGTAGATATAATTCCTTTATAGTACTAAAATAAAACTAATAAAAAAAGACTTTCAAGATAATTCTTAAAAGTCTTTTTTTTGTTTATTTTATTATTTAGAAGTTAATGGTTTAATAGTTAACGCCATACGAACACATACGGTTTTATAATTTGAATGAGATGCTAAATCTGAACTAGTAGAACCATCAAAACCAATTCTAGCGATAAAAGATGGTTGGGTTGTACCACTTTGACGACACCAATAATTACCTGTTCCATTATAAGTTTCATCAAAATTTAAATATGCACCACTAGCTCTAGCATAATCTGTTGATATACTATATCTAGTGTTGGTGCTAGCGTTAGAAGTAGTAAACCCATATTTCTTATTAGTGTAATCTTTATTAGATAATAAATACACATAATCAGAAGTAGCAGTATCTTCTAGGGTGGTTAAATTAATATATGCTTTTTCATCTTCTGTAAATACAGAATTATAAAAAGTATCATTAAGATATTGTCTTATACTGCTTTCACTGTAAGACGCTGGTGTGCTAGAGTAACTATCACTAAACAATAAATATTCAGATAATAGTTGATAAGACGAAGAGGATGAAGATATAATTCTCCATTTAATAGGCTCTACTTTAAAATAATAACTTTGACCTTTGTTAATAACGCTTTTATTAATAAAAGTATAATCAAGTGCGTAAGGAGAAGCTACTAACTTTACATACTCATTATTTTCATATTCATAAAAACCACTACTTTTTGATACTTTTAAATCATTAAGAGCATTAATAGTTAGTTCATCACTAACAACAGTTTGTGGAAATTTTCCAATATAAGCGTAGTTATACGACAAACCATTTTCTGCCTCGCTAGTTTCGGCATCAAGAAAATCTAAATCTGAAACTACATTTGTTTTTTTACAACTAGTTAACAAAGCAACTATAGAAACCAACAAAATACTACATACAATAATACTAAATCTTCTTACTTGTTTTTTCATGTTTTCCTCCAATATTAATGTCTATTAATATTTATTTTATTTTTTGTACAATATTTCTAATAATTTATTTTCAATTTCTTTAGCTATTAGTGGATACTCATCTAAATATGCTTTAGCATTTTCTCTACCTTGGCCAATTTTAGTTCCATTATAAGCATACCACGTACCGCTCTTTTCTAATATATTATGCTCACTGGCTAAATCAACTAATTCACCATTTTTAGAAATACCTTTACCATAAATAATATCTACTACTGCGCTCTTAAATGGTGAAGCTACTTTATTTTTCGCAACCTTTATATTAGCTTTAGACCCAATAATGTCAGAACCTATTTTAATAGTGTCGCCTTTTCTTACTTCAAGACGGATAGTTGAATAAAATTTTAAAGCTCTTCCTCCTGTTGTAGTTTCAGGATTACCAAACATAACTCCAACTTTTTCTCTAATTTGGTTAATAAAAATAACTATTGTGTTAGTTTTAGAAATTATACCTGAAAGTTTTCTCATAGCTTGACTCATTAGTCTAGCTAGTATACCAATATGAGCATCTCCCATATCTCCGTTTATTTCAGCTTCTGGAACTAGTGCTGCTACGCTATCTACAACAATTAAATCAATAACTCCACTTTTAACTAATGATTCTACAATGTTTAAAGCTTGTTCGCCACTATCTGGTTGTGATAATATTAATTTTTCTATATCAACTCCTAGATTTTTAGCATAAGATGGGTCTAACGCGTGTTCTGCATCAATAAAAGCTACATTCCCACCTAATTTTTGGGCTTCTGCTATCGCATGTAAACTAACAGTAGTTTTTCCACTAGATTCAGGACCATAAATTTCAATTATCCTTCCTTTTGGATAACCACCAACTCCCATTGCTAAATCAAGTAAATAACTCCCTGAAGGAATTATTTCAATTTTCATATCTAAGGTTTCACCTAGAGTCATAATTGACCCTTTACCAAATTGTTTTTCAATTTCTTTTAATACATCTTTTAACGCTTGCGTTCTTTTATCTTCGCTCATTTCATATCTCCTTTATATATATAATAATATAATCTACCTTTTTTTACTCTTTTTTAAATGCTTTCTAAAACTATATCCTTAGATTTTATAAAATAATTAATACCTGATTGTAAAGTTAATACTACTGTTATTAGTAATAAAACAATGCTAACTAATCCAATATTACCAAAATATGGTACTAAAACATCTACTTTAGTCAATTCTTTTAAACCAAATTCATTAAATAATATAAATATTAAAGAAATCATAGTGAATGTAGTTTTGATTTTACCCCAAATATCTGCAGGTATAATAATATTTCTAGCAGCAGTTAACATTCTTATTCCACTTACGATAAATTCTCTAAATAAAATAACTAATAAAATCCACATTTCTATATTTCCTATTTTAACTAAATATAAAAATGAAGCTATTGTTAATAATTTATCTGCTATTGGGTCTAAAAACTTACCAAATGTGGTTACTTTATTTAGTTTTCTTGCTAAGTAACCATCTAAAAGGTCAGATAAAGAACCTATTATAAAAAGACATGCAAAAAGCAGTTGTGATAAGCTCATTTCAAATATAGTTTTTATATCATTAAGTGGTTTTATATATATTAGTACTACCATAACTGGTATTATAAGAATTCTAAATATAGTTATTTTATTTGGTAAAGTCATCTTAATATTCCTTTTTAATTATATACTATATTTTATCATTTTTTGTCATTTTTTTAATAATTAAACACCCTTTTATAGACGAAAAAATAAATATTTACTATAATAGGTAATTTTTAATTATTTTTATAAAAAAAGGTGTAAAATATTACAAAAAAATATAAATAAAGGTGGTAGTACTTAGGTGGAGAAAAAGGTATTAATTAAGTTAATTAATTTAGCAAAAGGTTATGATGGACAAAATGTTGTGGATGGTATCAATTTAGATATTTATGATGGTGAATTTGTAACGCTTCTTGGTCCGTCCGGGTGTGGAAAAACCACTACTTTAAGAATGATAGGTGGATTTGTAAAACAAGATACTGGCGATATAGTAGTTGAAGATAAAATTATTAATGATTTACCAGCATATGCTAGACCAATTAATACGGTTTTCCAAAAATATGCTTTGTTTCCTCATTTAAACATATATGAAAATATAGCTTTTGGACTTAAAAATAGAAAAAATGATTATTTAGTTAATTTTTATCATCTTGATAGTTCATTAGATAAAAAAGAACTAAAAAAATTGATTAAAGAATCAATTAATAAAGACGTACTATTTTATTTAAAATTAGTAGGATTAGAAGGTTTTGAAAATAGAAAAGTTGACCAAATCTCAGGTGGACAAGCTCAAAGGGTAGCCTTAGCTAGAGCACTAATTAATAAACCAAAAATATTACTTCTTGATGAACCTTTAAGTGCACTTGATTTAAAGTTACGCCAAAGTATGCAATATGAATTAAAAGATATGCAAAAAAAATTAGGAATTACTTTTATATTTGTAACCCATGACCAAGAAGAAGCTATGACTATGAGTGATAGAATAGTAGTAATGGAAAACGGTAAAATAATCCAAGTAGATACTCCAAGAAAAATCTATAACGAACCAATCAACAAATATGTTACTAGGTTTGTTGGTGAATCAAATATTTTTAAAGGTGTGTATTTAAGGAAAGATAAAGTTAAATTTTTAAATACTAATTTTGATTGCGTAGGATATACATTTGAAAAAAATGAAAAAGTAAACGTTGTAATTAGACCAGAAGACTGGGATGTAGTAGATTTAGATAAAGCTATTATAGTAGCAGTTGTAACCGATAGCATTTTTAAAGGTGTACATAATGAAATAACTGCTTATGTAGATGACACAGAAATAACTGTAAACTCTTATGAAAATTACGAAGTAGGTAGTAAAATAGGTTTAAAAGTAGATCCATATGAAATTCATATAATGCCTTTAGAAATAGATGATTTAGAAAATACAAGCGATAAGGCAAGTACTTACAATGCATAAAAGTTATAAAATATTTTCATTACCATACTTTATATGGTTAATATTATTAGCTTTTTTACCAATTGTAATTATGTTTGTATTAATATTTACAGATGGAGAAGGTCTTAATTTTAACGAAATAACTTTTGGGGTCTCGGCTTTTAGTCTCTTTGATGGGTATACACTAATCGCCTTATTGAATAGCGTGTTATATGCTGTTATCGCTACAGCATTATGTATAGTATTAGGATATATAGTAAGTTACACTTTATATATATCTAAGATAAAAAATAAACGAATTATCTTAATATTTTTTATTTTACCAATGTGGAGCAACTTATTACTTAGAATTCAAGCATTTGGTAGATTGTTAGAACCAAATAACATAATAACTAGCATGTTAAGTAATATAGGAATACATATGAGTATAAATGCTAATGGAACATGGTTTAGTGTAGTACTAGGTATGGTAGTTACATATTTACCATTTATGATATTACCAATTTATAATTCATTAGAAAAAATAGATAAGTCTTACAATGAAGCATCTTTAGATTTAGGATTAACAGAAGCCAAGACTTTCTGGAAAGTAACTGTTCCACTATCATTAAAAGGTATAATATCTGGTTCTATTATGGTATTATTGCCTAGTTTAAGCGGATTTGCGATACCAAAAATATTAGGAAAAGGAACAATTCCATTAATTGGAACTATTATTGAACAATCATTTATGAATATGAGTTATAATTTTGGTTCATTGTTATCTATATTCTTACTTATCATAATATTTGCAGGTTTATTTTTTGTATTTAAATCAGATAAAGAAGGAGAATCACTACTATGAGTTACCAAATCGCAAACATAAAAGATTATGGATACAAAGATAGAAAAAAATTGCATAAAATATTAAATATACTTTCCAAAGTTGGTTTAGTGTTAATATTATTAATTGTCTATGCTTCTACAATAGCCATAGCTATCCAATCAGTTAACAAGAGTACTGACCCTGGTACATTCTCAGGATTTACTTTAAAATGGTATTTTAATATGTTTTCTAAAAAGAGTTTAGCTTTAGCTATTAGAAATACTATAGTAACTAGTATAATAGCCACTGTAATATCTACTGTTTTAGGTACTTTAATAGCAATAGGTATTAATTCATTATCACCTAAGAAAAGACAAGGCTTAATAATGATGAACAATGTTCCATTATTAAATGCTGATATAGTAACAGGTATTAGTTTAATGTTGATGTTTTCATTTTTATTACCACTATTTCCTTATGCTTTTGGACCAGTTACTTTAATTTTAGCGCATGTGTTTTTTACTTTGCCTTATGTAATATTAAGCGTATTACCTAAATTAAAAGAAATAGACAAAAACTTAATTGATGCTTGCCTAGATTTAGGTGTAAAACCATTTAAAGCTATTTATAAAATAATAGTTCCTGCTATAAAAGGTGGAATCCTAAGCGGAGCATTGTTAGCTTTTACTGTAAGTATTGATGACTTTGTTATTTCTTACTATACAACAGGCAATGGATTTGATAATTTATCTATTTGGGTATATTCAAGTATTGGAAGAAAAAGCTTAACTCCTAGCGTATACGCTTTTAGTACATTACTTTTAGCAGTTACATTAGGTTTAGTATTGTTAAGCCAAACCTTATTAAAGAAAGGAAAAAATAAAAATGTTTAATAAGAAAATTTTATGTTTATTATTTTTAATGTTTACTTCTATTTTCGCTTTTTCTAGTTGTAAAGCAAATACTTTATTACTACTAAATTGGGGTGAATATATCAATGAAGATTTGTTAGATAAATTTGAAGATGAATATGGTGTTAGTGTACAAATGAGTATAGCTGATAGTAATGAATTGTTTTATTCAAAAGTAATGAGTGGAACTACTGTGTATGATTTAGTAATACCTAGTGACTACATGATTGAAAAAATGGTATTAAAAGATGTTATTCAAAAAATAGATTTTAGTAAACTTGAAAATTATGATAGCACTGCTTTAACTCCGGGAGTAAAAACTATATTAGATTCACTTTCACCTCAAAATGGAAAAGACCCAAAAGATTACACAGTTCCGTATTTTTGGGGAACTTTTGGAATAATATATAATAAACAAAAGGCTGGTTTAGAAGATGCTATATCTAATCCAGACACAGCAGTTTATAATTATTTTAATCCTAGTACTTTACCTTCAAACACTAGAATAGGTATGTATGATACTCCTAGGTTTGTCTACGGCGCTGCATTGCAATCTTTAGGTTTAAGTCCTAATGAACTATTTAATGCTCAAAATAACTACCTTAATATCACTAGAGATGTTATTAAGAATTCTAAAATATATGAATGGGGATTTGATACTTTAAAATATAACATAGTAAATAATAACCTAGATTTAGCATATACTTGGACAGGAGATATGCTTGATATGCTTTATATGCAACTAGATGAAGGTAAAACTTTAGATGAAATGACTTTTGATATTGTTATCCCTTCAAACCCTATTGCTTTTATGGATGCTTTCGTTATTCCTACTAAAGCTAGAAATGTTGATTTAGCTCATAAATTTATTGATTTCTTTTTAGATCCTGTGAACGCTTATGAGAACGCTAGTACTGTTGGATACTGCACTCCAGTACTAAAAACCTATAATTGGATCATTAATCCACTAAAAGCAGAAGAAGATGGTATAATAGAATCATATGTAGATGATAAAGAATGGTTAGATAATTGGGCTTATGCAAATAATAAATACTATCCATTAAATAGCGCAGTGTCTCCTTTTACAGGAATTGCGTTATCTAATTTTGACCAAAGTGTGATTGACAAGATAAACCAAATGATAAACCAAGTAAAGGCTAGTTAATGAAAAAGAAAATTTTAGATTTTATTGAAAAAATACCATCCCAAAAAGGAAAAACTATTATTATTACAGGTACATCAGGACTTGCTTTTAATATTGCGGAAATTTTATGCAAAAAAAGAGCAGTAGTAGTGTTAGCTGGTAGAAATGAAAATAAAGGTTTTGAATCTATTAAAACTATTAGAGAAAGCAACCCTAAAGCTATTATTAGTTATGAACCTGTAGATTTAGGAGATTTACGTACAGTAACTCAGTTCATTAATAAAATGAATGTTAAATATCCAGTTATTGACGTATTAATTAACAATGCGGGTGTTATGAACTTAGATAAAAAGAAATATACTAAAGATGGATTAGAAATTCACTATCAAACTAATTTTCTAAGTCACTATTATATAACTAATGGTTTAATAGAAAATTTAAAAAATAGTAAAGATGGAAGAGTTATATCTTTATCTAGCGTTGCTGGTTATAATAAAAAATTACATTTTAATGATTTTTATTTTGATAAGAGATTTAGAGCATACTATGCATATGGATGTTCTAAATTAGAAGCTTTTATGATTACTAAATATCATCAAGAGAAATATAAAAATACTAATGTTAAGTTTTTAGTAGCACACCCTGGTATTTCAAGTACTAATTTATTTAGTGGGTTTACTGGATTTAAATATAAATTTTTTAGATTTTTCTTAAAATTACCTATTTTTGCACAGTCTTCTTTAATGGGTAGTTTGAATATTGCATACGCTGCTACAGCGACAGATGTAAAAAATGGTGATTCTTATGGTCCTAAAGGATTATTCCATTTAAAAGGGTTCCCAACTAAAGTAAGATATCCAAGATTTTCTAAAAATAAAGTTCATCAAGAGATGCTAGTTAAGCTATCTAATAGTACTCTTGCTACGAATCTTATAACAATAGTGTAATATTTATAGACAAAATATTAATTCTATGATATAATGGATAAGCCGATTTACAAATACGGAGGTAGAATAATGGCTAATATAAAACAACAAGTAAAACGTAATAAAACTAATGAGAAAGCAAGAAAAAGCAATGGCAGTTTTAAATCAAGTGTTAAAACATCTTTAAAGAAGGTTTTAGTAGCAGTTGGTGCTAAAGACAAAGCAAGTGCTGTAGAAGCTCTTAATTTCGCATTTAAGAAACTTGATAAAGCACAATCAAAAGGCATTTATCATAAAAATTTTGTTGCAAGACATAAATCTAGTTTATCATTAAAAGTAAACTCTCTTTAACTTCTTCTAATAAAAGACAGCAATAAAAGAAAAGACATCGTTGGTGTCTTTTCTTTTTTAGTGTTTTAATTTTAACTTTCATTTTATTATTGTAGAATCAAATGAAATTAAAGGTATTTTTTTTCTAAATATTCCAACTTATGATATAATTTAAGGTATTAATTAGTAGTTATTTTTCAAATAAGGAGTATTTTATGAGAATAAAAAAAATTATAAGTTTATTATTTTTAGGGTTTATATTAATAGCAGTTTTAGTTTCGTGCAGTGTAAATACAAGTTTTAAAGTAAAATTTGTGGATTGGGACGATACTATATTAAAAACAGAAGAGGTTAAAGAAAACCATAATGCAAGCGCTCCTAGTGATCCATCTAGAATTGGTTACACATTTGTAGGATGGAATGGCGATGTTAGCAATATTACTTCATCTTTAACTGTTAAAGCAGAGTATACAGCCAATTATTATACTGTTACTTGGATAGTAAATGGTAATATTACACAAGTTGCTCGTAATCTTACTTACGGAGTTATTCCAACTTATGTAGGTGAAAAACCTACTAAACCAAGTGACAATGGGGTTTCTTATTTTTTTAATGGGTGGAATCCTATAGTAGCTCCTGTAACTGAAGATATTACTTATAATGCTACTTTTGAAAGTGCTTCTTTAGATTATACTGTTACTTATAAAGACTTTGATGGTAAAGTAATAGATACTCAAACGGTAGGACACGGAAACGCTGCTACTAATCCTAGCGACCCTACTAGAGATGGTTATACCTTTAGCGCTTGGGACACTGATACTTCTTATGTAACTTCATCTTTAACTGTTACTGCTTTATACACAATCAATTATTACACTGTTACTTGGGTAGTTAACGGTAACGTTATACAAACAGACCGTAACGTTGCGTACGGAGTCACTCCTGCTTACATAGGAGCAGAACCTGCTAAACCAACTGAAAATGGGGTTTCTTATATTTTTAATGGGTGGAATCCTATAGTTGGTCCTGTAAGGGAAGATACAACTTATAATGCAACTTTTAAAAATTCTTCTTTAAATTATACTGTTACTTATAAAGACTTTGATGGTAGTATAATAAAAACACAAACAGTAGGATACGGAAACGCTGCTACTAATCCTAGTGATCCTACTAGAGAAGGTTATACATTTACTAGTTGGGACACTGATACTTCTTATATAACTTCATCTTTAACTGTTACTGCACTATACACAATTAATTATTACACTGTAACGTGGGTAGTTAACGGTAACGTTATACAAACAGACCATAACGTTACGTACGGAGTTACTCCTACTTATATAGGAGCAGAACCTACTAAACCAACTGAAAATGGAATACTTTATATATGGAGTGGATGGAATCCAATAGTTGGTCCTGTAACAGAAGATATTACTTATAATGCAACTTTTGAAAGTTTTTCTTTAAGTTATAGTGTCGTTTATTATGACTACGATAGTAGTGTTATAGATACACAAACAGTAGGATACGGAAACGCTGCTACTAATCCTAGCGATCCTTCTAGAGCTGGTTATACATTTGCTGGATGGGACACTGATACTTCTTATATAACTTCATCAGTTAATGTAACTGCATTATACTCAATTAATTATTACACAGTATCGTGGGTAGTTAATGGTAACGTTATACAAACAGACCATAACGTTACGTACGGGGTAACTCCTACTTACGTAGGAACAACACCTACTAAACCAA
>JAITXV010000010.1 GCA_031284605.1 Acholeplasmatales bacterium | reverse complement strand
GAAGCTTTAGAAAAAGTTGTTAAAGAACATCCAGTATTGTTAAATAGAGCTCCAACTTTACACCGTCTTTCTATCCAAGCTTTTGAACCAAAATTAATTGATGGTAAAGCTATTAGATTGCATCCATTAGTGTGTACAGCTTTCAACGCTGACTTTGACGGTGACCAAATGGCAGTTCATTTACCACTTTCTAATGAAGCTCAAGCAGAAGCTCGTCTTTTAATGTTAGCTTCAAATAACATCTTAAATTTAAAAGATGGAAAACCAGTTGTTATTCCAACTCAAGATATGGTTTTAGGTAATTATTATTTAACTATCGAAACTCCAGGTTTGCCTAATGAATTTAACTTTTATAGTTCATTTTTAGAAGCAGAAAGGGCTTATGAAGATAATATAATCAATTTACATACTAGAATAGTTGTAGATCCTAATAATATCAATTCAAAATTTAGTGATGCTCAAAAAAATCAATATCTAGTAACTACATTTGGAAAATTAAAATTTAACGCTGTTTTACCAAATAGTTTCCCATTCTTGCAAGAAGAAAGTAAAGACAACACTAACTTAGAAAATGGTACTCCTGCTAAATATTTTATTAATAAGGGTGAAGATCCTCATAAAGTATATGATACTCCTATTCCTGAACCATTTAAAAAATCTTATTTAGGAAGTATTATTTCAGAAGTATTTAAAGATAAGAATTTAGATTTATCTGAATCTTCTAAAATGTTAGATAGAATAAAAGATTTAGGTTTTAAAACTTCAACTATTGCTGGTTTCACTATTTCAATTGCTGATATAAATGTTTATAAAGACAAGAAAGAAATGATTGACGCTGCTGAACAAAAGATTAGAGGATTTGAAGTTGCTTATGACGATGGTGAGTTAACTACTCAAGAATTAAATAATCAAATAACTAGAACTTGGTCTGATACCCAAAGAGATATGGGTGATAAAATTAATAAAGATGGATTCACTAAAGAAAATCATATATTTATGATGAAAGATTCAGGTGCTAGAGGTAGTGCTTCTAACTTCAATCAATTAGCTGGTATGAGAGGAGCTATGGGTCGTAGTGTTAACTTAAACTATAAAGGCGCTCGTCTTGAAAGAGAAAAAGAAAGAGCAGTTATTAAAATTCCTGTTAAAAACTCATTTAGAGAAGGTATTAATGTTTCCGAATTCTTTAACTCTACATATGGTGGAAGAAAAGGCTCAACTGATACAGCTTTAAAAACTGCTAACTCTGGTTATTTCACTAGAAGATTCGTAGACGTTGCTCAAGATATAGTAGTTGTTGAAGATGATTGTAATACAGATAGAAGTGAAGTTTTTGAAGCTATTACTACTCATGGCGATAATGGAAAAGTTAATGTTTTGGTTAATTTAAAAGATAGAATTTTAGGTAGATATACTGCTAGAGATGTAATCAATGAACAAACAGGAGAAGTTGTAGTTCCGAAAAATACATTCATTACTGATTCAGAAGCTAATTTAATTACTGATAATGGTATTTCTAAAGTTGAAGTAAGAACAGTATTTACTTGTAATAGTTATAGAGGTGTTTGTGCAAAATGTTATGGTAAAAACTTAGCTACTAATAACGTTGTAGAAATAGGTGAAGCAGTTGGAGTTATAGCTGGTCAATCTATTGGTGAACCATCTACACAATTAACAATGCGTACATTCCATACAGGTGGTGTAGCAAGTGAATCAGATATTACCCAAGGTTTCCCAAGACTTCTTGAATTACTAGAAGGATATAACAGAGCTCCTGTTGCTTATATTAGTGATGTAAGAGGTGTTGTTAAAAAAGTAGAAGAAAAGAGCGGTATTATTGAAGTTGAAATCGAAGATGCTTCAGCATCTAAGACTGTTAGAACTAAAGCAGTTAGTCAAGATAAAGGTGTTAAAACTTTCAATATTGAACCTAGATATTTAGTACCAAGAAATACTAACATCATTGTTAAAAAAGGCGATAAGATATACCCAGGTACTCCTTTAACTAAAGGACCTATTATGGCTAAAGAATTAACTAGAGCTGATAGTACTATTAGTAGTAAAGACTATATCAAAAAAGAAATGTTAAAATTATTTAGAAGTCAAAAAATTGAAATATCTGATAAGCATATTGAAATTATCATTAGACAAATGTATAATAAATTAACTATTTTCTATGCTGGTGATACTGACTTAGTTCCTGGTTCTAGAATATCTATTGATGTATTTAAAGAAACTAACGCTGAAGTATTTAGTAAAGCAAAAATAACTGAAGCTGGTGATTCTAATTACAAAGAAGGCGAAATTGTTTACAGAGATGATATTGATCAAGTTAATTTAGAATTAGAAGCAAACGGAAAAGCTCCTGCTAAGTTTAGACTTATGGAACCTGCAACTGCTAAATCATTGTCAATGGGTATTAAGATGGCCTCAAGACAAAGTGATTCATTATTATCTGCAGTAAGTTTTGAAGATTCTAGAATTGGATTAACTAAAGCAGCAATAGAAGGTAAGACAGATTATTTCTACGGTTTGAAAGAAAACGCTATGATTGGTGGATTAATTCCTGCTGGTACTGGTATTATTAGAGATACAGTGTTTGAATATGATGACACTAATGCTAAGAAAACTGAATAAATAGTAAAATTAATTTAAAAGCTCATTTCTTTGTGAAATGAGCTTTTTTACTACATATATTTATAAAAACGTTTTCATAAATATATTATTATTATTATTATTATTGAAAAGAGGATTATATGAAAAAATTATTTTTTATGTTATTATTACCATTCATTTTTATTCTTGCATCTTGCACAAAAGCAACTAACATTGAAATAGAAAAAGAACTGGATTTTATTGATTTTATTAAAACATCGGGGCTTTCATATATTGAAAATGATGATTCATTTAATGGTAGGAGAGATGGAGTTGATAATCCATTTGTAAAAGAACAAGCAGTGTCTTCTGTTTTTGATTTAACACTCGATTATCACCATGACCTTTACAACAAATATTTTGATAATTCTATCTACACTGTAGTACCAACTCAAGAGGCATCATCAAATAAATTTTATGTAGACTCTTATAATGAAAACAACGAATGGAAAGTCAAGTTTTTTTCTATGGATGAGTATTATTATTCTAGTATACCTTCATCATTTGTAGATGGTATATTTTCTAATGGAGTGTGGAGTTACGCATTGAACGCTAAATATATTGGAAGCGTATCAAAAGCTAATTTTGTAAGGATTTTTTATGCTATTTTGAATTCAAAAAGCCTTCCATATAATATCTATTATGATGAATATTGTATTTATTTTATGTCAAAAGACAAAAAATTTGATCAATCTTATCTTAATAATTTCAAGAATTATAGTGGAAGTGTTTGGAGTTTCTCCAATTAGTAATTAAGCTTAAATTTAATATTAAAAAAAAATATCCCATTCATAGAATGGGATATTTTTAATTTTTGTTATTTAGAATAATTTTGTTTTCTAATAGTTCCATCAATTTTATGGATAACTATATTTCCACTATTAGTTTCAATTAAATCTTTAGCATATTCAATAGCTTCATTTTGAGTAGCGAAGAATTTAATAGTTTTTTGACTACCTTGTTTTCTAACTCTCCATTCTTTAAAATGAGGATGAGATGAATCTTTTTCTTGAGAAACGTGATAAACATCTTTAACTTCTTTTGCATGACCTAAAGCTGCAGTATTAATACCTTTATCATTAAGTCTTTCTTCTGTTTTATCTTTAACAGGAGCTTCATGTTTAGGTTGTTCTTTTTTAGTAATCACAACTTCTTCTTTATAAGTTACTTGTTTATTATCTTCTTCAGTAGTAGTACTGCTAATAACTCTAACTTCTTTATTTTTAGGTTCTTCACTAACTACAACCTTTTTAGGTTCTTCTTTAACTTTTTCTTCTTCAACAACCTTCTTAGGTTCTTCACTAACTACAACCTTCTTAGGTTCTTCTTTTGAAACAGCACTAGTTTCTTCACCACTAGCATTTTTAGCAGCTTCTTTTTTAGCAGCTCTTCTCTTTTTACCTTTACTTGCAGCAACGCAAATTATTATTATAAGTAACAAAATAACAATCGCAACAACAATTAAAAACCACCAAGTAATTATAAATTTAAAACTTTCATGTTCATTAAAAAAGTTATCAAAACGTCCTCCAAACGGATCTCCCTGTAACCAATTCCATATTTTATCCCACATATAATCTAATCTCCTTCACATTATAAATTTCTATAATAATAATATTATACCATTTTTTAAAAAAATGTGTTAATATATAAAACTATATTTTTTCTTTGTTATTTATTATCTCTAAAATATAAGCAGCTGCCTCTGCTGGACCAAGTATTTCATATCCGTGAATTGCTAGTTTAGTATATAGAGTTCCAACAAAAATATTATGACAAAACGCAAATTCAAAATATTCATTAATTAATTTTAAAGTATCTTCTTTTCTTTGTAATGGACCGAATGGATTTGAAAAAAAGGTTTTAGTCAGTCCGCTTTCTTCTGTAGTACCTTTTGAGTACCTATCACCCTCAATGAAACGTTTGATAGCTTCTTCAGAATTATTAAAAGTTTCTATCCCAGTTTTGAATGCAAAATTATTGATATTTAATATAATATCTACTTTATAACAATTATTAATACTTTCATAATCACTAATAGGAACAATTACTCTTGCATTATTTTTGTTAGTATTCATAAAAATTGCACGATCAATTTCACTATAAGCGTAGTTATTATCTAAATCATCTAGTCTAACAAAAGCGCCTACTTCCGACCCGCTTGTACATAAAAACCCGTCTTTAATGTATAAACTTCCCATATCATCATATATAGTATATATTTCTTTAATTGTGTTATTAATGCTGTTAAGTTTTCTTAAAGCCTCTAAGGTTTCTGATTTTCCGACGCCTGAGTCCCCTATCATTACAATAACTTTAGAACTTCCATCTTGCATAACAATACTAACACCTGCTCCGTGAATTGGAAGGTATGACCTATCGATATTTTTAAGGTTATGCAAAGTTAACAACATCTTTTTTAAATATCCAAAATAGTCGTTATCTTTATTATCTGAAACAAACCCTAAATAGGTATCCCCATCTTTTTTAATAACACCATCTAAACTATTATCTTCTATTCCAAAAAAACAAATCAAATCTGGTTTAGTTTTAAATTTAGAAATATTAATAATCTCAAATAAATTAACAATTCCGCTAACTAATGCTATGTATTTGATATTAAAATAGATAAAAGCGCTATATTTACCAACATATACCCCAAAACATAAAAATTTATCACTAACTATATTTAGAGAAGAAGCACACGCATTATCATTTATCGTAAAAGAACCTTTTCTTATATTTGACTCTGTGTTTATTACAAAAGGAGGTCTTATTAAAACCCTACTAACAAAGTCAATATTATCTAAAAATTTATAAGAAGTTGGATTTTCTTTTTTAATAACGCTAAATGTAGCGTTACTAAAAGCTGGAAGTTGTCTATACACTAAATATTTCTCACCAATTAATTTTTGGGTTATAAAACGATATATATAAAGTAATAAACTGTTTAATTTATCTGATATTTTTATTATTTTTTCATATTTATCATTGTTATATAATAATAAAAATCTATTGTATCTTCTGTAATAATTGTATAGTTCATTAATAAATTTAAACCATATCATTTTATTATCTTTTATAACGGTATCATCATATTTTTTATTATTTAAAAACAACTCTTTAATATTTTGTAGTATTTCTGAATTACCTATTTTTTTATATATATTTTCATAACTAAAATTGTTTCTTTCTTTATAAATAAACTCACTTACAATTTTATCAAATAAAAAACTACCTAGTAATTCATCTGGTTTATTGCATACTTCATCTTTAATTATTACGGTATTACTAATAATTTCACTTTTTCGCATACTAAAATTATATCATAAAAAAAGTTTATTGTATAATATATAGGAGGTGTATATGGTAAATTTGTCAAAAGATATAATTGAAATTAATAAACTCGCTACAAAAGCTGCTTTAAAAGATAAAACCATTATCAACGCAACTATTGGTTCGCTTTTTGATGAGGAAGAAAAACTCTTTGTTCATAAAGTTGTGGATGACGTTATAAAAAATAAAATAACAGATAGTTTATTTTACGGATACGGAAGTATTGACGGCGGTGAAACATTTAATTCATTAATAAAAAAATGGATTTTTGGACCGCATTTAGACAAAATAAAAGAATCTTTTAATGTGCAATCTCTAGCTACCCCTGGTTCTACTATGGCTGTTAATTTATCTTTAAATACTTTTAGTAAATATTCAAAAAATGTATTGTTGCCTTCTTACTATTGGTCTAATTATGATGCAATTATTGATAATTTTCCACTAAAAACCACTATATTTAATTATATTAAAGATGATGTCTTTGATTTTTCTTCTTTTGAAAAAAATGTTAATAAATTATTGTCTCATAAAAACTCTTTAATAATTCTTT
>JAITXV010000099.1 GCA_031284605.1 Acholeplasmatales bacterium | reverse complement strand
TTAGACAAATAGGAATAAGTATCTAAAAAGTTAAAAAAATATTAAAGTGTAAGTCCCACTTTGATATAAAACAAAAAGCAATTCCCTAATGGACTTTTGTCTGTTAGGGTTTTGTTATTTAAAAGGAGTTAGTTATGAAAAAAAGTTTTAAATCACATTTTAGATTTAATAATAAAATAAAACATCCAGCTTATGTATATAGCGAATTTAAAAATGAGTATAAATATATAGGACTCACGCACTCTCCTATTACTACCAAGATAGGTAATATAAAATTATTTAAAAATCCAAATCCAGCAGATACAAGAGATAGTTATATTAGACCTTTTAGTACTCATGATAAAAAAATAAATTTTAATAGTAATTTAAAGAAAGGGTACAAACTAAATAAAAAAGATTTAGAAAAGATTAAGTCAGTGAAGAAAAAATATATAAAATAAAAAAGTAATAGCGCGTTGACTAGGTCACTGTTAGCTATTACCATATCTATTATAACATTATATTAAACAAATGTGTTAAAAAATGTATCAAACAAAAAAACAAAAAGGAGTAATACAAAATGACTGTATATACAAAAAGAACAAATGAAGAATTAATTTGCAAAGGATTTATTGAATTAAAGAATATTTTAAGACTATCTTGTGATAGTTTTAAAATTATAGTAAATATAAAAGATAGAAGTATCTATATATGTGGCGACTTAACTGAAGAATCATTATCTGTTATATATTATCTGTTAGATGAATCTTCTGTAATAGGATTATTTTAAAAAGGAGAATCAAAGTAATGATTGTAAGATGTAAAGGCTTTACTCGAAATGATTGGGATAATTTAAAGTTAGAATCTAAAAAGATAGCTGGTAAGTGGATATCTAAAAAAGTAAAAGAAAAAGCTGATTTAGGTTTTATTAATAAATGCATAATAAAAAAGTTAGATAGTTTATGCGAACAACTTGGGAAACAATCTGAAACTGGATTTGCAGAGTTAAAAGATTTAAAAACTCTTTACTTTTATAATTCAGTTATGCACCATTTAAACGATAAAAAATACTCTAAGAAAGTTAGAAAAGCAACAAATGGATTAACTAGGTATGAAGAAACTAAACAATTAAAAAAATATCTAAAGGGAGAATTATAATATGTTAATGATAATAGAATTAGTAATAATAAAACACCATTTAAATGGACTTTTAAAGTAACTAACAGTTTTAGAAGTGTCACTAATTTTGAAAATAATGTTTCTGCTTTTCAACATTTTGTAGATGGATTAGTTATTCCAGGTATAAAACCACCAGTTTTGTCTTATTATATGACTTCTACAACGACTGCGCATGAAGTGAAACAACTTATAATATTAAGGTTAAAATTTAGAACTGGTAGTCAAGTATTTGATTTAAAAGCTTTAGATTTTCCTAGTGATACTGAGAATATTTATATAGACACTGTTCCTTATGTTACTTTAGTTGATCAAGTATATAACGTATTGAAAAACATAGATTTACCTGATATTTTTAGCAAAATACTACCTATTCTTATAGTGGTAGCTACTATTATTATATTAATAATTGCATTCCCTACTTTAACTGCAGTATTTAAAGGTATTGGTACTGGTATTAAATATAGAAACAGTATGAAGAAGAGTAAAAGAGATAGAAAGTTAAAAAAAAACAATAAGGTTAAGCGTGAATAGAAATGAGAATTGCAAAAATTAAAAATAAATATTTATTTAATAGTAGTAATCCAAATGGTACTCATGATTATTTAGTATATACAGATACTAAAACTGGTCAAAATAGAGCAGTTGAGCTTACGCATTTATATAATCCAGATATCAAAAGATTTAATCAAATCAGGATAGGATTACTAAAGAAAATGAGCTTTTCACATAGAGATACTCCGTCAGGGGTTAGTAACAAGTATCATAGAAAAGATACAAATGGAAAGCCTCTAAATTTCTATGATATTTGTGTTGATTTGAATTCATATAAAACACATAAAGTTACTAATAAACAGGCTTCAGATGTAATAAAATTTGCTAAGAAACCTAAAATATAAAAAATGCTCACATTATGCATAATGTGAGCTTTGATACTAATTAAAGTATCGTTATATATATTTTACCATATATTAATATGTATGTGTTAAAAAATGCATTATTTATAAAAAATGTTTGGTGAAGCGTTTAAGAAAAACACAAAAATGAAAAAGAGGCATTAAAAGAAATGTCAAAAAAGAAAACAATAAGGTTAAGCGTGAATAGAAATGAGAATATTAAATATTAAAGATAACTATATGTTTGATAAAACTAATAAGACAGGTACTCATAGATATGCAGTTTATAGAGATAATAAGACTTATGAAACAAGAGCAATTCAATTAACTCATATTTATGAAATACCACCGAATAAACAATCTAGAATAAATAATGGATATATTAAAGAATTGAAATTGCCATTTTATTATTTGCCTAGTGGAATAGAAACTGGATACATAACTAAAGATATCAATGGGAAAAAACTTAAATTAAATAATGGTAATTCTAATGTATCTGTTAAAAGAGTAGATGATAAATCTAAAAATAGTATATTAAGAATAGCTAAAAAGAAACTAAAATAAAAAACCACCTATTTGTAGGTGGTCTGGCTAGGTCGAACCTAACTTCACATATATATTCTACCATATATTAATATATTTGTGTTAAAAAATATATTATTTATAAAAAAAGTTTGGTGAAGTGTTTAAGAAACACAAAAAAATGAAAAGGAGGACATTAAGAAAATGTCAAAAAAGTACAAAACAAATTATGGAGATCATACAATTATTCGTAATAATGATGGAAAATATCATAAATTTATTTCAAATGATAAAACCTATTTAAGACTTAAAAAAGTAAATGATATTCCGTACAAATCTGGTGACGTATTATACAACATATCTTTTTTAAAAGATTTAAAAGATATTGAGAAAGCTAATATGTTAAGAAAGAGTGAAAGCTCTAAAAGAAGAAATTACAAGAGTAGAACTAATAAGGGAGGTATTATATAATGTCAAAAAACTATAATAAAAAAAGTGTAGGAAGTAAAATAGTATCATTTATATTAGGTGTATTACTAGTATTACTATTTGTAGGTGGTTT
>JAITXV010000067.1 GCA_031284605.1 Acholeplasmatales bacterium | reverse complement strand
TTTATATATAATAAATATATGCATAACAAATATATGCATATATAGGAGGTTTTTGTTATGAAAGAAATAATTTTAGGAACTGCGTTAGAAAAAACTCAAATTGTAATAATAATATTACTTTGTGTTTCAGTAGTTATTTTAGTTACTGCTATTATAATTTACATACTAACAAAGAAAAATAAAAAAGATAGAAAAGTTTCAAAGTCTTCAAACGTAGAAATAGTCAACAATACTAGGTATACAGATACTAAAAAAGATGGCGTTTCTAATATTAAGTATACTCCTGGTGATAATCTTTTAACTTTGGGTGTTACTTATACGATAAGTAAAGAAGGTCCTTTGTTACCTGGCAAATATACTATTTATACTGCTGTTGAAACTCAAAAGAGGTTTAATTTAAGAGTAAATGGAATCGTAAGAGAATATAATAGCGAGACTATTATAGTACTAGCTGAAAATGATACAGTTAACCCAGTTAATTGTAATATAATTCTTAGATAGAGAAAGGAATAAAAAATGAGTAAAAAATTTTTAGGAAGTTTGATATTTGGTATTGCGTTAGTTGCTGTTTTTGTATTATGGATATTACAAATTGCAAATCCTGATGCATTTGGATGGTATAGCATGAATATAGGTATTGCTATTATAACAGGTGTAGCAGCAGTGCTACTTTTAGCTAGAGCATTTGCTAAAAATGATGTAGTTACTAAAAAATGGTATGTTATTTTAGGAGTATTGTTTGCTTGTGTAACAGTTTTTGAAATTGTAACAGGAGTCCTTAAAATTACTGACTGGCAAAGATTTTTATATCCTAGCATCGGTTTAGGAATTGCAGTGATAGTATTACTATGTGTTTTAGTTACTGGCGGAAAGAAATGGGATCAAGGTGATAATAAGAAAGTTGGATATAAAAATTATTATCAAAGAAAAGAAGAGGAAGAAAAAAAGAATAATAAGGAAAGTGGAAAATAGTCATGAGTACTTTAAGTTTATTAAAGAAATTAGCAGTTTTAGCTGTTAGAGTAGGAGCTAATGTTCAAAAGAAACAACTAGTTGTAGTTAGGTGTAGCACTATTAGTGCAGTTTTAGCTAGATTAATTGTGGCGGAATGCTACAAAGCAAAAGCTTCTAATGTTATAGTACAGTGGAGAGATGAATATGTAAGTAAAGAATCCTTAAAACATATGGATAGCCAAAGTTTAGTTGAAGTTCCTCAATATGTTATCGATCAAAATAAATATTATATTGATAATAATGCGTGTTTTATTAATATAGTGTCTACTATTCCTGGAATTAATGATTCAGTAAAATCTTCAAGAATCAAAGCTTTTTCAGAAGCTAGTATGAAACATTTATCTTTTTTACAAAATCATACTATGAGCAATAAAGCACAGTGGACTATTGTAGCTTACCCTAATAAAGTATGGGCTAAAAAAGTTTTCCCTAACGATAGTGCTAATGTTGCATTAAAAAAATTACAAGAAGCTATTTTAAATGCTAGTAGGGTATATGAAAATAATGACCCAATAAAAGATTGGGAAATACATAATAATAACTTAACTAAGTATAATCAAACTATGAATAATTATAATTTTAAAGAATTACATTTTGAAAATAGTATTGGTACATCTTTAGTAGTAGGATTAGTAAAAGACCACATTTGGTGCGGTGGAGGTGAACATTCTACTAAAGGAGTATATTTTAATCCTAATATTCCAACCGAAGAAACTTTCACAATGCCTGATAAAAACAGAATAAATGGTAAAGTATATTCTACTAAACCTCTTGATTATCAAGGTAAACTAATTGAAGATTTTTATTTAGAATTCAAAGATGGTAAAGTTATTAATTTTGATGCTAAAAAAGAAAGAGAAAGTTTAGAAAATTTACTTAATACTGATGAAGGAAGTAGGTCATTAGGTGAGGTTGCATTAATAAGCTATGATTCTCCTATTAATAACACAGGAATATTGTTTTATAATACTCTTTTTGATGAAAATGCTAGTTGTCATTTAGCTATCGGTAGAGCATATCCTATGAATATAAAACGCGGAGTAGAAAGCAGTATAGAAGAATTAAAAGTTAGAGGTTATAATTATTCAAATGTACACGTAGATTTTATGTTTGGTTCAAGAGATATGAGTATAAAAGGTGTTACTTGGGATAATGAAGAAATAGAAATATTTAGAAACGGAAATTTTTTATTTTAAAAAAATATATTAATTTATAAAAATTTAAAAAGATGCTGCTTATAAAAAGTAGTGAACAAGGAGAACATATGTTAGGATTAATTTTAGGTATTTTGTTAGCAGTTTTATTTATTAGTGTAGTAGTTGGTGTAAGCATGTCGCTAAAAACTAAAGGAAAGACTGTGTTAAAGCTTGTTGGTTACCCAGTTGCTTTATTATTGTTAGTAGCTTTTATCATTATGTTTTGTACAGTTCGTTCTGTAGATACCCAAGAAATTGCAGTAGTTACTGAATTTGGAAAAGTAACCGAAGTGAAGTCTGCTGGATTTTATACAGCTTCTCCTATAAGCAAGTATCATAAGTTTGATACTAAAACTCAGGAAATTAGATACGATGGAAAACAAAACGAAGAAGTTTCATTTTATTCAAAAGATTCACAGCCTGTTGAATCTTCACTTACAGTTCAATATAAACTTGATATAAGTAAAGTTGAAGATATTTACAGAACTTATGGAACTTTAAAAAGATTAGATGCTGTAATATCTTCTCTTGTTGTAGAACGTACTAAATCTGCTCTTTCAACATATAGTGCTGAAGATTTAATAGCACAAAGAGAAGCATTGTCTAGTGTAATTCAATTATCTATTTCACTTGATGTAACTACTAAAAATTACCCCATCGTGTTAAGTGCTGTATATTTAACAAA
>JAITXV010000061.1 GCA_031284605.1 Acholeplasmatales bacterium | reverse complement strand
TAGTTTTCGCTTTTTACTATAAAGCTTTTTGGTGTATTTAATATTATAACATCTGGTTCTGATATAGTAAAGTCGATAGTTCTAGACAAACTAATCATATTTTTAATTACTATATAGTAGTCTCCAAAAGAAAATGGATGTGATAATTCACTAGTAGAATAAATTGATCCATGCGATACATAAGGTTCAAAATTACTATTTATATAAATTCTACTTATCCCAAAATCAGAATTATTAGCTGACAATACTTTCACTTCAGAAAGTTCAGTTACTTTTAGTAAATAATTTTCATTACCACTAATAAATATTGACTTACTAGGTGTACTACTGCTAGAACTATCACTTAAAATTATAATAGATGAATCAACTCTTCTAGTGTTTAAATTTATAATATTTATTATATTTTCACCACTTAATAATAATATTTTTGCTGTATTATCAACAAAAGAAACATTCACATCGTTATTTGATACTTTTACATTTGAAGAATCTTCAATAGTAATACTATATTCGCTGCTATTTAAAGCATTGAAACTAAACCTTGTTTCACCTTCAGGCATTAAACTAAACATTTGAGTAGATTCTAAAAATAATTCTGTTGTTTTGATACTTCTAATATTATTTTTTGAAGAACATCCGTTAGTTATAGAAGTATTTATGATAGTTTTACCATCATATTTTTTAGTTTTTGAAACAACGCTAAGCTCTATAGTACTCAATATTCTAGTATACCAATTTTCAGTCATTCCAAGTTCAAAACTAGCACGTACATAATTATTATTTTCATTTATTCCAAAAAGCAATGGTTTCTTATCATTTGACAATAATTCTACATAAGATGATTTAGTTAAAATTTTATAGTTGTTAAGTTGCTCTATTTTCGAAATATAAAGATTTGAACTAAAAAATTCACCATATTTTTTATTTTCAGTAAAATCATTGTTAGTTATAGAAGTAAAATATTTTTTATATTCATCCTCAGCTTTTTTTGAATTAGCTAAAGGAACATTTCCAACTTGAAGTTTTATTTTAGATGATATATCGTTTTTATTTTTATTGTTTATTCCTTCTCCACTAAATTTTATACTAGATTTAACAATAAAGGAACCATTATCATTATTTGGAATATACCCACTATCACCATAATTTTTTTCTTGTTCGTTATATAGTGAAATTCTAATAGAAACATCTTTTAATGAATATACTGTAATTTGTTCATATTTATAACTTAATTTTCCACCAAACTTATATATTAGAGTAGGTGCAGGAGTAACAATACTTGAAAGATTTGAATCAACATCATATTTTATATCTTTGTTTTGTGGATTAAAGTTGTCTGTTCTAGTTAAGTAAAAATATCTATATTGAAAAAGTGGTCTTATTTCAATATCATATTTACTTGATGTAAACTGGTCTCCATTTTTTCTTATAACATCAAAAATAAAAGCGACAGACTGGTTAGAAAACTCACTAATTTTATCAGTCTTTACAAAAATTCCGTACTCATTTCCTATATATAAATATGTTCCACTATGTTCAAAAAATTGGCGTGGCACTATTTTTACAATTGGGTCATCGTTTGATACAACTACTGAAATTTTTGAATTATTTATTGAAGTATTAGAGCCTCTTTTATACAAATCAGTTTTATAATCAGAAATAGTCAGATTTGATTCAAAATTATTTGGATTAAGAAGTGAGTCATTATTTGTATAAGCATCTAGTTCCTCTTTTGTGTATGAATAAGGTGTATCATTAGAAAAAACCATAGGATCATATGCGTATAAAGAATTCTTATAATTCAAGAATATCACATTTATAAAAATAGCTGTTGATAGTATAATCGCAATACTAAAAAATACAATCTTTTTATTAATTTTAAAACTAGTATTTTTACTTATTTTACCCATTATTAGCCCCCCTTTAATCTATTAGTATCAAGAAAAATTTATATCATTACTTATAATAAGTATACCACAAAACAAGACTATAAGATAATATATGTAATGATCTAATTTTCATATATTTGTAATGTTTATTTAATATATTTTGTAATTGTAAAATTTATGTGATCCCTACTTATTAATGCTTTATTTTAAGTATACTTTTATAAATAAAATATCAAAAAATGATAAAATATAACTATATATAATAAAAGGAAATTGTTGCATAATGAAGAACAACTAAATTTCCTGCTAATCTTTTAGTGGGACAAACTTAAAACTAAAAATACACTAAAAGGAGAACTAAAATGTTTAACATAAGAAATTTAGTCATTAAAAATACTACTAGTGAAATAACACTAGTATCTAATTTATCATTTATAGCTAGCGAAAACTCTAAAATTGCAATTATAGGTACAGAAGGTTCTGGTAAAACTACTCTTTTAAGAGTGCTAAACAATGATATACCATCTTACATAAGCGTAAGTGGTAATATTAACAGACCTTCTAATATAGGATATTTACCTCAAGACATAAATAAAGCATACGGAAAATTAAGTGTGAACGATTTTTTGTTTAATGATTTAGATTATGAAATACTAAAAGATTGTATAACTATCCTAAAAAAGTTTAATTTAAGTTATAGTGAAATTGAAAAAAGAATAATATCTTCATTTTCTGGTGGTGAAAAAGTAAAAATAGCACTTTGTAAAATATTAGTCTCAAATCCCTCATGTATATTATTAGATGAACCATCTAATGACCTAGATTTTGAGACTATCATATTTTTAGAAGAATTTTTAATATCGACTGATATACCAGTGATATTTGTATCTCACGATCAAAGGTTGCTAGAAAATGTATCTACTTCTATAATACACTTACAACAAACAAAACATAAAACTGATTGTATATCTTATTATAAAGGAATCGGATATTTGGAGTATAAAATCGAGTATAATAAAAAATATAATAAAGATTTAGTTATTGCTAGTAAAGAGAGAGCCAATTATGCTAAAAAGATGGAAAAATTTAGACAAATATATCAAAAAGTTGAATATCGTCAAAATCAAGCTGTAAGAGACCCAGTGACTTCTAGGTTGCTTAAAAAGAGAATTCATGTATTAAAAAGTCAACAAAGACGTTATCTTAAAGAACAAGAAGAATGGACAGAAATTCCCGAAAAAGAAGAGCCATTAAATATTTTCTTTTCTCAAAAAAGTAAAATAAACCAACATAAAATCTTGCTTGAAATAAACTTAGATAATTTTACTTTACCAAATAATAAAACAATAGATAATATTTCTTTAAGCATAAGTGCAGTGGATAAATTAGTAATATTTGGTAATAACGGAATTGGAAAAACTACTTTTTTAAAATATATAAAAGAAGAATTAACCAAAAATAATATAAAAGTAGGATATATTAGCCAAAATTATGAAGATATACTTGATTATGATTGTACAATAGTTGAATTCCTTGATTTAAAACAGGATATGTATAATGTACCTAAAGTTAGACAAATACTAGGTAATGTTGGTTTTCATACTAATGAAATGACAGTAAAAATAAGAAATATTAGTGAGGGACAAAAACTAAAACTTTTATTAGTATTATTAATAAGTAGCGACTTTGATATACTACTTTTAGATGAACCCACTCGTAATATTTCACCACTTAATTTAGATGAAGTATATAGTTTGTTTAATAGTTTTATAGGTTCAATAGTAGCTATCACTCATGATAGGAGTTTTATAGAAAATGTGTTTGATAACATATATTGTCTTACAGAAAAAGGTCTAATATTACAATAATTTTGACTTTGTTGTAATGCTATACCTAATGCATTTATTATCTATAATTCCTTTTTCATCCTCAACGTTTTTATTAAAAATAAATTTAGCACGCACCCTTTTTCCATCCAAGACTAAAGGTAGCCAGTATTTATCATCATCCCACATAGTGTCATAAGGTATTTTTTCAAATGAAAACCATTTAGGTAGCATTTCTTCAGTTTCTTTTTCTGTGTTTTCCCATTTTGTACAAATATATAAGTGGACTCTCATATTGTATGGTTTATAAAATGATATAATTGCGGCTTTATAATACGCTGTAGGAACTAAAGTAGATTCTTCATAAGCTTCTCTTAAAGCTGCTTGTAATATTGTTTCATTCTTTTCTAGTTTTCCACCAAAGCCGTTATATTTGCCTTTTCCAAATCCTCTTTTTTTCATACCTAAAAGTATACTTTTATCTTTAATGAATAACATATTAGTTACATCTTTTAATTTTGTTCTCATTTCAATTCACCCCTTACCTAAATATTATATCCTAAAAAATATCATATAATATCAAAAACCATTTTTTAAATTATAGTATGTAGTATAATAGTACTATGTGTGCTATTATTGGATATGTAGGAAAGTATTATAAAATTGAAGAATTAAAAGAATCATTAGATAAAACTATCTCAAGGGGTCCTGACAAACAGGCATATATTACTAAAAATGACCTATTTTTAGGGTTCAATAGGTTATCTATTATGGATTTAAGTGACGATGGTATGCAACCATTTGAAAATGGAAGTGATTATTTGGTTTGTAATGGTGAAATATATAATTTTAATAAATATAAAAAAGAGTTAATTAAAGATGGATACCACTTTCATTCAAATAGTGATTGTGAGGTATTATTACCACTATATAAAAAATATGGAGTTGATTTTGTTAAACTTCTTGATGCTGAGTTTGCGTTTATATTGTATGATTCTGTTACTAATGAACTTATTGCAGGAAGAGATCCAATTGGAATAAGACCATTATTTTATGGATATGATAAAAATAATAAAATAATATTTGCAAGTGAGCCTAAAATGCTTATTCCACTATCTAAAAAAATATATAATTTTCCACCAGCTCATATATACTATAATGGAAAATTTATTCGCTATGATGATGTTACAAATGTTGCTAATTTTAATAACAAATCTACTAATGAAATAACTTCTAACATTAAAAAACTATTAATAGCTGGTGTAACTAAAAGACTAGCTAGTGATGCTAAAGTAGGATTTTTGCTTAGTGGAGGTTTAGATTCAAGCTTAGTTTGTGCAATTGCTAGTAAGCATTATAAAGAACAGATAACTACTTTTTCAATTGGTTTAGATAACGGTGCAGTTGATTTGAAATATGCTCGTATTGTCGCTTCTTATCTAAATACAAAACACTATGAGTTTACTTTTAGTGTAGATGATGTTATTAATAACTTAAGTAATTTAATATATGTATTAGGAACTTACGACATTACTACTATAAGAGCATCTATAGGTATGTATTTATTATGTAAAAAAATCCATGAAAATACTGATATAAAAGTGCTATTAACTGGTGAAATAAGCGATGAGTTATTTGGGTATAAATATACAGACTACGCTCCAAATGGAGAAGAATTTCAAAAAGAATCAAAAAAGCGTTTGGATGAACTTCACTATTATGATGTATTAAGAGCTGACAGATGCATAAGTGCTAATTCTTTAGAAGCTAGAGTTCCATTTGGAGATTTAGAATTTGTTAGATATGTTATGGCTATATCTCCTGAAATTAAACTAAATAAGTATGGAATCGGTAAATATTTGTTAAGAAAAGCTTTCGACGATAATACATATCTTCCAAGTAACATACTAAACCGTGAAAAAGAAGCATTTAGTGATGGAGTAGGTCATTTAATGGTTGATAAAATAAAGGAATACGCAGAGAAAAAATATACTGATTCACAATTTTTAATATTGAAAGACAAATATAAAGAACCTTTTGGTCCTATTTCAAAAGAAAGTTTACTTTACAGAGAAATATTTGAATCTTTTTATCCAAATAATGCTTGCTTGATACCCTCTTATTGGATGCCAAACACAAGTTGGGAAGGTTTAAAAGACGCTAACGATCCAAGTGCTAGAATTTTATCTAATTATGGTAAAAGTGGTGATTAATTAAAAAAAGTTTTTGTTTCAACTAAAGCATATAAAAAAACAACAGTATATTATTTAATACGCTGTTGTTAAAATTTAATGGTACACCCTCACGGGTTCGAACCGTGGACCCACTGATTAAGAGTCAGTTGCTCTGCCAGCTGAGCTAAGGGTGCATCGTGCTAAAATATTATAACATAAAATTTAGTTAAATGTTCTAAAATAAAGCAACTTACTCATTAATAGTGGGTATTTAATATTTTTTAGTGAGTAATTTATAATAAAAACCATATTTTTTATATTATTGTTACTTCTCAATATGTTTTTATATTAGTTTTTTATTAATAAAAACAACCATTTTTATTCTAAAATATATGCGCAATTATTTGCTATCTCAAAATACCTTCATTTTATACTAAAAATCTTAAAAATATTATATAATATTATTATAGTACTAAAAAGGAGACATAAGTAATGCTAGAATATGACAAATATTTATACTTTGATGGAACTTTTGAAAATGCGTACAAATTTTTTGGTGCGCATATTATAAGAGATAATAAAAATGTACAAACTGTATTTAGAGTTTACGCACCATTTGCGAAAGCAGTCAACTTAGCTTGTGAAAAAAACTTTTTTAACGGAAGCACTCATCCTTTAACGAAAGATGAAATTGGAGTCTGGTCGATAACTTTTAATGAAGACCTAGAGTGGATGATGTATAAATACGAAATTATAGCCCAAGATGGAACAAAAGTTCAAAAAACTGATCCATATGGTTTTTATAGTGAATATAGACCTGGTACTGCAAGTAAAGTTTATGATATAGACCACTATTGTTGGAATGATTCAAAATACATAAATAATAGGAAAAAACCATATGAAAATGCAGTTAATATTTATGAGATGCATTTAGGATCTTGGATGAGGCATCCTAATAATACATATTATAAATATAATGAAATGGTTCCTAAATTAGTTGATTATTTAAAAGATCATAATTTTAATTATGTAGAATTTATGCCAGTTTACGAACATCCTTTAGATATGAGTTGGGGATACCAAGGTGGTTGTTATTTTAGTGCCACTTCTCGTTTTGGTGTACCTAAAGATTTGATGTACTTAATTGATAAACTTCATCAGGCAAATATTGGTGTAATATTTGACTTTGTACTTGGTCATGTTATTAAAGACCAAAGTTATTTATATAAATTCGATGGTACTCACTTATACGAATATGATGATGAATTTAGAAGAGAAAATAAAGAGTGGGGTACTGCTAATTTAGATTTTTCTAAGGGACACACAAAAAGTTATATGTTAAGCGCATTTCATTTTTATATGGAATACTTTCATGTTGATGGTTTTAGAATTGATGCTGTAAGTAACTTACTATATTATCTAGGTAACAAAGATAATGGTATTAATAATGAAGCCATTTCTTTTATTAGACAAATATCTGCCTCTTTAGCATTTTCTAATCCTAGTATTATATTTAGTGCAGAGGATTCTAGCGCTCACGCTAATGTTACAGGTGACCCTTCAACAGGAGCAGTTGGTTTCAATTACAAATGGAATATGGGATTTATGAATGACAGTTTAAAATATTTTAAACTAGATCCTATTTATAGAAAATTTCATCATAATTTATTAACTTTTGGAATTATGTATACTTATAGTGAACAATTTATTTTACCTTATAGTCATGATGAAGTAGTTCATATGAAAGGTTCTTTAATTAACAAAATGCCTGGAGATTATAATTTTAAATTTCAACAATTAAAACTACTTATGACACTTCTGTATACATATCCTGGTAAGAAACTAGTATTTATGGGTGGAGAGTTTGGACAATTTTCTGAATGGAATTTTGATAAAGAACTAGATTGGTCTAGTTTGATGTATGAATCACATCAAAAATATAATTATTTTTTTAAACAACTTACTCTAACATATATGTCTAACAAAGCACTTTATGTACTTGATCACGACCCTAAAGGTTTTAAATGGATAGATGCTAATAATGCAGAGAAGTCTATATACTCCTATGCTAGATTTGATAAAACTGGTAACCCAATTGTAGTAATACTAAATATGACTCCAGAACCATATGAAAATTTTATTATTGGAGTTCCTAAAGCAGGCGAATATGAAACATTATTAGATTCAACCCAAAAAGAATATTATGGATGGGAATGGCAGAAACAGTTATCGTTTTCTTCTATAGATGGAAAATATAATAATTTAGATCAACACATTAAAATAAATATTAAACCATTTGGTGCATATATACTAAAATATAAAAAAGGAAGTGCTAAAAAATCTTGAGCTTAAAAAAGATATTATCGTATACTATAATTATAGGAATCCTCCTTGTACTTAGTGGATTAGCTATGGTAGTAACAAACAAAAAAACATATAATTATGAATTTATGCTAATAATACTATTAGTTGGATTAGTGTTCTTTTTAGTATCAATATTGTTATTAGTGCATCGCAATAATTTATTAAATCACAAAAAACTCTCAAGCGCATTTGATTATATTTTATTTTGTTTTAGTGTTCTTTTTGTATTAATATATACCCTAAGTTTTGTTATTTCATTATCTACTGTAAAACAAGATTCTATGAAACCAACTTTAAAAGATAATGACAAAGTATTTGTACTTTCTTATATTTTTACAAAGCCTAAAGTTTCTGATATAGTAGCTTTATACATACCTGAAGAAGATGAATTTTGGGTAAAAAGAATATTTGCGTGCGAAGGAGATTTAGTTAGTTATCAGTACGGAGAAATAGTGAACAATACTACTAATACTAGATACCCTTCAGATCAGCCTTTTCAAAATGAAGATTATATTTTTAATAATGTATCTGTTAATGATTGGGATCATATTACAAAAAATATAGATGGACTTGTAGATAGTTTTATTGTTCCAAAAGGATACTATATTTGTTTTGGTGATAACTGGAATTTTTCAAAAGACTCAAGAGAATACGGAATGTTTTACTACGATAATATAAAGGGGCATATCTTGTTTAAATAAAATGGAAAAGTATAACAACGATGTTACAATTACAAATGTAATAAACATAATAGAGAATACCGCTTATATATATTATAAGATGTATCCTATTTTTAAATCTAATGATTTATATGGTTTTGATGATTTGGTTCAAGAGTTATCTTTACATATTTTTTCTAAAAATAATAAAATTATTGATGCTTATGACCAAACAAGAAATGCATCGTTTTCAACTTATATAATAACAATTATAAGCAATAAAATTAAAGATATAACTAGAAAATTGGTTCGCAAGCAACAAAAAATGGTGATATTAGAATTATTTGATGATGATAACACCCATGGTGATGAAAAAATATTATTAAAAGATAGTGTTTCTGATTTAAAACTAAATCCTTCAGAACAAGAAGAACTTGATAAACTAAAATATATAATTTTACCACAAATGTATAAAAGTGTACTTTCAAGTAAAGAAAAAACTATATATGAATCTATTACTAATTCTAGTTTTAGTGAATATGTTATTTTCAAAAAATACTATATGGAAGAACAATCAGTGCAGAAAATAGCTTCTGATTATTATAATAAAAGAACTAAAAAGCCAGTTTCTATAGTAACTATATATAATATGCTTAACAGCATAATTAGTAAAATAAAAGCAGCTACTTTAAACGATAAAAATTTAAGAGATAACGTTATAAGTTATGCAGATTTATTAGGTAAAGAAAATGCAAGCTAACACACAAACTATAAAAACTAATAAAAAAACTATTAGAGTAGTTAAAACTAATAAAAAAACTAAAAAAAGAAAGAAAATGAAACCTTTTAGTAAAATAATTATTAGTATCATTGCATTAGTGTCTGTTGGTGTTGCATTTTTAGCTTTACCAATTTCTCACAAGCAAGGTGTAACTATCACTTTTTCTGATAATTTATTTACTGCTCTTTCTTCTGTTTCTGGTTCTGGGTTATCTAGCGTTGGAGATATTATAGATGTCTATTCTACTTTTGGGCTAGTGATAATCGCGTTTTTGATGGAATTAGGAAGTGTAAGTTTTCTTTCCATTATTATATTTATTATAAACGGAGTTGGTGGAAAAACTGGAGTTGCATCTACATTTTTAATGAAAGAAGCTTTAAACGTAAATTCTACTAAATCTTTGTATAGTACAATTATTACAATTATTGTTGAAGCTTTTGTTATTCAAGTTATTGGTGCTTATTCATATTTAGCAGTTTTTACTTCTATGTATCCAGGAGATATTATGAGTGCTCTTGCTGTTAGTATATTTACATCTATTTCTGCATTTGGAAATGCTGGAATGATAATATTCCCTACAGAGTTCGCTATTAATGTTTTAAGTGGGAATGTTGCTTATAATTTAATTACAATATTTTTGATGATAAGTGGTGGATTAGGTTTTATAGCTATAACTGAAGTAGTATCAAAAAGATCATTTAAGAAGATTTCGGCTACATCTAAAATAATATTTTATATGACTTTCGGTGGGATAATTGCTGCTACTGCTATATTTTCATTAATGCAGCCAAAAGCTGGATTTATCCAAAATTTGTTTTTAGCTGTTAATTCTACCCAAAGTGGTGGATTTGTAATGCAAGATTATTCTACATTTAGTACTCCAGTAGTACTCGTCATAATGATATTAGTTTTTGTTGGAGCGTCTCCTTGTTCTACTGGTGGAGGAATTAAAAATACTACAATCTTTGTAATATTTTCATCCATAATTGCATTTGCTAGAGGGAAAGAACCTATAGTATTTTACCGAAAAATAGCATCTGACAATGTAATTAAAGCGTTTTTAATAGTAATAATATCAATTGTATATGTATTTGTAATTGTAACTTGTCTTGCTATAGCTAATAAAAATACCTCGCTGCAAGATATTGTGCTAGAAACAGTGAGCGCATTTGGTAATAACGGAGTATCTAGTGGGTTATCTAACCCAAGTATGAATTTAGTTACTAAATTATTACTAGTATTCACAATGTTTTTTGGAAGATTAGGCCCAATCACTATGGTTAGTGTATTTAATAAGAATTGGTTATCAAGTAGTAAGAAAATAGATTATATAGAAGAAAAAATAATAGTTGGATAAAGGTGGAGTATTATGGATAAGAAAAGTTTTGTTGTTATAGGTTTAGGAAAATTTGGTTTAGCTGTAGCTAGAACATTAGTTGATTTGAAATGTGAATGTTTAGCTATTGATAATACTGCTGAAAATGTTGCGAAAGCAGCTGAATTTATGGAACATGTGGTAATTTGTGATACTACCCATTATTCTAATTTAGCTGATTTAGGCGTGGCTAAATATGGACACGCTATACTTGGAATGGGTGATTATTTTGAAGCTACTCTTCTTACAGTTATGAATCTAAAAGATTTAGGCGTCAATGAGATTACAGTGAGAGTATCTAATAAAAAGTTTGCTAATATTATTGAAAAATTAGGAATACATGATATCATTACCCCAGAAGAAGATAGTGGAATATCGATAGCTAATAGAATAGTAAATGAAGATTTTATTAATTACTATCCAGTAGCTAAAGGATATGGTATAGTACAAATTAATACTCCTGCTAATTTTAAACCAATAACAGTTATTGAACTTGACTCAAGAAATCGTTTTGACGTTAATATAGTAGCTATAATAAAAGCTAATGAAGAATTTAGTATTCCACTAGCTTATGATCTTATTATGCCTAAATGTGTATTAGTGGTAATTGGAAAAACTCAAAAAGTAGCTAGATTTAATAGATTTATTTCGGAGTCTAAGTAGTATGAGTAGTTTAATAAAATACGTAGGAGTAAATGATAAAAAAATAGATTTGTTTGAAGGTCAATATATAGTTAAAAATGGTATTAGTTATAATTCTTATATAATACTAGATGATTTAATTACTATTATGGATACAGTTGACATCCATTTTTGTGATGCTTGGATTAGTAATATTAAAGAAATATTAAAAAATAAGATTCCATCTTTTTTAGTAATCCATCATATGGAACCAGATCATACTGGAAGTGTCCTTAAACTTTTAGAAGTTTATCCAGATATAACAATTATAGGAAACACTAAAACTTTTGCATTCTTAAAACAATTTTATCCTTATTATAACTTTGATAAAATCAAAGTTATTACTAATAATGAATATGTAGTAATTGGAAAAAATAGCCTAAAATTCATATTCGCTCCTATGATTCATTGGCCTGAAGTTATGTTTACTTATGTTTGCGAAATGGGTGCCTTGTTTTCAGCTGATGCATTTGGAAAATTTGGAAGTTTAGATATCAAAGATGAATGGGAAAATGAAGCTAGACGCTATTATATTGGTATAGTAGGCAAATATGGCATCCAAGTTCAAAATACCCTAAAAAACGTATCCTCGCTTAATATAAAGGCTATATATCCTTTGCACGGTCCTGTTATTGATAAAAATATTACAAAAGCTTTAGAACTTTATAATAAATGGTCTAAATATGAATATGAAGATAATGGTGTATTAATAGTATATTCAAGTATATATGGTCATACCAAAGAAGCAGCTTTATACCTTGAAAATGAATTAAAAAATAAAATTAATTGCCAAATATTTGATATCGCAAGATGCGATATCCATTGTGCAGTTTCTGATGCATTTAAATATAAAACTTTAGTATTAGCTACTACCACTTATAATTCTAAAATATTTCCTATTATGCATCATTTTATTGATTTGCTTGTAGAAAGAAACTATAAAAACAGAACTATAGGTATAATTGAAAATGGTACATGGAATCCTCAAGCTTCTAAAGTGATTAAAGAATTACTTTTACCACTTCAAGATATAAAATACTTAACTCATAACGTAACTATTTTATCAAGTATGAATGATAAAAATAAAGAAGATATTTCTTTATTAGCTACAGAGATTATAGATAATAAATAAATAATTATTTAATAAATCTTCTTTTAGGTGGATAGTCATAACGCTGTTTAAATAAAGGATTACATCTTAATAATCTAAACAAAGTTAAAAATGAGGCTTTTAAAAAGTTAAATTTTAAATAACATATTTTGGAGTACTCACTGCAAGATGGAATATACCTACATTTTTTAGAAGAATGAGGAGACACACTTCTTTGGTACCACTCTATTAACTTTATACATATTTTATTAATATACATACTATTATTATACAAAAAATAAAAAAAATATTATTAAAAGAACCATTATTTAAATAATATGGTATAATTAAAAATATACGCTTTTAATACAAGGGAGATAAACAATATGAAGAATTATGAAACAAGCAAAATCAGGAATGTCTCGATATTAGGACATCAAGGGTCTGGTAAGACATCTTTGGCGGAAAGTTTATTATTTTTAACTAAAGCCATTGATAAAAAAGGTGAGGTAGAAAGAAGAAATACTACAAGTGATTTTTTAGCTGAAGAACAAGCTAAACAAACATCTTATTCGACATCTTTGATACCAGTAGAATATAAAGATTATAAAGTTAATTTTTTAGATACCCCAGGCAATGAAGAATTTATTTTAGATATAGTTAATGATTTATCTGCAGCTAAGGGTGCTATCTTATTAATCGATTCACTAAAGGGAGTTGAAGTTGGCACAGAAAAATATTATTATGAATTAAAAAGACGTGGAATTCCAACAATAATGTTTGTAAATAAGATGGATAAAGAAAATGTTAATTTTGATAAAATTTTAAATGAAATCTCTACAAAATTTGGTTCATCTGTAATCCCGTTCGCTTTACCACTTGGACATGATGATAGTTTTGATGGATATATAGATGTAATTGCTAATAAAGCTCATATATTTGTTTCAGGAGTTGATACAATAGGTGAAGTTCATAAAGATAAAATATCTAAAGTTGAAGAACTAAGAAGCAGACTTACTGAAAGTGTAGCTGAACAAAGCGAAGAATTATTAGAAAAATACTTTGCTGGAGAAGAATTAAGCGAAGCTGAAATGTTAAAAGGTTTAAAAACAGGTATATTTAATGGTACACTAATCCCGGTTTTAGTAGGTAGTGCTACTAAAAATATTGGTATTACTACACTTTTAGATTTAATTACTAGTTATTTACCTGCACCTGGTGAATTAAAAGCGGCTACTGGTAAAAATGAAGCAGGTGAAGAAGTTTCAAGAGAAACAACTGATAATGCACCATTTAGTGGATATGTTTTTAAAACAACAGTTGATCCATTTCTTGGAACACTTAACTATATAAAAGTATTTTCAGGAACTCTTGTTCCAGGTCAAGATGTAAGTGTAAGAGATACTATTAAAAAAATTGGCAGTTTCTTTACATTAAGAGGAAAAACTCAAATTCCTTTAGATGTAGTTCATGCTGGTGATATATGTGCAGTAGCTAAAGCAGACTTACAAACATTTGATACTATATCTGATCCAAAATCAATAATAAAATATGATTTTGAATCTTTACCAACCCCAATTATTTTTATAGCATTGACTCCTAAAAACTCTAAAGATGAAGATAAAATAGGAGCTTCTCTTGGTAAGTTAGTTTCTGAAGATCCTTCTTTAGTATTAATTAGAAATGAAGAGACTAATCAATTTCTTGCAGGTGGTCAAGGATTAACTCACTTAAGTTACATTATAGAAAAACTTAAAAATATGTTTAAAGTTGAAGTATCTACTGAAGACCAAAAAATAGTATATAGAGAAACTATTAAAAAAATAGGTTATGGTCACGGTGCTTATAAAAAACAATCAGGTGGTGCTGGACAATTTGGGGTTGCGGATGTTAGATTTGAACCAAATCCTGGAAAAGGTTTTGAATTCACTAGTGAAGTTGTTGGAGGAGCTGTTGGTAGAAACTATTGGCCAGCTGTTGAAAAGGGATTAATAGATTCATTTAAGAAAGGTCCTCTAGCAGGTTTTCCTGTAATTGATGTTAAATGTGTACTTTACGATGGTAAAGAACATCCTGTTGATTCTCATGAAGAATCATTTAAAATGGCTGCTTCTTTAGCGTTTAAAGATGCTATTGACCCTAAGAATGAAAAAGCTACTAAGTCTACTATCTTAGAACCAATTGTTAAATTAACTATTTATGTAAAAGATAATTATATTGGAGATGTTTATGGCGATATGAGTAAAAGAAGAGGTAGAGTTCTAGGTACTAGAAGCGAAGGTTTCTATCAAGTAGTTGAAGCAGAAGCTCCTGAAGCAGAAATAGTTAAATACGCTATAGATTTAAAAGCTATGACTCAAGGTAGTGGCTCATTTAGAAGAGAATTTATAAGATATGACGAAGTTCCAAGTAATATTATTGATAAAATTGTAGCTGATAACAAAAAAGAATAATTAAAAAAAACGTGCATTTAAGTATATTTACTTTAAATGCACGTTTTTCTTTCTCTTACGCTTGTATAACTAACTCTTCTTC
>JAITXV010000003.1 GCA_031284605.1 Acholeplasmatales bacterium | reverse complement strand
ATTAAAGATAATAATTTTCAAGTAATTTTTAACTTAATACTAAAGGAATATAGGTTAGATTGGATTAATGTATTAGAAAAAAATGGTGTTATATGGCAAAATCTAATCCTAAATAAAGAATAAAATAAAAACAAAAATAAAACAATATTAAAAAAACATACTACATTTTTAATTATTGCTTTGGTTGGGTGATGGTTTTGAGTACCATATTCTTTACTAATTAAATTATTACACATAAATATTCATACAAAATATAAAAATATCCTATATGAAACCTAGAAATGTAAAAAAAAGATATAATTATTATATATTTAAATATCTTGCCGTAAAACTTACATATTTATTGTATTAATATATAAGATAGTAATATAATAAATGAAAGGGGTGAATAATGGTTGAAATTAAAAAAAGCATTTTAGATAAATTTGTAACAGGGGACTTTGAGTCTTTTAACATCATCTACTATGCTTATTATAAATTAATAAAACAAATAGCATTTTCATATACCTCCGATAACAGCGTTTCTGACAACTTAGTTCAAGAAACATTTTTATTATTGTGGGAAAATAGAGATAAAGTTGATTCAAACAACAAGAACTTTAAATATTATCTAACCACCATAGCCAACAATACTTGCATAAACTATCTAACTAAAGAAAACAAATCTAAAATTATTTATAAAGATGATTTAGAAACAAATAAATTATATCAAGAATACGATACCATTAATCAAAACTACTATATGTTCCGAATAAAACAGATATTAGACAAACAAAGTTATGATGTAATTGTTTTGCATTACATAAACAATCTAAAATATAAAGAAATTGCAAAAATAAAAAATAAGTCTGTATCCACTATTACTAGTGTTGCATCAAGAGCTATGAGACTATTAAAGGAGAAATTAAGAAATGAATAAAAAACAAATAATAAAAAAACTTAAAGAAGAAAATAATAATGAAGTTACTTACAATCCTAATTTCAATGCTTTAGCATCAATTTTAAATATTCCTTCAGAAGAAGATATATTTAAAACAAAACAAAATCAGTATCATCCAAACCCCAAAATAAAAAAAATGTTTTATTTAATAACTTATTCACTATTATTAATACTTGCAGGATTTTTAACTTCATATCTAATATTTAGTTTTAAATATGAATCAACTAATCCTTCCTATACCCAAGTACAACAAGCATTTATTGATAATAATGCAACACAGATATCAAAACCAATTGTTACAGCAGTAAACGATAATTATTTTTTTGCATATATTTATCTAGGAGTAACAAACAGCAATAAAAATATATTTGTTTTCGAAGCAGATAATAGTTTTTATATAAAAGTAAATGATAGTGAAACATTATATTTTTCATATGACTTAAAAAATAGAGTCAACGTTTATGTTAGTATTCCTGATATTTCATACTATACTTTCAAAATATCTACAGATTCATCATTTGATTCTAACACCATAACAATCAATATAGATGCTAATGATTACGCATTTTTATTATCTAAATAATTTTTGACGCAAATATCTTTGTATTTTTGTATTAATATACAGAATAAAAAATATAAAAGGAGAATTAACAATATGGAACAAAACAAACATACAAGACTATTTATAATACTAGGAACTCTAATATTAATACTATTTTCATTATCTAACTGCTATTTTGAGTTTATTACAGGTTTTTTCGGATATAATGGACATTCAAGCAGCATAGCTATCATATTAATCATACTATTTCTATTGTTACCTATTATTTTTTTAGTAAGTAGCATCGTATTATCTAAAAAAAATATTTTATATATAAAACAACTACTATTGTATATATTTTTACTCTTTGAAATTGCTACGCTTATATTTAACATAAAAGTGGCTTACGGAGGCATTAAACAAGACCAAAGATATTTCTATATAATCACTTTTCCAATAATACTATATTCTATAGCATTTGTTTTAGGAATTGCTGGAGTAATACTATATTTATATGTTAAAAAAAATAAAAAACATAGTGATAATTAACAAAAAAATAAATAACTAAAAAAACTATATAATTATATATATTTTACTAAAATATGTTAAAATATTAATATATCATTAAGGAGATTTGAAAATGAAAAAAACATTTAGATTAATATTTGTATGTGCTTTGTTGTTATTTAGTGTAGTAATTCTTGGAAGTTGTGATATTACAGATCCATCTGGGGGAAACAGTAATTCAGTTACAGTTATCGAAGATGGTACTTATACTCGCCCTGATGAAATAGTAAAAGAATTTTTTGGTGGATACACCACTACTGCTTTTCCATCTTTTGGAAAAACTATAGTTATTTCTGGTAAAAATTTATCACTAGCTACTGTAACTGGTAATAATTATACAGAATATACTTATACTTTAAAAAATGAAGTTATTACTCGCCGAACTGCATCTGGTACACTAGTTGAAGAAGAAAGTAAAAACACTCAAGTAGCAGGTGGGAAAGCTACAATAACTCAAAAATTTTTCTATCGTGAAGGTCGTATTGAAATAGAATATAAAATTATTTATACAGAAAGTACTAACGAAACAACTCATCCAGTTGGTGGCGGTTATACTTGTTTAATTGTTTATGCAAAATAAATAATTTTCTATAATTAATCTATTATGCAAGCAGTAATGGAAACGATATTTGAAACCTCATATTTATTAGGTTCTCTAGTAATTGGTATTATCGTTTTACTATTTTTAAAAAAAATAAAAAATAAAAAACCAGTAATAATTTTTGGTATTATGATACTAATTTTAACAATTGGTGATTCATTTCATCTAATACCTAGAATGTATTCATTAATAACAGATTCATTTGAAGAAAATAAAGCAGCTCTTGGTATTGGTACTTTAGTAACTTCTATAACAATGACCATCTATTATGTGATGTTTTATCATTTTATTCAAATCAACAAACAAAAACAATATCCAATATATCTTACTATTATTATTTATGTTTTAGCACTTGCAAGAATAATAATATGCGCTCTTCCTCAAAATGATTGGGCAGGAGATGGCAATTACTTATTTGGGATAATCCGTAATATTCCTTTTTTACTATTAGGCGCTGTTATTATAGCTTTATTAATAAAGGAATATTTTTTAAATACTCATAATAAGTATTTTAAATATTCCTTTATATTTGTAATTCTTTCTTTTATATTTTACACTATTGTATTTATTGGTGTTGATATGATACCGATTCTTGGTCTTATGATGTTACCTAAGACAGTTTGTTATGTAGTTATAACAGTTATGGGTTTAAAATATTCAAAAAGTCTAATATTAGAAGAAACTACTTTAATTCAAAGTTAAACTATTGCTTAAAGCACCTTCAAAAAGTGAATCTAAATATAAATCAAATTCAGCGCCCTTAGCAGTGCTTGATAATGCTAACAAAACTAGTTTATCTAGTTGATCTCTATTTACTTGAGAAGAACTAAAATTAATAGGAGAAAATACATTTTTCCTTTCATCTTTTGAAATTTTTATAGTTTGATATATAACTGATGAAACAGTATTTTCAAAATTGTTTTTATTTTCTTTTTCATAATTTTTCCAAACAGTACTATCATAAGAAGAATTTCTAACAGGAACATATCCACCCCTAATAGCTATTTTAGCATTTACTTCAGGGCTTGTTAAATATTTAATAAGTAGCCAAGATGCAATACGCTGTTGTTTATTTGTTGATTTTGATATAACAAGACTACTACCACTTTGAATAAATTTTCTGTTATTAGTATTAAACTGTGGTGTTGTTACCACCCCTACTTCAAACGAACCATTTTGAGGTACATTAAAAGCTGTATTAGAACTAGTACTAACATACATAGGTAACTCACCATTTCTAAATAAATTATTTAAATGAGATTCACTACCCAATGAAGAAACATTTAAAATATTATTATCTGCTAATCCTTTGTAATATTTAACCATTTCTTTAGCGCCTTTGTTATTAAATAATAAATCATAAGTGCCCGATTCATTAAAACTAGCATAAGGTATATTTTTTGATGCAGCTCCATTTAAAAACAAACTTCCAACAAAATCAGGACTTATATCATAGTTAAAAGGAGTAACATTTTCATATCCTGGTATTAATTTGATTTTATTAGACAAAGTTTGAATATCATTCCAGCTAGGATTTTTAGGCATTACTAAATTATGTTCACTAAAGAAAGTTTTATTATAAAATAATACCTCATTCTTTTTAATAAGTGGAAAATCTAGATATGTTTTTGATATATCAAAATTACTGCTTTCATCTAAGTATCCACTAACAAAATCATTTAATTCGGATTCACTATATCCAAAGTTTGGATTAGTTATGAAATTATTAAGTGGTAAAATATTAAAGTTTCCATCTATAGAAGATATATAATTATTTCTTATTTCCGTAACACCAGGGTATTTTTCTATATTCTCAGTTACAGATGAAACAGTAATAGTCTTTTGAACAACTGTGATATTTGGATATTCAATCATAAAATCATCTAACAAATTATTCCAAGGGCTTTCACTAACACCGCCAAATAAGGAATCATTAAAATTAATAGTTACTGGAGCACTGTAATCAAAGGTATCAGTATCTTCTATTACATCCCAAATAGTAATTGGCTTAACTTTAAATGATGCAGTTAAAGTTAAATCTCGATTAACTAATAAATATGGAAAATTAACTATATTTCCAGTACTTTCGGTTTTCCATCCTATAAAAATATATCCATTTTTAGTTGGGTCAGCAGGTTTTTCAATATATGAGTTTTGTTTCAAATTATTGATTTCTTGGTATACTTCACCTTCTACTATAAACTTAGCTTGGAAATACTTATTAAATTCAGCTATAAACACTGTATCTTTGGTAATGGTATATGGGAAAACTGCTTCAACATTGGTACCAGCTACTCTCCAGTATTTAAAAGAATAATTTTCTTTTGAGGGAGTATCAGGAATAGATACTTGATCATTTTCATCTACTAGTAATTTGTATGCAACACTTCCATCGTAAGTAAATGTAACATTATAATTAGATGTTTGTTTTTCTTCACCACAAGAAACTAATAGAACACACGATATTATTATTACTAACAATAAATAAATTTTCTTCATTATCTATACTCCTTTGTTTATATAAATTAATTCTTATACTATATCTATTATATAATTTTTTTTTGTATATTATGTTAATATTAATAAAGTAAATTTTTAGTGTTATTGTTTATTTTTTTTAATAATAAAAAGCCGTCTAATATTAGACGGCTTAATATTTAAATATAATTAAATTTTATTAGTGTACTTGTTCATAAACTGCCCATTTATTTGTAAGCCAACCATTAACATAATCATCTCCATTATAAGTAAAGTCCATTGTAACTGTACCTATCTTTGCCCAAGAAATTGGCATTGAGCCTTTATGTTGATGACCACCATCAGCATATTGAGTAAACCATATTTCTACATTGGAAACGCCTAATTCACTAACTAATTGTAAAGTATAAACTTGGTTTAATACTCCGTTATTTTCACTATCTATTGCAGTACCTTGCCAATTATATGTAAAACTTTCAGCGCCAGAAGTAAAGTTAATAACAACTCTTAGATAATAAGCACCCCAAGAAGCTATTTGTCCTGCATCAAAACTTAATGTCTTAACCAAATCTAAATTTCTAGTTGCCTGCCACTTACCATTAATCCATGTATTAACAAAATGAACTTCAATATCTTCTCCTAATGAAATGCCACCAGCAATCCAATTAGATAATTTTAATTCACCACCATCTACATTGCCGTTTGAATTAGAATCTTGCCACAATCTAACTTCAAATCCTTCAAATCCTGCAACGTCTGCATCAGGAATATATGCATGGTATAAATGAGTTGAACCAATTTCAGTTAATTTAATGTATTTATCTGTTGTACCATCATAGTAATGAACACTTATACCTTTATCTACTTCTACACCAAAATCAATCGCAAATGGTACTTCATTTAAATTAAATATAAATTCTGCTTGTTCAACAACAACTGCAACATAATTTAATGTAGTAGTACTACTTCCTGCAGTAACAGAAGTTACAACAGTAGTTTCTTCAATATCTTTTATACCATTAGCGTTAGCATCTACATACCAAGTAGTAGTTGAAGTAGAACCTGCTATAACAATACTAGGTAATAATTCTGTATGACCTTCCATAATAACGAATGGTTGAATAATAATACCGTTGTATCTTAAATTAACTGTAGTTAACGCTAGCTCAATAAATTTAGCATATATAGTACTTGTAGCAGCTACGTTTAATGAACCATCACCTAAAAATACAACTTCATTACTACCATCTGTAGTAGTATACCATTTATCGAATTTGTAACCTTCATTTGCTACTGCAGAAACTTCAACATTTCCACCTAATCCTAAATCAACTGTAGTTTCATTCAATGTAGCACCATTAAATGTTGTAATTAAAACTGTACCATTAGAAGTTCCGCCCCATTCTGCTACACTAAATATAGCACTAGCTTGTTGGCTGAATACTGCATATAAATTAAATTCACCAGTAGTGCTGCGTAAATTTAATATGCTAGCTCCATCTAAGTATACAACGTTTCCACCTTGAGTTAAACTCCAACCTTTAAAGTACCAGTCAGAATGATCACCAGCATAGTGAGTTAATGCAGTTGAAACATCATAAGTAACTGTCATATTTGCAGGTTTAGCAGGTGGTAAAATATTTGTATCATCTTCTTCATATGGGTCTGTTACATTAAATACTATAGTATATGTAATAGGAGTAAATTTAGCGTATAAAGTTACAACACCAGCTACATCTATTTCATCTAAATCTAAAGTTTCCCAATCAATTTCTTCTGTTCTAGCTTGGTTAGAATACCATTTATCAAATGTGTAACCTGTTCTATTAGGTGAACCAAGTTGGAATTCATGAAAATCTTGTCCAGTAGTAGCACCCCATACAATACTAACACCATTACCATAATCTAATATTATTGAGTATTGAGTTTGTAAGAAGAACATTGCTCGTATTTCTTTTACACCGGCATCTTCTTCAAGTATAAATGTCCAAGGATTACTTGTAGACAGTAATACTCCTTCAGGTGTAGTCCATCCAACGAATGTGTAACCATTTTTAGGACTAGCTATAAGTGTTACACTATCACCATTTTTATATTTTCCAATACCTTCAACAGTACCTGCGTTAGCATCGAAATTAACATTAACCATAACTTTGTTATTGTTTTTAAGTCCAAAAACCAAAGTAAGAACAATTGCTAAAAATACAATAGAAATAGTAGGAAGCATAAAAAATAAAAATCTTCTTTTCTTCTTCTCATCATTGTCTTCTTCTTCAACATTCTTTTTCAACAAATCTTTTTCCATAGAAACCTCCATATTTTGTTTTTTTAGTATGTAAGCGATTACAATACAATAATAGTATACCACTTTTTTGTTTTTTTGTATTAATTATTATAATATTTTTTTGTTTTTATCGATATACACATAAGTATATCGAACTGCACCATTAATTTAAAATAATTTGATTTTAAAACAAAATAAAATATGTGGTATGTTGTAGTAATTGTTTGTATATATTAGTATAATGGATGGGTAACACTAATGAGTACCACTGTACATTTGTACACTCTTTAATAACACAGGTATCAACCTCATAGGTGGTTCCGCGCGGTCTCTAAGGGATTAGTGATATAATATTAAAGGAGATAATAATGAAAAATTTTGATGTAAATGATTTTGTAGATTCTATGTATTATACAGACTACTTTGTATACTATGAAGAAAAGGAATATCATTTTAATGGTGGTATGAAAAACTTTGATAAAGATGCCTTAGGTAATTATATAAATCCATTTAACTTTAGAGTATATATAGTTAGCGAAGGCGAATACCTTAACGATAGGTATATACAAAAAAGAATAGTTTTTGAGAATGATGTGATTTTTGAAATTAAAAGAGCTTCTGGAGAAGAGTGTGTTCAAGAGTTTTTAAAAGCTAAAGTATGGAATGGTAAAACTTTCTTTGAAGTTCAAGAAGAGTTTATTTTGTGTGGAGGCTAGTAAGAACAGAACTATATAGCTATTTTCTTATTCCTTTATTACAATACAACACTAATATATGGTACAATAAAACTATGAAAAAATAAAGAAAGGAATTATTATACAAAAAAGTATAATAAATTTGGTTTTAGATATGGATTGGTTTTTTGGAGAAAAGCACGTCAAAGGTTTATTAGTTTGTTTAATATTTATAGCGTTATTTTTTATATTGACTTCGATTTTTGTAAAAAAAGAGAAGACAAAAATTTGGATTTTAAGAAGCATTCTTATAATAATGTATGGTTTAGAATTAACTAAATACGTATTGCAACTAAGATTGAATGGATATATTTCTTTTGGAAATCTTCCGCTTCATTTATGTAGCGTTCCATTATATGTATTTCCATTTGTAGTATTTAGTAAGAAAAAGATTAAAGACTGGGCATCCCCAACTGCATTTTTTCTTTTCCTTCCAGCTCTTTTAACCCTAATATATCCATCTAATGTTATATATCCTGGTGTAGAATGGAGTCAAAACAATTTTGTTAACCCAGCAGTTATATCATTTGCGTATCATACACTTATGTTCGTATTTGCATTTTATTTAGTAGTATCTAAAACATATAAAGTTAAAGGTAAAGATTTCTTGAAAGTATATGCTGTTATGATAGTATTTGCATTTGTAGCTGTAGTATTTAATAAATTAATTCCTGGTGCAGATTATTTTATGATAGGAATGGGATACGGTATGCCAGAACCATTCATATCAATTAATAATATCAATAATTATCTCTATATTGTTACTATGGTTGCTGTGGGATATGTGGTTATATTTTTATTATTTTTATATTGGATTATTAAAGATATTAGGAGAAAAAATAAAGAAAAAGCAATTTTAGCCTCAAAAGTTGTAGAACAAGAAATAAATACAAACAAAATATCTACTAAAAAAGAAAAATTAGAGAATGTAGATATTGTTTATGCAAATGTAGATAATTTTTTAGATTTAAGTGTTTTCTTGACTAAAGTATATGAAAATTCCGAATATAGTAGTATTGCTTTAGAAACAAAAGAGTTATTAAGACATAAAAATAATATATTTTTATTAGCTTATTATGATAAAAAGTTAATAGGAGTATCTCATTTGTATATTAATACAAATGAACAGGGTGCTAAAAATGCTTCTTTAAAAACAATTTATGTATTAGAAGAATACAGATTACTTGGAGTTGGCAGTTTATTGTTAAAAGCAGACTATGATGTATTAACTCAAAAGGAATGCAAAGAAGTTGTTGTAGATTTTAATAAAGACAGAGAAGATTTAATAAATTTTTATAAAGCAACTGGCTTTATTGAAAATAAGTATATAAAATTAGTTAAGGAGCTAAAAATATGATAGATATAGGCAACCCGTTTTATTTTGATTGGGAAATTAAATTTAGTGTTTGGTTAAGAGGAACGTTTAATGGTAGCATATTAGACTGGATATTTTTTATTATATCTATTATTTGTGATTCTGGTCTTATATGGTATATTTTAGCTGTTATTTTATTTTGTTTCAAAAAGACTAGATTAGTAGCTATAGTAGCATTGTTTAATTTATTATTTTTAACTGGTATAAATGACTTTATTGTTAAAACAGTAGTTTCAAGAGCTAGACCTTTTTATAGTCAAACTGTTGATGCTTATCCTGAAGCTAGCATAATAAGGGATTTTGTGTTTAGTAATTTTAAAAATGGTAGTGGAATAGGTGAAATACCTAATAAAGGTTCATTTATGTCAGGTCATACTATTAGTAGTATAGCATTTAGTGTTGCAGTAGTATTTAAAAATAGAAAAGTAGGAATACCTTTAGTAGTTTTTGCATTATTAGTTTCTTTTTCAAGAATATATTTAGGTGTTCACTTTGTTACAGATGTATTAGCTGGGTTAGCATATGCTTGTATATTTAGTATAGGTTTAAGCATTTTATATTGGTTTGTAGTTAAAAAAATAGGGAATAGAATTAAAAACAAAAAAGAAGTAGTCGCTTAATTATTTAATATATTTTTGTATTTTGTAATTAATTCATTGCTAGGTTCATTAACATCTTCTAGAGGATATTTTATATTTAGTTTATTCCATTTTAATATTCCATTTTTGTGATAAGGCAAAACATCTACGTTTACTATATTATTATAAGTTTTTAGAAATATATTTAATTCATTAATATCATTTATATCATCACTATATCCAGGAACTAACACATATCTAATAATTGTAGATATGTGTTTTTTATTTAGATATTCTAAAAATGATAAAGTGTTAGTATTACTAAATCCTGTTATTATTTTATGTTTTGTATCATTTATTTCTTTAACATCTAATAATATTAAATCAGTATATTTTAGTAATTCATCTATTTTAGCAGTATCATCAATTTGAAAATTTTGAGCAGATGTATCAATACAAGTATGGATATTATGTTTTTTAAATAATTTAAATAATTCAATTAAAAAATCAATTTGTAATAATGGTTCTCCACCGCTTACAGTTATTCCACCATTTTTATAAAATTGAGAATATTTATTGTATTCAGTTAAAATATCATTTGTAGTCATCATATTTCTTTTTATATTATCCCAAGTGTCCCTGTTGTGGCAATATAAACATCTCCAAAAACATCCTTGAAAAAAAACAACCATTCTAACTCCTGGGCCATCTACAGTACCAAAATTTTCTATTGAATGAATATTTCCTAATAATTTATCCATATTATGCCTTTAAAGATAAATAGATATTAAATAAATTATCAATAGATAATTCTTCTGCTCTTGTATTCGTTTTTATGTTTAATAAAGAAAAAGCATTTTCTATTTTTTCTTTATTATAATTTGTGTCATTAATAAGGTTATTCGTTAATGTTTTTCTTTTTTGAGTAAAACATAAATTTATAAAATTTATAAAATCATTATCTACTGTTATTTCTTTTTTATCCATCTTTATTACAATGCTATCTACAGCAGGAATGGGGAAAAACATATTTTTGTTTACATCTATTATTTTAGATACATTGCATAGATATTGTACTGTTACACTTAGCGCATTGTACTCTTTGGTATTCATCTTTGCATTTATTCTATCTCCTACTTCTTTTTGAATCATTATTACACATGATTTTATTTTAGGAGTTTTTAAAAATCTGTCTAATATAGGACTAGTTATATAGTATGGTAGATTTCCTATTAATATGCAGTCTTCATCATTAAAGTACTGTTTTATATCGTTATTTATATCTACTTTTAAAAAATCTTTATATATTATATCTAAAGATGTAGTTTTAGTCAGTAATACATCTAAGTATTTTTTTAAATCGTTATCTATTTCATAAGCTATCACTTTTTTAGCTGTAGATGCTATATAGGAAGTTAACGCACCTTTTCCAGGACCAACTTCTATTACATTTTTATTTTCTATATTTGAAGAAGATACTATTTTTAATAGTAAGTTTTTATCAGTTATAAAGTTTTGACCATACTCTTTTTTTATTCTCATATATTTATTATATCGTTTTATTGTGGTTTTGTTTGTAAAATAGGTATTATGAGTAGTATAACAATAAAAAACGCTATACAAAATGTATAGCGCTCTTATTATTTGTTAGTAAATCTACTAACAAAATGTTTTAGTAACACAACTCTCAAACTCATGGAAGACTATTGCAAAACGTATCAAAAGTTGAAACATAGTCTTAATAGTACAACTCTCAAACCTATTATAAGTCTATGAATAATAAAAAGGTGTTTGTACCTAGTCTTAGTCAGCACAACTCTCAAACAATACTCTCTTTTTGTTCTTGTATTTCATTGTTTGTACCTAGTCTTAGTCAGCACAACTCTCAAACCCGCTACTTGTCTTTATTTGTCAATTCTAAGTTTGTACCTAGTCTTAGTCAGCACAACTCTCAAACGCGATAAGAAAGACCCAGATGAAATACTTAGTTTGTACCTACTCTTAGTCAGCACAACTCTCAAACGGAGTATACAAGCACTGGATGGATAGAAGAGTTTGTACCTACTCTTAGTCAGCACAACTCTCAAACATCGTACACCTTATCGGTCTGGATGTCAAAGTTTGTACCTAGTCTTAGTCAGCACAACTCTCAAACTTGTTGTATCAATGGTTTGCTGTATCCACCGTTTGTACCTAGTCTTAGTCAGCACAACTCTCAAACGCTTGTTGTGCTTCTAGCATAGCCTGCTTCGTTTGTACCTAGTCTTAGTCAGCACAACTCTCAAACAAGTTTATTTTAGTTTGTGGTATTTTGTATGTTTGTACCTAGTCTTAGTCAGCACAACT
>JAITXV010000103.1 GCA_031284605.1 Acholeplasmatales bacterium | reverse complement strand
CATAGAATCGGCTTATTAAATTTACTAGAGTACTTTTTCCACTTCCTGTATGTCCTACAAGTGCTATACTTTGACCTGCTTTTATTTTTAAATTAAAATGCTCTAAAATATTTTCGCCCTCTTTATAACTAAAGCTAACATCCCTTACTTCAATATCACCATTTATCTCTTCATAATTTTCTTGTTTAGGACTAAACAAATCCCCGTACTTTTCTATTACTTCTTTACTATCTTCTAAGGTTGGCTTAGTCTCAATTAACCCTACAATCCTTTCAGCACTTGCTTGTGCACTTTGTAAGTTAGCAGCTACTCTTGATAACTGCATCATAGGATCACATATTGCCTGAGTATACTGAATAAACATATATAATGTACCTATTTTAAATAAACTATCCGGAGTAACAACTAACACCCCTCCTGCAACTAATAAAAAGCAGACAGTAGCGTAGCTAATAAATAACATTATTGATACAAAAAAGTTACTTACAGTAGCAGCTCTTATACTTGATTTCTTTAAATTAAATACAACTTCCCCAAATTCAAGTAAGTTTTTATTTTCTATATTTAAAGTTTTTGTTGTTTTAGCCCCGCTAAAACTTTCATTCCATCCTGCAGTAACTTGTGAATTTAAACTTCTAGCTGCCCTGTTATGTTTTAGTATTCTTTTATTTATAGCAAAACTAACCACTCCCATTATAGGTATTACTACTAAAAATACTAGTGCTAACTTCCAATAAGTTATAAACAGTATTATTAATATTATTATTATAGAAAACAGCGTCCATATAATATCAAGTAATCCCCACGATAATATATTAGATAACTTTCTTGAATCACTAGTCATTCTAGCCATTAACCATCCATGTGAATTTTTATCATAATATGAAAAAGGTAATCTTTGTAAATTATCAAATGCTTGTTTTCTTAAATGATAACTAGTTAACGCTTCTATAGTACCCGCTTCTTTTATAAAACTAAATACTATAATACCAAAAAATACTATTAGTATTGAATATAAAATAATATAAGTACTAATATAACTAAAATCAGGATTATCATTTAAAAAATGTTCAATAGCAAATCTATTTAATAATGGTGTTAAACTATCTACTCCTGCTAATAATATTGAAAATATAAGTAGTTTTATTATATGTGAGCGTGAGTGGGCGACCACTTTGAATATTTTTTTCCATGTTCCTATTTTTATTTTGGATTTTTTATAATCATCATCTTCTTGCATTAGAGTTTACCTCCTTCTTTTGTTACTTCATTTAACATATCAAAAAACTCTAACTCAAGTTTTCCTTGGATATCCCATAAATTTTTATATAATCCATCAACATTTTTTAAAGTTTCGTGATTTCCTATGTTTTCAACACTACCATTATTTAAAACTATGATAATATCAGCTTGTTTAGCTGTAGTTATTCTATGAGTTATTATGATGTTAGTAGAACTATAGTTTTTATTATTCAATGCATCTCTTATTTGTACATCAGTTTTATTATCTACAGCGCTTAGTGCATCATCAAATATAAGTAATGGTTTTTTGTCTACTAATACTCTAGCTATAGCTACTCTTTGTTTTTGTCCGCCTGATAGTGTGGTTCCTTTTTCACCTACTAAAGTATCATATCCATCTTTAAAAGTATTAATATCTTTAGCGATAGAAGCTATATTAGAAGCATTTATAACCGATTCTTTAGAATGATTTTTATTTGTAATAGCTATATTTTCATATACGGTTTTAGAATATAAAAAAGGATCTTGTAATACAGTACCAATCATAGAACGTAAATAATGCTTTTCAATATCTCTAATATCTACTCCATCAAGTAAAATTGTTCCTTCTGTAACTTCATACATTCTTAAAAGTAAATTAATAATAGTAGATTTTCCACTACCTGTTTTTCCAACTATAGCTATAGTTTTTCCGCTCTCTGCTTTAAAAGATACATTATGTAATATATAATCGCTAGTGTCATCAAACTTAAATGAAACATTCCTAAATTCTATATTTCCCATTATATCTGGAGTTAATTTTCCGTTTACTAAATACTCACTAGGCACATCTAATATCTCATATAACCTTCCACTAGCTACGTTAGCTTTAGTAAAACTGTTTATTAATCTTCCTAATCCTCTAACTGGCCAAATAAGTAATCCTACTACTCCTAAAGCAGATATTGCATTATTCCAAGCCATATTGCCATTTTTGACTGCGAATATTCCTACAATAGTGATTGCTAGGTATTCACCCATCGAAAATATATCCATCATTGCCCAAAAAAATGAATCAACGTAAATAGCTTTAATAGACATAGCAGTATATTTACTAGATGTTTTTTCAAGTTTATCTACTTCATATTTTTCATTTCCAAATGCTTTTACTACTTTCATACCTTGAAAGTTTTCTTGGATGGTTACAGTCATTTTACTTTCTTCATCTTCAATATTTTTGTATATTTTATCAATTCGTTTAAAATAAACTAATGACACTATCGCTATAACTGGAAGCGCTCCAAGTGCTATATACATCATAGTGCTATCTATTTTATATAATTGTACTGCTCCTGAAATAATAGAAGCAACTACATAAATTAAACTTCCTAATCCTTCTGCTAAAAATTCAGTGCTTGAATCAATATCACTTGTAACTCTTTGGATTAAATCACCTGTATCAACGTTATTATGATACTTGTAACTAAGATCTTGGATATGCGAATAAAGACCTTTCCTTAAATCTTTAGAAATATTTTCTTTTAGTAAGCTTCTAGTATAACCTTCTAAAAAAATTGTTAGATACCTTAATATTTGGAAAATCATAAGCGCTAAAACCACAAATAACAAGACAGATATAACAGTATTTCCGTTTAAAAAGAAATTTTGTAACCAAATAGGAAGAGTGGAATCTATTTGAACTAAAATATTAGAACCAAGACTCCCTTTAACTGCTATTTCTAAATATTTCAAAACCCAAGTTGTAAAAAGAGGAACATATGAATAAGTAAAAGGTAAAATAACAGTACAAAATGTGGCTGCTATGAATATATACCAATATTTTTTTATGTATTTAAGCATCCTAAAAATCTTCATAAAACTCCTTCAAAATATAAAACACTATTTTATATTATACTATAAAATAGTGTTTTATACACATTTAAGGTTTTTTATCAAAAATACGATATTCTTTTTAGAAATGAATCTATCCTTTGGATAATCATTACACTTTCTTTATAATAGTGTTCTCTATTCAGTCTAGCAACTATATCAGACCTTAAAAATCTAAGTAGGAAAGCGGTCTGAATTTGGCTAATATCTATATTTTTTATATAGTTTATATAGTTAGAGTAATTATTTAATTCATCTCCACATTTTTTTAGTAGATAATCACACAAAAAAGATGTAGACTCACCATATGAAAACTTATTACAAGACAGTAAATCTAATAATTCTTTTTTCTTTTCTAAACCATTTAATAAAAGTAAATGTAAAACTAATAATTCTTTTGATTTATTGTAAATGATCCTAGTTTCAGTATAAGCATTAAAGAAGCTTCCAGTTAAAAAATTTCTAAATATTTTAAGGAAATTAAACTGGTTAGAATCAATTATTTTTATGATACCTATTTCTTCTTCATAGTCACTAGAAGTAGCGCTTTGAACTAAATACAAAGCTTCTAAATATTTTATATCCTTTATTAAAGCCATTAAATTGTTATTAAATAATAAATCTAATGTTTCGTTTTTATGTAAAATAATATAAGATATTTTTGAAATTTTTATACTACAAAGTAACAAATAGTATTTTTGGAAAATGTTATATATTTCATCTGTAACCAAAATATTTGTTAAAGCATTTAGAATTCTAAACGCATCAAAATATAATTCGCTCAAATAAAGATAGTAAGATAAAATGCAACCAAAATATAATGTTTCTGTGTCAGACATCATTTTAATGCTTGGGATTAAATTATCAATATTTGAACATAATCCGTTATATTCTTTTCTAATTAGACTTTCGCCGATATTAAGCAGCGAAAATATATAGTCAACTTGTGAATTTTTATTGTTATTGTTTTCTTTATATTCTTCTTTTAATAGTAGTGCTTTTATTATTTTTTCAAAAATGTAACGTACGCTATGCAAATCATTAAAATCATCAAAATGAATACCTAGACTGTCCTTTATATAAGTTTCATGCTTTTTTGATAAAACAGTTATTCCTCTTTCTGCTTTCGATAACAATGATTGACTAAGTGAATTACCAGTTACTTCTTTTAAAGTTTTTCCTTGTTTCTTTCTTTCTTCTCTTATAATACTTCCAAAACGATTGCTCGAATCTGTTTTTTTCTCAACATTTCTGTTCGCAATTTTGTCTAATATTATATCTATTCTAACATACATCATAACGCCTCCCTATCTAGCGTACAAATTTTAACATTTTGAAAAAAGGTGATAATATAGCACAAGTAATATCAAAAACAATTGTTTTCTTTTGTAAAAAAATATAAAAAACTTGATAATAATCATAATTTTTAATTATTTTTATAAAAAAAATCACTACTTGTATCATAGTGATTTCTAAATTAGTGTTATTTTTTTTATTGTCCTAGTGCCCTAGTTGACTTTTTCTTGATTTTTATAAATTCTATATTATTTTCTTTTAAAAATTCATTCCATTCACGCGCACCTTTATCATAAGAAGGAGCTTCGTATTCTATTTCGTAATCTGTGATTCCATTATATGTAGATTTATCTAAAAATAGTTCTCCGCTTTTATATTGTATGGTAGCTCTATAATTAGTTAATGATGCTTTATATGAAACTTGATAACTTTCAATATTGAAATACTTAGTAGTATCAAACGTGCTCTTCATTAATTTAGTAGCTTCATCTGATGTGATTGGATGATGCCTTTCGTTATTAATTCCATCTTTTCCGTGCATTTTCAAAGTTAACTTAATTCTTCCATTGCCTTTGTCTCTGATTCTAATAACATAATGTAAATTGTTTAAATCATAATTATCGGTATCAAAGTAATGATTTGTCTGAACAAAAACACTATTTTCTAAATTAAATTTATGTAATAGTCTTTCGTATTCTTCAAATGTAATACTTGTTTTAAATTCTATTTCTGTCTTTATATCCATAAATATTTCACTTCCTTATTTTAGTTACATATATATTTTATACTAAAACTTAATTTTTTTGTTAAATAAGGTTTTTTTATACAAAAAAACTCATAAAATGGTAAAATATATATGTATAAATATTTATAAGGAGATTTATTATGCCAATAAAAGTTGCAATTAATGGTTTTGGTAGAATCGGACGTTTAGCGTTTAGATTAATGAGCCAAAAGAAAGAATTTAAAATCGTTGCTATCAACGATTTAACAGATGCTGAGACTCTAGCATATTTATTAAAATATGATACTGCTCAGGGGAATTTTGATTTAGATAAAGTTGGTTATGAAGGTACTAACTTAATTTATGATGGTAAAGCAATTCCGATTTTTTCACAAAAAGATCCAGCATTATTACCATGGAAAGAACATAAAGTTGATGTTGTATTAGAATGTACTGGATTTTTTACAGATTCAGCTAAAGCTAGCGCTCATTTAAAAGCTGGTGCTAAAAAAGTTGTTATTTCTGCTCCTGCTACTGGTGATATTGACGCTACTGTAGTTTACAATGTAAATGATGATGTTTTAACAGCTGATATGGATATCATAAGTGGTGCTTCTTGTACTACTAACTGTTTAGCTCCATTAGTAAAAGTATTAGACGATGCTTTTGGAATTGAAAAAGGTATGATGACTACTGTTCACGCATACACTAATGACCAATCTTTAATGGATCAACCTCATAAAAAAGGAATATTTGCGCGTCGTGGTAGAGCTGCGGCTGCTAATATTATTCCATCAAGTACTGGAGCTGCTAAAGCTATTGGATTAGTATTACCTCATTTAAATGGAAAATTAGATGGTACTTCTCTTAGAGTTCCTACAATTACTGGTTCTATCGTTGATTTGACTGTTCAATTAAAAAGAAATGTTACTTTAGAAGAAATAGATGCTGCTTTCAAGGCTGGCGCTAATGAAACTTTAAAATATAGCACTGATCCAATTGTATCTAGCGATGTAATTGGTACAAGTTATGGCTGTATTTATGATGCTCATACTACTCAAATTTTAAAAGGTGAAGTTCAATGGGTTAAAGTAATGGGTTGGTATGATAATGAAATGAGTTATACTACTCAATTAATTAGAACATTATCTAAAATTGCTAGTTTGATTACTAAAAAATAATTAAATAAATCATTTATAAGTGGACTTAAAGTTTTAAGTCCACTTTTTATATGAAGTTTTAAAATTATAGTAATATAACAATAATTGAACATAAAATGACCATATATAGAAAAAACGCACAACTAAAGCACTTTATAGTTTTCTTGTTTTTAGTGATTTTAGTTTTTCTTGCTGTTTAAATATATTGGTGCTATTTTATGGTATAATTATATAAAATAAATATGGAGTATGAAAAAATGCCAACAAGAAAAGAATCCAATTTTACAAGTAATAAAAATGATGTTAAAAAAAGACAAAGTACTACAACAAAAAAATCATCTTCATCAAAAGTAGGTGCAGCAGTTGTTACTGCTGCGGTATTAGGAGCTGTGTCTAAAAAAAATAAAAAAAATCATAAAAAAAGAAACACTTTTGTTTTATGTTTACTCTTATTATTAGTAATAGCTATATCTGTTGGAGGAATTTGGTGGTACACTTCAAAAGTTGAAGTATGGTTCATGGACGAATCCCAAATTGAATATATTGGCACCTCAACAGAAGAGTATTATAAAGTAAAAGATGAAGTGAGATATAAACAAACTTTAGAAGGTAAATTGCCTGATATTTCTGAACTGCTTGAAGATTCAGAAGATTATTATGTAAGATGGTTTGACTTAGAAGAAGGGTTAGAATGGGATGCTAAAAGCAGTGATGCTTGGGAGCATAAAACCCATACTTATTGGGATTCTAAAGGTTACTATTTAATTTTAGTTGCTTATTTTTATGAATCTGCTCCTAAGGAACTGCCTTCAATCACTACTCCTCCTCTAAATCCTACTAATCAAGACGATATTTATCCTAGTTATTCAGGAGATTATTATGAAAATATAACTACTCCTACTGTGAATGTATTAAATATGCGTTTGCATGATGGTTTTTCTCCTACAAGTTATAAAGATGCAGGCAGTGGAGGAATGTTATTAATAGCAGATAACCCACCATATAATATTTTAGATACTTTTGATTCAAATAAAAACGCTGACTTTATCGAAGAATTAGATTTAGTATATGGGATATATGATTCACAAGGCTTCGCATTAACCTGGGCTAATGGTAAAAATTTTGAAAGAGAACATGTATGGCCTAATGGAAGATTAGGTATGCCACGTGTTACTAGCACTAATAAAAACCAAGCATCAGACTTACATAATCTAAGAGCTATAGGAGGAGTATACACCGGGTCTATTAATCAAAAAAGAAGCGATAGGTATTTTGTAGATGATATAACTAATCCAATTTTACCACACACAGTAGGCTCTTATGCATTTTATCCTGGGTATAAACATATAGGCGATGTAGCTAGAATATTACTATATCAATATATTATGTATAAAGATATTTTAAAACTTCCAAGCAGTGAAAGTGATTTAATTAATTATAAAGCGTACAGTTTAGAAGGAACTTTTATGCCAATATGGTCAGAAGATAATTTAAGAATATTGTCTATGTGGAATTATTTAGATCCTGTTGATGATTTTGAAGAACACAGAAATGATTGTATATATGCATTTCAAGGTAATAGAAATCCTTTTATCGATAAACCATCTTGGTTTAACATTATAGTTAGTGAGCTTAGTTTAGCAGTTTTTTAATGAAAAGTTTTGATGAATTTTTAAAAAATGAAGAAAAAAGTGATTATTTTAAAAAACTTATGGTTTTTTTAGATAACGAAAAAAGAACTATCGTTCCTAATAAAAAGGATTGGTACAAGGCGTTTTACTTAACTAGTGCTAAAAACACAAAGGTTGTAATACTAGGTCAAGACCCTTATCCTAATATTTTTCATGCGAGTGGGCTAGCGTTTAGTACTTCTAATACTATAATTCCTCAGTCACTTAAAAATATTTTTAAAGAACTAACTAATGATATCAATATTGATTTACCTAAAAGTGGAGATTTAAGTTTATGGGCTAAAGAGGGAGTTTTGTTATTAAATACTATTTTAACTACTGTAAATGATGTTAGATTAGCCCATAAAAACAAAGGTTGGGAAATATTTACAAGTAACTATATAAAAGAATTATCACAATATAAAAGCAATATAGTTTTTATATTGTGGGGTAATAACGCAATTAAATATGAACAATTTATTAATAAAAACAATAACCATTTAATTATAAAAAGTTCTCACCCTTCTATGCTTTCAGCACAAAAAGGTTTTAACGGTTCTCACCCTTTTAGTAGAACTAATACATTTTTAATTGAAAATAACATTTTACCAATCAACTGGAGTTTATAATGATAAAATTACTAAAATATTCAAAAAATTTCATTAAACATACATTTACACTTAGAAATATGGTTATAATATCTATACTTATTGCTACAAGTGTGGTTTTAAGAATATTTGCTATAAGCATAGCATCTAATAACAGAATAATATTTCATAATATCCCATTAATAATAATTGGGTTTTATTTTGGGGGATTAGCAGGAGCGATAGGAGGATTAATTTGTGATCTTACTAGCATAATTTATCAACCTGGGTGGAATCCTGTGTTTATTTTATCTACCGTTTTATGGGGTTTAATTCCTGGTCTTTTAAGTCATTTATTTAAAAACAAAAAATTTATTGTTATTATGTTAATTGAAACCCTAACTCATCTTGCAGTGAGTTTCTATAACACTTTAGCTTTGAGGATAACTTATGGAGACTGGAACGTTGCTCTTGGAACCCTAAAATTTGATAAATCTTATGATTTTTATATAACTTTTTTTGAAAAAGAGTATTTGTTATTCCATATTGGAGAATTTATTTATCTTAGAATCATTTTTGTTATATTGTTAATGTTAGTTAAAATACCCCTTGATTCGATAATTTTACATCAAATTACTAAAAGAAACATATTTCCTAACCTAATAAAAGAAAAACCCTCTGAAGTAAATATTATTGGTGCAGGTTTAGCAGGAACAGAAGCTGCTTATTTTTTAGCGTCTAAAGATATAAAAGTAAACCTTTATGAAGCTAGACCTATAGTAAATACCGTTGCTCATAAAACATCTTTATTTGGTGAACTAATATGTTCAAATTCACTAAAAAGTTTAGAAATTACTAATGCAAGCGGGCTACTAAAAGAGGAAATGAATCTTTTTGATAGTTTAGTGTTACAAAGTGCTAGGGAATCTAAAATTGAGGGAGGAGTTGGGTTAGTCGTTGATAGGGATACTTTTAGTAAGTATATCACCCAAACTATATTAAAAAATCCTAATATTACTATAAAATACGGTGAAGTAAGTAAAATAAACTTTAATGAATATACTATTTGTGCAGCAGGACCGCTTGTTACAGATCCACTTGCACAAACTTTACAAAAAATATTTAATACTACTAAACTTAATTTTTTTGATGCAGTAGCACCTATTATAGATTTTAAAACTATAAATATGGAAAAAGCTTATTTCAAATCACGTTATGACAAAGGAATAGCTAGTTACATCAATTGTCCTTTAAATAAGGAAGAGTATGAATTATTTTATGAAAAACTAATTTCTTTAGAAACTGTCAAACTTCATGATTTTGAAAATGATAAAGTATTTGAAGGATGTATGCCAATTGAAGTAATGGCTTTAAGAGGGCATAATGCACTTTTATTTGGTCCAATGAAACCAGTTGGATTAGAAGATCAAAACGGGCATAAACCTTACGCAGTTATTCAGCTGCGTCAAGATGATTTTAATAAAACTATGTATAATATAGTAGGTTTTCAGACTCATTTAACTTTTAAAAGCCAAGAAGAACTTTTAAAATATATTCCAGGTCTTGAAAACGCTAAAATAATAAGGCATGGAGTAATGCATAAAAACACTTATTTAAATAGCCCTGGAAACTTAAATGAGTATTACCAAAGTATTAGACATAAAAAACTATTTTTTGCAGGTCAGATAACAGGTGTTGAAGGATATTTAGAAAGTGCATCTTCTGGTATATTAGCTGCTAGTTACGTTTACCAAAAAATCAAAACTAAAACTATTAAACCTTTAGATAAAAGTAGTATTATGGGTGCTCTAGCAGCGTATATTTCCACAAGTTCTAAAAACTTTGTTCCTATGAATGCTAATTATGGCTTGCTTGAAGATATATCAAGCAATATTAAAAATAGAATCCAAAGAAGAACTTTTTATGCAAATAAAGCATTAGAAGAAGTAAAAAAATATGTAGGTTATGTTAATGGAATACGATAAACTATATAAAGAATATTTATTATATGAAAAGAATTACTCTAGTTATACCGTTTTGTCTTATACAAATGATATAAAAGATTTTTTTATGTTTTTTACTAGAGAAGGATTTGGTGAGAGTTTTATAGATATTACTAGGGATAGGATTGCGAGGAATTATGTCTCATATTTAGATTCAAAAAAATATTCACATAAAACAATAGCTAGAAAAATATCATCTTTGCATAATTTTTATAAATATTTAGTAAAAAACAATTATATAAATATCAACGTTTTTGAAAATATTAAAAGCCCTAAAATAGAAAAAAGACTTCCAAAACCAATTTCAAATAATGAAATTAACATACTTTTTAGTTCTATAGACACTACTAAAAGTATGGGAAAAAGAGATTATCTAATTTTGGAATTACTTTATTCCCTAGGAGTTAGGGCTAGCGAAATAGTCAATATTGAAGTTAAAGATATAAGAATAAGTTCTAAAAATATTCTTATTCATGGTAAAGGAAGCAAGGATAGATATATACCACTGCATGATGAGCTTATACTTCAATTAAAAGACTATATTACATATACTAGGCCAATTTTATTATCAAAGAACACTCTTACAGAAAATTGTGATAAACTATTATTAAATAGATTTGGTCAAAACTTGACAAGTAGAGGTTTGAGAGTCATTTTGAATAAAATAGTTTCATTATCTGAAGAGACATTTAGTATCCATCCTCACGCATTACGTCATAGTTTCGCAACCGAACTATTAAATAACGGTGCAGATTTAAGAGTAGTCCAAGAATTATTAGGTCACCAAAGTTTAAAATCTACTCAAATATATACAGATGTTTCAACTGAAGTAATGATTAAAAAATATAAGGAGGCTCATCCTAGAGCAAATAAAAACAAGAAAGATGAAAAAAATATCTAGCCCTATAATTGAATCTAACATTGATTTAACTTTACCTAGAAGAAAAAGGTATACTTCAAGAGCTATTATTTTAGATAGCAGTAAAACAAAAGTATTACTAGTATATTCTAATGCTTTTGATGACTATACTTTTCCTGGAGGTGGAATTCAAAAGATGGAACTTCCTAAAAAAGCATTATACAGAGAACTCCAAGAAGAAGTTGGCGCTAGAAGTATCCAAATATTAGAAGATTTTGGAGAGATTGAAGAAATAAGCAAAGGTATTAATGAATATAAAAAATTTATATTTTATCAAAAATCATTTTATTTTTATGTAAAAATTACAAAATATGGAGTTCAAAAATTAGATGAAAAAGAACTTAGTAGTGGTTTAGAACCAGTTTGGGTAAAAATAGATGATGCTATTAAGCATAACAAACGTAAGCTAGAGGAATATTATATTACTAATATAGGAATTGGGACTATATTAAAAAGAGAAATAACAGTATTAACTAAACTAAAGGAGTTTTTAGAAAATGAAAAGAAGATTTGAAGTAGTAACTGCTTATAAAAAATGTGCAATTAATATTCCTGTTAGACAAACTCGTTTTTCAGCAGGATATGATCTAGAGGCAGCACGTAATTACATAATAGACCCAGGCGAGATAGTTCTAGTATCTACAGGGTTAAAAGCCTATTTCCCTAAAAATGAAGTATTATTAATAATTAACAGGAGTAGTATGTCTTTAAAAAGAAATCTAATGTTACCAAACGGTGTAGGTGTAATAGACAAAGATTATGTTGATAACAGCGTCAATGAAGGGGAGATATTTGTTCAATTGTATAACTTTTCATCATCTGTACAGAATATAACAAAAGGTGAAAGGATAGCACAAGCTATTTTTTCTAAATTTAATCTAACAAGCCCTGATAATGTCAAAAATGAAAAAAGAAAAAGTGGATTTGGTTCAAGCGGGAAATAGTAAATATTAAGTTTAATAAAAAAGACCATAAGAAATATTTCTTATGGTCTTTTAATATTTTTATTATTTAAATCTAGCTCTATCTTTATTATAGCCTTGAACATGAAGTAAATGGTGCGCTTTATGACTATTAGGTTCTCCTAAGTAATCGTTATATAAAGCAATAATATCAGGATTATTATGAGATTGTCTCAATGAATTTTTATCATCTTCATTGTATAATACGCTAGCTCTTTTAGCTAAATAAGTATCTAAAATATTTAATTCTTCATTAGGTAGTAAAGCAGGTTTTACATATGGCTGACCACCACCATTAATACAACCACCAGGACAACCCATAAATTCGATGAAATGATATGGAGATTTACCTTCTCTTACAGCATCTAAAAGCGGTTTTGCGTTAGCCATTCCACTAACTACAGCTACATTTACTACAGTTCCGTTAATATTAATACTTGCTTCTCTAGTATTTTTTAATCCTCTAACTTGTTCAAATTTAATTCCTTCATATTCTTTGTTAGTAAGTGCATGGTATGCAGTTCTAAGTGCAGCTTCCATAACTCCTCCACTTACACCAAAAATATGACCAGCTCCGCTAGCAGCATGTAATAAATCATTATCAAAATCTTCGTAAGGAAGTTTATTCCAGTTAATACCATTTCTTTTAATCATTCTAGCTATTTCTCTAACTGTTAAAACAGCATCAACATCTTTTACTCCGTCTACATAATGTCTTTCTTTTTCACCTTTTTTGCATATACAAGGCATTACGCTAACAACAAAAATATCATTTTTATCTAAATTATGTTTTTCAGCATAATAACTTTTAATAATAGCACCCATCATTTGATGAGGAGATTTACAAGAAGAAACGTGAGGGATTAAATCGCTATGGTAAAACTCCATATAATTTACCCATCCAGGACTACAAGATGTAAACATAGGTAATACTCCGTCTGTAGTAAATCTATGCAAAAATTCATGAGCTTCTTCCATAATTGTTAAATCTGCTGCATAGTCAGTATCAAATACTCTATAAAAACCTAATCTATGCAAAGCAGCGACTAGTCTACCAGCTTCATTTTTAGTACCAATTAAATGACCAAATTCTTCTGCAATGGTAGCTCTAACTGCAGGAGCAGTTTGAACTATTACTTTTTTACCTTGTCTAATAGCTTCATCTACTCTCCATATTTCATCTTTTTCCATTAAAGCACCTGTAGGACAAACGTTAACACATTGACCACAATTTATGCAAGGTACATCTTTAAAACTTTTATTTTGTGCTGGAGCTAATATTGTATTAAATCCTCTTTTTTCAAGACCTAAAACCCCAATACCTTGAGCTTCTTTACATCTAACAACACATCTACCACATAAAATACATTTAGAAGTATCTCTTACTAAAGTGTCTCCTAAATCTTCATAAGTATTTTTAGAATAAGCACCCTGGTATTTATCTTCTCTAGCTCCTACAGTAATAGCTACATTTAAAAGTTCACAATTACCGTTTTTTCTGCATTGTTGACAATTTTTATTATGGTTAGATAATATTAATTCAACACTAGCTCTTCTAGCTTCAACTGCTTTTAAACTTGATATAGTTATTTCCATACCTTCATTAACTGGGTATGCACAACTAGCTACTAAACCTCTAGCGCCTTTAACTTCTACTAAACACACTCTGCAACTAGCTATATTATTTTCATTATGTCCATATGAACATAATGAAGGAATGTTGTAACCACAAACTCTAGCCGCTTCTAAAACTGTTAAACTAGAATCGACTTTATAATCATGACCTTCAATTTTTATGTTTATTTCTGCCATATCTCTATTCTCCTATCTCTTTATTATTGCCCCAAAAGGACAAGAACTCATACATAAACCGCATTTAATACATTTAATTGGGTCAATAACGTAAGGTGTACCATTAGGTCCTGGGGTTCCGCTTATACATGATACAGGACAATTTCTAGCACACTTAGTGCATTTCTTACATTTTTCAGCAATAACAAAATATTCCATCAAATTTTTGCAAACATGCGCTCTACATTTTTTATCAACAACATGCTCAATATATTCTTCTTTAAACTTAGATAATGTAGATAAAATTGGATTAGCAGCTGTTTGACCTAAAGCACATAAACTATTATTTTTGATATGAGTAGCTAATTCTAATAAGTAATCAATATCTTCTAGTTTTCCTTTTCCATCAGTTATATCTTCTAGTTTTTCAAGAAGCCTCTTAGTTCCTATTCTACAAGGAGAACATTTACCGCATGATTCATCACATATAAATTCCATATAGAATTTAGCAATATTAACCATACAGTTATCTTCATCCATAACAATAGCTCCACCACTTCCCATCATAGAACCTGCTTGTACTAGATTATCAAAATCAATAGGAGTATCTAATTCTTTTTCAGTTAAACATCCACCACTAGGACCACCTGTTTGAATAGCTTTAAATACTTTTCCATCAGGAATACCACCACCTATATCGTAAATTAATTCTCTTAGGGTAGTTCCCATTGGAACTTCAACTAGTCCAACATTGTTTATTTTTCCGCCTAATGCAAAAACTTTAGTACCTTTAGATTTTTCAGTTCCGTATTTATTAAAACTACCAGCACCTTCTCTAACTATAGTTGGTACACAAGCTAAAGTTTCAACATTGTTAACAATAGTAGGCTTATCCCATAATCCTTTAATAGCAGGAAACGGTGGTCTTGGTCTAGGCATGCCTCTTTTACCTTCAATACTATTAAGTAATGCAGTTTCTTCACCGCATACGAAAGCTCCAGCGCCAAGTCTTATATGACAATCAAAACTAAAAGAAGTGCCTAAGATGTTTTGTCCTAATAAATGAGCTTTTCTCATACTTTCAATTGCTATTTTTAATCTCTCTACAGCTATTGGATATTCTGCTCTTACATAAAAGTAACCTTCACTTGCTCCAATAACGTATCCTGCAATCATCATACCTTCGATTACACTAAATGGGTTTCCTTCTAATACACTTCTATCCATAAAAGCTCCTGGATCACCCTCATCTCCGTTACAAACCACATATTTTTGAGCGCTTACTGAATCAAGAGCAAATTTCCATTTTAAATGAGTAGGGAATCCAGCACCACCTCTACCTCTTAGTCCTGAATCTCTAACAATAGCTAAAACATCTGTTCTTTCCATCTTTAAAGCTTTATCTAAAGCTTTAAATGCATCGTAGCCTAGTGCTTCATCTAAAACTTCAGGATTTATTAAACCACAACCGTGAAGAGCAATTCTTACTTGTTTTTTATAAAAATTTATATCTTCTTGTTTTTGAACTTTTTCTTTAGTAGTAGGGTCAACATATAATAAGTCTTCAATTACCTTTCCACCAACTACATCTTCCTCAATAATTCTTTTAGCATCAGCTACACTTACCATTCTATATAAAGTGCCTTCTGGCAATACTTTTACAAATGGGCCTTGAGAACAAAATCCAAAACAACCAACAAAGTTAACACTAACTTTGTCTTGCAATCCTTTTTCTTTAATTAATTCTTGTAAACTATCCCTTATTTCCTTAGAATCACTAGATAAGCAACCAGTTCCACCGCACACTAATAAAGCTTTAGTACCAGCTTCACCACTAAACTTTTTATCTAAGCATTCACTACAACTTTTTATTTTTTTAGCTAAAGCTTCACTATTTTTAATAACTGCCATTTTATAAAGCCTCCTTATTTTTATAATCAGCAACTATTTTCGAAACTTGCTCAATAGTTACTTTAGGGTATACTTTACCATTTATACTAACAGCAGGAGCAATTCCACAAGCACCAATACATCTTAGTGCATCAATAGTAAATAATCCATCTTCTGTAGTTTGACCAGGAGCTATTTTTAATAAATCACTAAATTTATCAATAATATTTTGGCTACCTTTTACATAACAAGCAGTTCCTAAACAAACTCCTATTATATATTTACCTTTAGGAGTTAGTGAAAAGAAACTATAAAAAGTAACAACTCCATATATTTCTGCTACTGGTAAACCAGTTTTTTCAGATACCACTTCTTGGACTTCTAAAGGTATATAACCATACTCTTTTTGAATATCCGAAAGAATCATCATTAAAGGAGTATTTTCGTTAATATATCTATCGCAAATACTTTCAATTTTCTTTTTTGCCTTAGGCTGTAATTTATTCATTAAATATTCTCCTATTTTTTATTTTTTTTATAAAAAAAATTAAATTCACTATAAAATTATACAATAAAATTGATAATAAGTCAAGTAAAGACAAGCAAAATTATATTTTTTTCTTATTTTTTTAGTATAATTAATATATATACTTAGAAAAGAGGTTGTATATGAAAAAATTATTTTTTATCTTTTTTACATTTTTAATAGTATTACCACTAGCATCTTGTACCAAAAGTGGAAATTATAAAGTTATATTACCAGCAGGCTCTCCGGACATAGCTTTTAGCTTTGTTGATAAACAAAAATATAAACAAACTGTAGTTAATGGTCCTGAGATGTTATCAGGTGCATTCGCTAGTAAAGAAAACGATCTTATTGTAGCTCCTACTAACTTAGGAGTTTTATTACACAATGACAATTACCAATTATTAGGAACTGTCGTATTAGGTAGTTTATATGTTGTTAGTATAAACAATAATATTTCATCTATATTAGATTTAGAAGGTGCTCAAGTAAAAGCATTTGGTAGAAATACCACAAATGACATAATATTACAATATCTTACAAAGGCATTAAGCGTAACTTACAGTGTATCTTATGAACCTAGTGCAGTAGAAGTAGCTGAACAAATAAGTAATAACCATAATACAATTGGAGTAATATCTGAGCCGCAACTTTCCACTTTAAAACATAATAATCCATCTCTAAAATTCAATGTTATAGATTTACAAGAAGAATACACAAATGTAACAGGAAAACCTAACTATCCTCAAGCTTGTATTTTCGTAAAAAAATCGTTATCTGATCAAAATAAAAAAGAAATAGATAAAGATTTTAATGATGCTATCAACAAAATAAATAAAAACGTCGATGATTCTAGTAAAAAAGCTATAGCAAATGGCAATAAACTAGATATAGAGATATTAAAATCTTCAATTCCTAATATGAATATAAAATATATTAAAGCTTCCGAAGCTAGAGTAATGATAGATTTTTATTTAGGTATTTTATCAGCTATGAATATTAAATTAATAGGTAAAATTCCTTCTTCTTCATTTTATTTTTTAGGATGATAAAAAAAGTATCATTTACAATTTCTAGTATTTTAGTTATATTTTTAGCTTGGATACTATTATACGAAGTTATCAATCATCATATACTTTTTCCTTCTTTAGGAGATACTTTTTCCCAAATTGTTACAATTTTTACTAATAAGAGTGATATATTATCTATTTTGAATACTTTACTAAATGTAGTTATTACTATTTCTATTTCACTAGTAGCATCACTAGTATTAGGATTTATAGCATTCAAATTTAGTTCTTTTAGTTATTTTATTTCTCCTTTTATTTTAATATTTAGAACAATACCAACAATTTCTGTTTTAGTAATAATTCCTATTATTTTTGGATTAAGAGCTTCACCTTTTGTAGTATCGCTTCTTTTACTATTTCCTATTATGTTTCAAAGTGTTTTTGATTCTTTAAAACAAATAGATATAAAATACCAGCATCTAATCAAAATAGATAATCCTTTGTTCCATAAATTGTTATTTGAATTATATTTACCTCTAATAAAAAATTCTCTTACTACCACTTTGTTTCAAGTTTTAGGTTTAGCTATAAAAGTTACAGTGATGAGTGAATATTTAGTACAAACCACTTCAAGTATAGGAGGAAACCTATACGCTTCTAAAATCTATATGCAATATGACAGAGTTTTTGCATGGACGATTATTTTAATTGTGATTAGCGCTATTTTTGATATTATTCCAAATGTCTTAAAAAAACATAAAACTATTTAAAAAAGAGTATTATTACAAAAAAATAAATATTTTTGATAAACTATATATAAGTAATAATAAAAGAGGTGCAATATGTCAAAAATAAACCAAAAACTAGATGAGTTAACTAATAATTACAATGTTTTAAAAACGAGCTATGAAGGACTTGTATCAGAAGTAACTAAGCTCTCTCTTTTAAAAGCAGACAATGTTTTTTTGTTAGAAAAAATAAAAGAACTCGAACTATATATTTCTAAATTAGAAGGTATAATTAGCGGGTATGGTGTATCTTTTAACAATACTTTAAACGAATACAAAAATAGTATTAAAGAAGAAATATATATTCATTCTAAAAAAGCAATAGAAACATCTTCAGTTAATGAAGTAGTAACTATCTCTATAGATAAAATAACCTCATTACTTAAAAATCATTATTTAAATAAAGTAGTAGACAACAATTTGTTATCTAAATCGCTTGATAGCATTATAGATACTTTAAAACAAGATTTATTAATAAAAGTAGAAGAAACTACTAAAGTTTCAAATAAAATAAAACCTTTTAGTCCTCTTGAGTTTACTCACTCTTCATTTAATAAGCTTCTAGCATGTTTAAAAGCTGGGATAATACCGTTTCTTGTAGGACCTTCAGGAACTGGAAAATCTACAGCAGTTGAACAAGCTGCTAGAGCACTTAATTTAATGTTTTATACTGCTAATAGAGTCCAAAATGCTTTTGAATTAACAGGATACAATGATGCAAGTGGAAAATATGTTTCTACACAATTTTATGAAGCATACAAATATGGTGGATTATTTTTCTTTGATGAAGTTGATGCTAGTGCTCCTGAAGCACTAGTAACTATAAATACAGCGATTGCTCAAAAATATATGTCTTTTCCTGGAGATGTTATTCCGGTTGATATGCATAAAGATTTCAAAATGGTAGCTGCAGGGAATACTTATGGTAACGGTTCAAGTAGAGAGTATTGTGGCAGGAATGCTTTAGATGCTGCTACCTTAGATAGGTTTATGGTAATTGAATGGGATTACGACCGCTCTTTAGAAGAAAAATTAATATCTGATAAACAGTTACTATGGTTTTGTTGGAATTTGAGAAATGTTTGTGAATCATCAAGGCTTCATATAATAATTTCTACACGCGGTATATTAGCTACTAGTAAAATAATAGTATCAAGCAACGGGGTATTTAGCGTATCCGAAGCACTAAGAGGTAATTTATTTGAAGGATTAAATAAAGATACTATTTTAAAATTACTTGGAGGGTTAGATGCTTTAGATAAAGTTAATATTTCTAAATTAGAATCAAAATGGATATTAAACACTAATCCATACTATCTAGCTACAAAATCATTAGTAGCTGTTTTAAAATAGAAAAAATGAAACAAGTATATACAAAAAATAATAAATTAGTAGTAGAACACACATTTTATTCACTATCTGAATATTGTGAATACCTTAAAAATGGAGTTATTAATCCTAAAATTACATCTTCTACTAGTTCTAAAACAGGAGATATAAATTTTAGTGGAACTGCTACTTACGAAGAAGCAATTAATTTATGCTTATACGGAGACTACAGTAATAAGTTTGATGAATTATTAAAATTAAAAGATAAATTAGATGATGAATTAACAAATAAGAAAAAAGTATCAACCCAAACTATTTCACATGTCGGTTATATTCCGCATGTGCCTAATTTTATTAAAGGTATACCGCTTAATATGATTAATACTATATATACAGAATTTAAAGATACATCTTACATCACTATTTATTTTAATGTCAGTCAACTATCAACATATTCAAAAGAGCAATTTTATCATAAAGGGGTGATTTGTTTATCTTTAATTGAACACTTTGAACAAATGGGATACCAAGTAATATTAAAACTATTTGCAGGTTCGTATTGTAAAGATCAAGTTATACTAACATTTTTTGAACTTAAAGATTCGAATGAAAGGCTAAGCCTAAGAAATCTATTTTTTCCTATGACAAATGTAGCTTTTTTACGAAGACTGCATTTTAGGTTAAGAGAAATAACAAGTGAATTAGAATCATATTGGAGTGATATTTACGGATATTCACTAAAAAGTGAAGAAATTAAAAGTTATTTAGATATTAATAATACTACAATAATATTAAGTTATCCTGATGAATTAGGAATATTAGGTAAAAATTTAACTGAAGATGCAATTAATTGTTTTAAAAAATTAGGTCTTGAAGGTTTACTATAACGTAAATTACCTAAATTATCTAAAAAACTGCAAATAAAATATCTTAACTAACTACATTATTTATAATAATGTGATATAATAAAAGGGCTATAAAAAAAATAAGCATGCTTGATGCTTATGAATCAGGTGCTTAAATTAAACATTTAAGTGAGACAATGTAGTCAAGCAGAAGAAAAACAAAAGGAGAAAAATATGGCAATCGTTACAGAACAAGCATTATTAGAAAGTGGGTCACATTTCGGTCATAGACCAAGTCAATGGAACCCTAAAATGGCAAAGTACATTTTTCAAAAAAGAGGAGATGTACATATTATTGATTTAAAAAAAATCAAAACAGGTATTGAAAAAGCATATAAAGCAATTTATGATGTAGTTTACAATGATGGTGAAATGGATGGAAAAGTATTATTTGTAGGAACAAAAACTCATGCTAATACTTATGTAAAAGAAGAAGCTGAAAGAACAGGACAGTACTATGTATCTCATCGTTGGTTAGGTGGAACTTTAACTAATTTTAAAACAATTAGAAAAAGTGTTAAATATTTAATTGAATTAGAAGAATTAGAAGCTAGTGGTGGATTTGAAAAACTTACTAAAAAAGAAGTTTTATTATTAAGACATAAGATGGAAAGATTAACTAATGACCTTTCAGGTATTAAAGCTATGGATAAATTACCTAATTTAGTATTCGTTATCGACCCAAATGAAGAAATTAACGCAGTAAAAGAAGCTAGAAGATTACATATTCCAGTAGTTGGAGTTGTAGATACTAACTGTGACCCTGATTTAGTAGATTATGTAATTCCTTCAAATGATGATGCAATTAAAGCTGTTAGATTAGTTACTCATTTAATGGGCAATGCAGTATATGAAGCTTTAGGTAATGAAGTTGAAAAATACGAAGATGAAGTTCCAGGTGAAAAAGCAGCATCTAGTACTCCAAAACTAGAACAAAAAGAAGCACAAAAAGAAGAAGTTGTTCAAGAAGAAGTAGCAGTTGAAGAAGTAGTAGCAGTAGAACCTGCACCTGCAAAAAAGGGTGCAAAAGCTAAAAAAGAAGTAAAAATAGAAGAACCAATAGCACCAGCTGCGCAAGAAGAAGTAGTTGAAGAAGTATCTTTAAAACCGCTTACTGAATATACACTTGTACAATTAAAAGCTATTGCTAAAGAAAAAGGTTTAAAAGGTTATTCAGCTTTGAAAAAAGATGAATTAATAGAATTAATTAGTAAATAATAGGAGAAAAAAATATGCCAACCGTAATGGAACTAGTAAAACAATTAAGAGAAATGACTGGTGCTGGTATGCTAGAATGCAAGAAAGCACTTGAAGAAAATAATTTAGATTTAGATAAAGCCGTTCAATATTTAAGAGAAAAAGGTATTGCAAAAGCTGCTAAAAAACAATCAAGAATTGCTGCTGAAGGATTATGTACAGTAAAAGCAGAAGGAAATAATGCAATACTATTTGAATTAAATAGTGAAACTGATTTCGTTGCTAAAAATCCTATGTTTTCAAGTTTAATATCAAACTTTGAAGAATTATTCCTTTCTTCAAAAGTTGCGTCTACTGAAGATGCTTTAAAAATAGTAAGCAAAGGTAAAACTGTTGAGCAATTAATAGCTGAAGCTACTGCTACAATTGGTGAAAAAATATCTTTAAGAAGAGTTACTCTTGTAAAAAAGAACAAAACTCAATCATTTGGATTATATAAACATATGGGTGGTAAAATAGTAGTACTTAGCGTTTTAGAAGGTGATAACCCTGAAGTAGCTAAAAACATTGCTATGCACGTAGCAGCTAATAATCCTAGATTCTTAGATAAACAATCTGTAGATCCAGAAACTTTAAAAAATGAAGAACATATTATTAGAGAAGTAGCTATAAAAGAAAATGAAGAAGCCGCAAAACCTAAACCAGCAGTTGTTTTAGAAAAAAATATAATTCCTGGTAGACTACAAAAATTATTAGAATCAATATGTTTAGTAGACCAACCATATGTAAAAGACCCTAATATCACAGTTTCTGAATATTTAAAACAAAACAAAACTTCAATCGTAAGTTTTCTTAGATTAGAAGTTGGTGAAGGATTAGAAAAAAGAGTTGATGATTTCGCTGCTGAAGTTGCAGCACAGGCAAAGTTATAATAATGTATAAAAGAGTTGTTCTAAAGCTTAGCGGCGAAGCACTAAAAGGAAATTCAGGGTTTGGAATTGACCCTAAAACCGTTAAAAGTATATGTCTTGAAATAAAAGATATACTAACTTTAGGAATCGAACTCATTATAATTGTTGGTGCTGGCAATTTATGGAGAGGGAAAAACGCTAGCGACTTAGGTATGGATAGAAGTCAAGCCGACTATATGGGAATGCTAGGAACTATAATGAATGGTTTAGCTTTACAAGATGGTCTTGAAAGTATTGGCGTTCCTACTAGAGTAATGAGTGCTTTAAACGTAAATGCAGTTGCAGAACCGTATATTAGAAGAAGAGCTTTAAGACATTTAGAAAAAGGTAGAGTAGTAATAATTTCTGGAGGCACTGGCGCACCTTATTTTTCAACTGATACAGCAGCTAGTTTAAGAGCAGCAGAATTAGCAGCAGAATGCATATTAATGGCTAAAAATGGTACTGAAGGAATTTATGATAAAGATCCTAAAATATTTAAAGATGCTAAATTATATAATGTAATAACTTTTGCTGAAATCTTAAATAAACAACTTGGAGTTATGGATTCTACTGCAGTTTCAATGGCTAGAGAAAATCATATCCAAATAAAAGTATTTTCAATGAATAAAGTTGGAAATATTAAAAAAGCTATTATGGGTGAAAAAATAGGAACTACTGTGATAGAATAACTAAAAATGTGTGATTATTCACACATTTTTTATTAAACGATTAATAATATGGTAAAATATAAATATAAATAAAAGAAATATAGATATGCTTATGAATGATTACTCAGATATGATAGTTTTAGAAACAGAAGAAAAAATGCAAAAAACAGTAGAATCTTTAAATAAAGAATTTAATGCAGTAAGAACAGGTAGGGCTAACCCATCTTTACTTGATAAAATTTTTATTAATTATTATGGAACTGATACTCCTTTAAAACAAGTTAGTTCAATTAATATAGTTGAAGGAACCCAACTTTATATTAAGCCATTTGATAAATCTATTTTAAAGTTGATAGAACATGCAATAAATACTTCTGATTTAGGTTTACCAACAAATAATGACGGAGTTGGTTTAAGAATAGTATTGCCTTCACTTACTGAAGATAGAAGAAAACAACTTGTAAAAGAAGTTGATAAAATAAGTGAATTTGGTAAAATTGCAATTAGAAATATAAGGCGAGATGCAAATGATAAAATCAAAAAAGTTGATGATATGTCTGAAGATGATGAAAAAGGTTATTTAGAAGATGTACAAAAACTTACTGATAAGTTTATTAAAAAAATAGATGATGAAACAGCTATTAAATCTCAAGAACTATTAAAACAATAAAAACTCTTTTTATAAGAGCTTTTATTGTTTTAATATAATATATTATGGATAAAAAAATAACTTTACCTAATCATATAGGTATAATAATGGATGGAAATGGAAGATGGGCTGCAAGTAAAGGATTAAAAAGAAATTTTGGTCATTATTTTGGTGGTTTAAACATTGCTAAAATTGCATCATATGCAGAAAAGTTAAAAATTAAAGAACTTTCATTATTTGCATTTTCAACTGAAAATTGGAAAAGACCTAAAGAAGAAATAGAATTTATATTTAGAGAGCCTCTTGAGTATTTAGATAATACACGTCTAAAAAAAATATATGAAAGCAATATACAAATACATTTTATTGGCAGAAAAACTAAACTTCCAAAAGAATTGTTAGATTTAACTGTAACTATAGAAAATAATACTTCTTCCAATACTGGATTAATTCTTAATATATTATTAGATTATGGAAGCGAGTATGAAATATTAAATGCGATTAATAATATAATTGCTTCTAAAGAAAAAGAAATAGATAAAAATATTTTTTCAAAATATTTACTAGTAAAAGAACCGCTTGATTTATTAATAAGGACAGGTAAAGAACAAAGACTTTCAAACTTTTTATTGTACCAAGCTTCTTATGCAGAAATATATTTTAGTAAAAAGTATTGGCCTAGCTTTTCAGCTAAAGATTTTAAAAAGTGTATTAATTTTTATAGTAAGAAACAAAGAAGGTTTGGAGGATTATAATGAAAAAAAGAGTTTATACAGCAGCTATAATGACTATTATATTAATTGGGGTATGCTTAATACCTAATTTTTATGGAGATTTTATTTTTTCTCTTTTATTTTTAGTACTTGCGCTTCTTGGAGGAATTGAAATAATTAATTGTTTTTCAAAGGAAAAGCGATTTAGTACACTTGTTACTTTTATTATTTTATTAGGCATTACTGCTTTAGTAGCCACTAATGATATAGATAGAATAGGTTATAATGTCAATACTTACTTATCTATCGCAATAATTGTTATGGTATTTATTAGTTTAATATTATTAGTTTTTGTAAAAGACTACGATGCAAAGGATGCTTCTAAAACTATTTTTTCTATATTATATATAGGTCTTGGTTTCTTTTCTATTATTTTTTTAAGATTACAAAGCTTATCTTTAATAATATATGCATTTTTAATAAGTATGACTACAGATGTAGCAGCTCAGTTATTTGGAATAAAGTTTGGTCGTCATAAAATGATTCCTAGAATATCTCCTAAAAAAAGTTGGGAAGGAGCTATTGCTGGAACTGTAATATCTACACTAGTTTCAGGAACTTTCGCTATTTTTATAGGAGTGATTTTTAAAAGTGATAATTATTTCACTACTTTAATAAACAAAGAACACTATGATACTATACTAGGATATTTTGGAATTGGTAGTATACCTTATTATGCACAAGTTATTATTATATATTCAATATCATTAGTTGGTTCGGTAGTCTCACAAATTGGTGATTTAGTTGCATCTAAAATTAAAAGAACTTACGATATTAAAGATTTTGGAAATATATTACCAGGACATGGTGGAATTTTGGATAGATTTGATTCGTTGATATTATTATCTATATTTTTAGTAATTCTTTATAATATTTTAATTTTAATATGAAAAATATTGTTATACTAGGCAGTAATGGTAGTGTTGGAAGACAAACTATAAGTGTTGCTTTAGAGAATAAAAATATCAATATTTTAGGAATTTCAGTATCATTTAATTTTGAAGATAATATCAAGATAATAGATATTTGTAATCCAAGATATGTCTGTTTAAGAAATAATAAACTACTTTCTAAATATAAAGAAAAATTTCCAAATATTATATTTAAGTATGGTAAAAAAAACTTATCATTTTTAACTTCTTTAAAGTATGAAAATAACCAAGTGCATATTGTAAATGCGCTACCTGGAATTTTTGGTATTGAATCTTCGATTAATACTATCAAAAATGATAATATATTGTTGCTTGCTAATAAAGAAACTTTTGTAGTAGCAGGTGCTTTAATAAATAGTTTATTATCTAAACATAAGACTTCATATATAATTCCACTTGATAGTGAGCACTCTTCTTTATATAGATTACTAGGTAATGCTAATTTTAAACCTTCTACATATTCAATTACCGCAAGCGGAGGTGCTTTAAGAGATTATACAAGTATAGACAAGGAAAGCGTTACATTTAGTGATATAATGCGTCATCCAACGTGGGTTATGGGTCCTAAAATAACTTTAGATTCAACTACCCTACTTAATAAAGGTTTTGAAGTAATTGAGGCTCATCATTTATTTAATATAGACTTTGAAAATATAGATGTATATTTTCAAAGAGAAAGTATGGTTCATTCTTTTATTACAAATGATAAAAATGAATCTTTATATTATATAAGTTATCCATCTATGGAAGAACCAATTAGATATGCACTAAATTATCCTACTACAAAATTTGATACTAGTTGTATATTTAATTCTAATTCTAAACATATATTAACTAAAATGGATATTACAAAGTATGAATTAGTACAACTTTCATATTATGTAGGTAAAAAAGGTGGTTTATTACCATGTGTTTTAGTAGCATCTAGTGAAGCAACTTATAGCTTATTTAAGGATAATATAATTAAATATAACCAAATAAGTGAGATAATTATCCAAATTGTTAAAAAATATGATAATATAATTGATAGTGTTAATATAAAAAATATTAACCTTTTATCAAAAAAAATAATTAATGAAATAATAAGAAAGTATACATAGAGGTAAAGAAATGGGAGTATTGATGTTTATATTAAATTTAATAGTGTTTCTAATAGTACTAGGAGTGATAGTATTGATTCATGAATTTGGACATTACATAGTAGCTAAAAAATTTGGAGTATTAGTTTTTGAATTTGCTTTTGGAATGGGTCCATTATTATATGGAAAGAAAAAAGGAGAAACTCAATATTCAATTAGAGCTATACCATTAGGTGGATTTTGTGCGATGGGTGGAGAAGATATAAATAAAGCACTCATCAAAAAAAATCAAACTATTGGTCTTTTGCTTGATGAAAATGGAAATGCAAAAGAGATATTACTATCAAGTAATTTAGAAAGTTCTGTTAGTGGGGTTGTTACAGATTTTGATTTATATGGTGACAATAACTCAAACTTATTTATTACACTTTTAGTTTCTGAAGAAGAACATACATACAATGTTAATAGAGACGCAGTATATGTAGAAAAAACTCTCAATATTTTTAAAAAAGAAGTTAAAAAACAACTTCAAATAGTTCCTAAAGAAAGAAGTTTTGAATCAAAACCAGCTTACCAAAGATTTTTAGTACTAATAGCAGGAGTAACTCTTAACTTTATATTAGCTTTATTTATTTTTATGCTTCTTAACTTCGTTGATGTAAATAGATACAAACCATCTCAAAGTAATGTTATTGGTAGTTCTAACTATGAAGCAAGCACAATTTTAAAAACAAACGATAAAATAATAAGTATTAATGGGATTGATATTAATAATTGGGATGAAATAGGATTATGGAAAAATACACCTTCAACTTATGAAAGTGTTACCCTAAATTATGAAAGAGATGGTGTTATTTACCAAAACAATGTAATCAATACTGTTATTAGTGTATATGCTGCTGGTATATATAATATAGATAGCAATGGTAAAATAAGAAACGCAGATAAAGATGGAAATAGAGCTGCTATTGTAGGCCAAGTTGTTGATATATCTAAAGATTTAAAAGAAGGCGATAAAATAGTAGCTATAAACTCCGAAGTTGTCAATAATTGGGATGACGTTATAAATTATTTTAGAACTAATACTAATGGTGGAAAAACAGCTTTTCATATTATAAGAGACGATAAAGAAGTAACAGTAAACATAGAAGCTTATTCACAAAAACTTTTAAAAGGTCAAGGAATTAATAGTTTTGAAGTATCAATAGGTCTTTCACCTATACAACATTTTGATTTTGGGTATGCACTTAAGTCAGGTTTTAAAGAATTTGGTAGCAATGCTATAATAATATTTACTACATTAGGTCAATTATTTTCAGGTACTGTTAAAATAACTCAACTATCAGGACCAGTTGGAATATTTCAAGTAGTTGGAAGTGCAATGAAAGGTGGAATAAATAGTATTTTATTCATTATAGGACTTTTAAGTGTAAATGTTGGAATAATGAACTTGCTACCTATACCAGCTTTAGATGGAGGTAGAGTATTATTTTTAATAATTGAAGCAATAACTCGTAAGAAAGTTAACAGAAAAGTTGAAAGTATTATTAATAATGTATTTTATATTGCGCTACTTGCGTTTATGGCAGTTATAATAGTATTAGATGTTTTAAAATTATTTTAAAAATAAAAAATTATTGCGTATAATATAAGTATCGTGACCTTAAATGGTAGTAAAAACTATTTTTTAAATGCGTAGGTATGCATACAAAAATCTAAAATGTAATATCTCAAAATTTAAATTATCACTTTACAACACTTAGCGCAAATAATATGGTAAAATTAAAAAACCGATTTATAAAATTGGTGGTAAAAAATAGAAAGTATATTTTCACCACTACACTATTAAATTGTGTTATAATATATAAGCTTGCCTACTTTTTAGTAGTATGCTAAAATGCGTACTAAAATGTATAAGCGAGTTTGTAAGTCTTTGAAAACTGAATATGATTATATAATTATTATTATAAGAT
>JAITXV010000015.1 GCA_031284605.1 Acholeplasmatales bacterium | reverse complement strand
GTTTTTTATATTTTTTTATCCAGTCAATACCAGGTATAGCATCATTTAATGAAGAATAAGCTGCCCAAAAATTTTTTATTTTTTCTTTGGGAGTTCCTAACAATAAAACAAGTTTTGCATTTTTAATAGCATAAAATTGTGAGTGTTGAGCATCTATACTATTTCTATACAATTTAACCATTATTTGTGTTTTTTCATCATATTTACTAAGTTTATTTTCTTTATCAAGTTTTATAATATACTCTTCTAGTTCTTTATCACTCATTTTTTCAAACATTTTATTATCTCCTTTTCATATTTCAATTATACCATATTCTTTAATATTTGTCCATATGTACTAAACGTATTAGGCATATGTTTTTTTTTAATTGTAGTTGTATTGAAAATAGTGAGCAATTTATTGGATTATAAAAACCTATATCACTTTTTTTCTAATGATATTTTGAATTATTAGATTGGCACTATTGCTTTAATCTTTATAGTATTTTTCTAAAAATATGTAAGGATATGGTAAAATAATTATATGAAACTAAAAATATTAGCTAAAAAACTATCAAAATTACTACTTCTCATCACTATATTATTATCTATATCTTATTTTTTGTTTTCTTGTCGTATAAACACAAACAAAACAATATTTGACTATATTACTTCTAACAACCAACAAGAATTAATTAAATACCTAGATAAACATCCAGAACAAATTAATACACAACAGTATAAAGAACCAACACCTCCTTGGGAAGAAATGCCAAATTTTACTCCGTTGCATTATGCTTGTTACTTAGGAAATTTTGAGATAATAAAAATATTAGTAGAAAGAGGTGCAGACGTTAATAATGTTTCTCCATCTGTTGTACCATTAGTAACTAATTTAAGATCTACTTCCTCATCAAGAATAGAAATAGCTTATTATCTTATAGAGCATGGTGCTAACCCTGCAGCCTTAGATAAAACCAATAGATATAACATTCTAGGTTCACTTATAAGAAACGGAGATAATAATTCAAAAGAACAAAAGGAAGAATTTGAATTTGCAAAAAAAGTTATAGAAGATTATGGTGTGAGCTATAGCGAACACCTATATTATTATGGGCACTTATTGTTTTATGCTGCTATTTATAACAATACCCTACTAGCCGAATACTTATTAGAAAAAGGTTGTGATGTAAATATGAGTAATTCTTATGGAACTTCTTTGCATTATGCAGTTCAAAGTAAAACACACAATAATTATGAAGTAGTAGTGATGTTATTAAACTATGGTGCTAATAAAAGCGCTTTAAACAAAAACGGTGAAACCCCACTAGACGAAGCTATAAAGGTTTCCCAAAGTAAAGATATTATTGATTTACTATCTTAAAAATAAAAATAACTACTGTCTATGTCTTCTATATTTATAAAACTTAAAGCATTTAGAACAAGAATGCTTTAAGTTTTATATAATTTTGGTATAATAGATAAGAGGTAATTATGGATATAAAAGATAAAATATTAGAAAAAATAACTGAATATAACGATATAGTTATACAAACTCATGCTTTTCCTGACCCTGATGCTACAGGTTCTAGTTATGGCTTGTATCTTTCACTTAAACAAGCATTTCCTGCTAAAAATATCTACATAATAGGAACTCCAACTTCTTTTAGTATGGATGCAGTCTTTAATACTATAGATATAGAAATTATTAAAAAATCACTTTTTATTATTACAGATGTTGCAGTTGATCATCTTTTAGATGACCACAGATATAAAGATGCATCTTATGTTATAGCTATTGATCACCATGAAAATCCTGCAGATTTATTAAAAATTGATTTGCATTTAAAAGAAAGCACTTTTACAAGTGCTGCTGGTTTAATAACATATTTATTATCTAATCTAAAAATAAAAATACCATCCAATGCTGCTTCTTTTTTATACTTAGGAATAGTAGGAGATACAAGCAGATTTATGTATATTAACAAAGACTCAGGTTATATGACTTTTTTATGTGCACAGTTATTATTTAATAGTGGATTTGAACCTAAAAAAGTATATGATACACTCTATTTAGAAAACTTAGAAAACAGGATTATAAAAACAAAGTTTTCAAACTTTGAACTAACTACTAAAAATGTAGCTTATAGATTTAATACCTATCAAATGGTAAGTGATGCACTATCAACTCCTCAATACATATCAAGGGGATTAGTAAATCAAATGGCAGGTATAAAAGAAGTATTAATCTGGGCTAATTTTACTCAAAATGAAAAAGGTAATATCTTATGTGAATTAAGAAGCAGAGGTATTAAAGTTTTAGATGTAGCTGTTAAACACGGAGGTGGTGGTCATAATGAAGCATGCGGAGCCACACTAAAAGATTTTGATGAAGCAGCGCAAGTATTAAAAGAATTAGATAATTTATTATAAAAAGGAGAAACAATGATAAAAGAACTTGCTAAAAAGGTAATATCTACAATTAAAAAGTACGACACAATAACTATATTTGGTCATATTAGACCAGATGGTGATTGTTATGGTAGTCAATTTGGATTAAAAAATATAATAAAAACTACTTTCCCTGATAAGAAAGTGTATGTATTAACAGACAAATGTTTATATGTCAGTTTTTTAGGAAAAACTGACATATTAGATGATGATGTAATAAAAAATTCACTAGCCATAGTAGTAGACACTGGCTCTATAGATAGAGTAAGTGATTTAAGATTTCAAACTGCTAAAGAAATAATTAAATTAGATCATCATATAGTTAATGATGAATACGGATATTTTGGTACTAATATTAATTATATAGAAGATGAAAAACCTGCTACTTGTCAAATATTAACTGAATTTTTATTACAATTTAAAGAACTTAAAATCTCAAAAGAAGGTGCAATAGCTTTATACACAGGAATAATTACTGATACAGGTGGATTTAGATATAGAGGTGTTGACAGCACCACACTAAAATGTGCAGCTTATCTAATAGATAAAGGAGTAGATGTTGAATATATAGCTACTATGCTTGGTACTAGAAGTTATGAATCATTACTATTTGAAGGTTATGTAATCAATAACCTAGTTAGAGATGGTGGATTAGTATATTGTGTACTAAGAAAAGATATAATTGAAAAATATAATGTAACTTATGAAGACGCTTCTAATATGATAAGTGTATATAGTGGTCTTGAAAACTGTCCTATCTGGTTTTTAGTAATTGAAAACAAAGATTTATCAATTCGTTTAAGAATTAGAAGTAATAAAATTAACTTAATAGAACTATCTAACAAATATGAAGGTGGTGGACACGAATTCGCTACTGGAGCTAAGCTTAAAGATTGGTCTAAATTGAAGGAGTTTGTCAAAGATGCCAAATCTTTTTTGTAATTCAATAAATGAATATACAAAACCCAGAGATTTACAATTAATTGAAGACAGCATAAGAAAAACTTATAAAAAAGATTTATTTTCTCCATTTGTTAAAGCTATTAGTGATTTTGAATTACTAAAAGAAAATGATAAAGTAGCTGTTTGTGTAAGTGGAGGGAAAGATTCACTTTTATTAGCTAAACTTTTTCAAGAGTTAAAAAGACATAATAAATTCAACTTTGATTTAGTATATATTTGTATGAATCCAGGATATACTGCTTCTAATGAAGAAATATTAAAACAAAACTGTGAACATTTAAATATTCCAATTATTATTAAAGAATCAAATGTTTTTCCAATAATTGAAAAAATAGCTGCTGAAAATCCTTGTTATCTATGCGCTCGTATGAGAAGAGGCTTTTTATATTCGATGGCTAAAGAATTAGGATGTAATAAAATAGCTCTAGCCCATCATTTTGATGATGTCATAGAAACCACTTTAATTAATATATTTTATGGTGGACAATTTAAAACTATGGTTCCTAAGATAAAAGCTCAAAACTTTGAAGATATTGAATTAATTAGACCATTAATATACGTAAAAGAAAAAGATATCAAAAGATATACTATTAAAAATGAAATAGTAGCTCTAAATTGTGGATGTACTGTAGCAGCTTTAAAAACTGCCTCAAAAAGACATGAAGTTAAAGAACTTCTAGATAACTTAAAAATAACTAATCCAAATGTTGAAAATTCAATATTTAAAAGCGCTATAAACGTCAATATAGACGCTTGCTTAGGTTATATTCAAAATGGTAATAAATACTCTTTTAATGATATTTATATCAATAATTCAAAATATAGAACTTTTGTTAAGGAAGAAAAAGATGAATAACTATGATAATGTTATAGCCGCAATTTCCACCTCATACGCTACAGCAGCAATTAGTGTTATTAGAGTATCTGGTAACAATTGTCTTAATATTTTATCTAATATTTTTTCAAATAAAAATATAAATAAAATATTACCTAGAACAACTGTTTTTACCCATATTATCTCAAAAGATAACTTTATAATAGATGATTGTATTTTAGTATCATATAAAGCTCCGCTTTCATTTACAGGAGAAGATATGTTAGAGATAAATATTCATGGTGGTATTTTAGTAACCCAAAAAGTACTATTAAGGATATTAGAAGAAGATGTAAGGTTAGCTTCTCCAGGTGAGTTCACTTTAAGGGCTTATTTGAATAATAAGCTTAGTCTAATTGAAGCTGAAAGCATAAATGATATAATTAATGCTAAAAATGAAATTGCTCTAAAAATAGCCACTAATGGCTTACATAAAGGGACACTAAATATTACTTCTACCTTAAAAAATCAAATATTAGATATTTTATCCAAAATTGAAGTTCAAATAGATTATCCAGAATATGAAGAATTTAAAGATTTTAGTAAAAATATTATCAATAATGAAATAAAACCATTAATTGAATATGTTAGCACATTATTAATTAAATCTAACAAAACTATGCTTATTAAAGAAGGATTTCCAGTAGCTATAATAGGCGCACCTAATACAGGGAAATCTAGTTTGCTTAATTTATTATTAGATAAAAACAAAGCTATAGTAACTTCAATACCTGGAACTACTAGAGATTTAATCGAAGATTCAATTAATCTTAAAGGTTTGACTATTAATTTTATTGATACTGCTGGAATTAGGAATACTGTAGATGAAATAGAAAAAATAGGTATTACCAAAACTAAAGAAGTTATTAATAAAGCAGTACTATTATTAGTAGTTATAGATTCTTGTGTGTCTATTACTAAAGAAGATAAAGAAATTTTAAAATTAGTTAAAAATAAAGATTTTATCATAGTTAATAACAAAATAGATATAGGTACTAAATCTAATTCTAATAACTATATAAATATATCTACAGTTACTAAAGAAGGCTTAAAAGAATTAGAAGATGCTATTACTTCTAAATTAAAATTTAATGAAATAACTAGTGACTTTAATTATTTTTCTAATATAAGACAAATAGATTTATTAGAAAATATTAAGAAAACTTTAGAAGAAATAAATGTTTATGATAATATTGGAATATTAGCATATAATATAGGGAGAGTATTAAAATATATACTAGAACTTTCAGGTGAAGAATATAATGAATTATTAACTTCTAGTATATTTTCTAAATTTTGTGTTGGTAAATAAAATACAAAATATTGTATTTTATTTAAATTTATGGTATCATATAGAAAAGGAAAAAGAGAGGTATATAGTGTCTTACCAAGCATTGTACAGAACTTACAGACCTAAAACATTTAGTGAAGTAGAAGGCCAAAAAGTTGTTGTTAAAACATTACAAAATCAATTATTAAATAATGCAGTAGGCCATGCCTATATTTTTTCAGGTCCTAGAGGTACAGGTAAAACTAGTATAGCTAAAATATTTGCGAAAGCAATTAATTGTCCAAACTCTAGTAAAACAGGTGAACCTTGTTTAGTTTGTGAAACATGCAAAGGCATAGAAGAAAATAAAATTTTAGATGTTATAGAAATGGATGCTGCTAGTAATAACGGAGTAGATGAAATTAGAGATATAAGAGATAAAGTTAAATATTTACCTACTTCTGCTAAATACAAAGTATATATAATTGATGAAGTACACGCTCTAACCACTAATGCATTCAACGCTTTATTAAAAACTCTAGAAGAGCCACCATCTCATGCTATATTTATTATGGCTACAACTGAAATCCATAAAGTACCACAAACTATATTATCAAGATGTCAATGTTTTGAATTTAAAAATATAACTGAAGCAGGAATAGCAGAAAAACTTAGTGAAATAGTAGAAAAAGAAAAACTAAACATATCTAAAGAAGCTATTAATTTAATAGCATTAAACGCTGAAGGCGGCTTAAGAGATGCTATTAGCTTATTAGACCAAGTAATATCTTATTCTAATAATGCTATTACCGAAGAAACAGTTAACACTGTTACAGGTGGTATAAATAAGATGTTGTTGTTAGATCTTCTTTCTAAAGTATGCGCCTGCGATATTTCATCAACTATTAATATGATCGATGAATTAATAAACGAAGGTAAAGAAATTAATAAATTAGTCAATGATTTCATATTTTTATTAAGAGATATTTTAGTTTCTAAAAATACTCAAAGCACTGCTTTTACAAAAATAAACAATATTCTAAGCAATGTTAAAATATATGAATATTTAAATATACTTAACGCCCTTTCTTATGATATGAAAAACACTCATCAAAAAAGAAGTATAGCAGAAGTAGCGTTTATAAAAATGTGCTTATACGATGACAATAATCATATTTATGCTGTTAACAAACCATTAGAAGAACCATCTCCACTTCCAAAAGAAGAACCATCTCTTCCTTATGTAAGTAACACTAACAAAATATCTGAGGAGATAACAGTTAAAATTAAAGATTTACAATCTATAATAGATAATCCATCTAAAGATAAAAAAGAAAAGATAATATTAAATTGGGTATACTTAAAAAATAAATCCCAAGATTTAGCTAAATTGTTATATAAAAGTGTAAAAGTAGTCGCTGTATCTGAAAATAATTGCTGGATAATGACTGCTCCTGATATTGAACTTTGTAAGCATTTATTAAGTAGTACAGTAAAACAAGATGTAAAAAATATATTTAATACTAAAAATGAACTATTAAAAGACTATGTAGTTGTATTAGAATCAGATTGGGCAGTATTATATAAAGATTTAGTTAGGCAGTATAAAGAAGGCGTTACTAAAGTAGAACTTTTAAACATAGATTTAAAATTAGGCGGAACTTCTAAAACAGTTAAAAAAGAAGTTTTAGAAGGTGATAAAGATAAGTTAATTGATATATTTGGTAAAGATAATATAGAAATACAATAATAAAAAAAGGAGAAAAACAAAAATGAATCAACAAGCTATGTTACAAAAATTAAGAAAAATACAACGTGAAATTCAAGAAGCTCAAGAAAAAATTGAAGAATCTGAATATGAGGGAAAAGCTACTGGAGTTACTGCATTAGTTCAAGGTAATAAAACCATCATTGAAGTTAAAATATCTGATGAATTGTTAGAAGATAAAGAAATATTACAAGATAGTATTGTAGCAGCTATAAATAGTGCCCTTTTAAAAATTGAAAATGACACTAACCAGCTTAATGAAAAGTTTAGTGGTATGGGTTTACCTAGTGGATTTGGATTTTAATGTATCCCAAAATACTAACTGATTTAATTGAAAGTTTTTCAAAACTTCCAGGAATAGGTAAAAAGACAGCTGAAAGGTTAGCTATATACACATTTTCTAAAATGAAAAAAGAAGATGCAATTAGTTTTAGCGCTAATATAATAAGCGCTAAAACTAATTTAAAGACTTGCAAGATTTGTAATAATATAAGTGATGATGATATTTGTAGTATTTGTAAAGATAACCAAAGAGACAAAGCATCTATTTTAATAGTTAATCAAGCAAAAGATGTATTTTCAATTGAGAATACTAGAGAATACCACGGTTTATATCATGTTATTAATGGTCCTATTGATTTTACAAAAGGTGTAACTGAAAAAGATTTAGCTTTAGATAATCTTTTTACTAGATTAGACGGAGTAAAAGAAATCATTTTAGCTTTAGATACTAATTTTGAAGGTGAATTAACAAGTAAATATTTAAGACAGCTACTTTTAGAAACTAATATTTTAGTAACTAGGTTAGCTTACGGTTTACCAGTTGGAATCGACTTAAAATACGCAGATGTAGAAACATTAGGTATATCTTTAGTTAATAGAAAAAAGTTTTAGTGTATTATAATCAAAAAATTACAAAATGTGATAAAATATATAAAGCGTTTTCATAAACGCTATACAATTTATTTAAAGGAAAATATATGGCAAAAATAAAAGAAGTAAAAAAACAAGTTAATTATACCAATCTTTCTTACTTAGAAATCGTTGAAGAAATCGTAAGAGATTTTCAAAATAATGCAACATCATCTAATGTTGGATTAAGTATTTATGAAATAATTGACAAAATTAAAGAAATAAGACCATCATTTAATGATAGAGATTATAATTTGGTTGCACAAATCCATTCAGATATAATTTCAAGTGCTAAATTTGTTAATATCAATGTTAACCAATTTTTATTAAAAGAAGGTAATTTAGATTTATGGGACAAAGATGTTTATTATTATAGAGAACCAGTTGGATTTGAAGATTTAGAAATAACAGATGATATTATTTCTACAATGAAAGATTTACCTGATGATTTTGATGATGAAAGCGATGAAGAAATCTCTATAGTTGATGAAGTTGTACAATCTCCTGATGAATTAGCTATTATTAAGTTAACTGAAGTAATAACTGATATGTTTTCAAACAAAAATTCAAAATATAACAATGTTATGTTTAAACTAAAACTTACTAAAAATGATTTTGATCCTCAAAATGATGAAAAGAATTATAACTTTGTTAAAAAAGCTATTCAAGAAATCCTTGATAAGAATGAGAAGATTACAGTAGCTACTGAAATATTTGGTGAGAAAATTGTAAAATTATTAGGTGAAGAGTTATATATTATTTCACCGGATGAAGATTTAGACGATTTAGATATTAACGAAAAAGATGATTTAGAAGATATCATTTATGATGATTCTGACGACAATTCTACAGACGATTCAGACGATGATTTTGATGAATATGACGATTCTGATTATTAATATTTGTAAAGAACGATAATTATAAGAATGAACCTACTAGGTTCATTCTTTTCTTTTTAAAATCTCTAGCCATTCTATAAAGTTATATTTGTATGGTATAATTAAATAATAATAACATAAGGGTTTTTATGAATGAAAAACTTTTTTGTATATTTAAAAATTTATAGTGATTAATTTATATTATCTTTTGTTTTATATTAATGCTTTACTAAAAACAAATTGCCTTAGTATATATTGGCTATTCATTGTTTTTAATAAAAACAATGAATTTGTAAAATAAAAATATTGGAGAATTATGAAAAAAAATAAGCTATTAAAATTTATACTATCTAAACCTCTTGTTTTAAAAATACTATTAAGTTTAATACTATTTTTTGCATCTTTAGGGTTTATATTTTTATCAAAACCGCTATACTTTCCACCTTTAAACAGTGATTTAGAAAGTTTTAGTTCAGTAAGAGCCTTATCTCATATAAAATCTATTTCCAATTCACCACATTATCACACTTTGTATGAAACAAGTTCAAATCTTAGCGAAGGTATTAAAAATGTTAGAAAATATATAAAAAACACTTTAGAAGAATTAGATGTGACAACATATACAAATCATTATCCAAAAGGTACCAGATACATTTCTTCTAGCAACTTTACAGATCCTAATCCATCATTTTTTGAAGATGTTCTAAATTATGATATTCTAAATTATTTAGTTGAATTTAAAGGCGAAAGTGATACCTCTATTTTACTTTCTGCTCATTATGATAGCGCACCTCCATCATATTACCCTACTATTTATCACACTAATGGAACTTATAGTTCTAATAAAGAACCATCACTAGGTGCAGCAGACGACGGATACGGAGTAGGAACAATTTTAGAAATAATAAGATTACTTAAAATCCAAAGCGAAAATCATTTATTAAAAAATACTGTTAAACTACTCTTAAACGATGGAGAAGAATTAGGATATGTAGGAGTAAAGTTAGAATTACAAAAGCATCCAGAATATTATAAAGATGTTAGTTTTGTTATTAATTTAGAAAGCAGAGGTACTAGAGGTAATGCTATTATGTTTGAGACTGTAAAAACAAACAGTAGAATAATAAAGCTATATAACAAAGGTAAATATAAATTCGCTAATAGTTTTTCTTCATATTTAGTACCAATTATGTTTAGTGGGGGAACCTATACAGATTTTGGAGTATATACTAAAAATTCATTTGTAGGAGTAGGATTTTCAAATGTTAATTCTTTTGATGATTATCATAGTGCTAGAGATAATTATAATAATACTTCTATTACTACAATAGCGCAATTAGGAAATGAGGTATACCCTATGGTTTTAGAATTTGTTAATAATAGTTTATATAGTGATATAAACTATTTTAAAACCGGTGAAGAAACTATATTTTTCACAATATTGCCAAACATACTAATTGTTTTAAATATAAAAGTATCTTACTTATTAATGTCATTATTAGCATTGTTAGTTTTTGGACTGCTAATACTAAAAATAATAAAAGAACATATCTCAATTAAAAAAATATTCATTACTACAATAAGTATCTTACTTTTAGTATTTACTGTATTTGGTATATGCACTTTGTATGAAATGCTAGTTGGATATTTATCAAATGTGAAATTTAGTCTTATTAATATGTATGGAATTAGTAGAATTCCTTATTTCTTTTGTGTTATATTATTACTTCTAATATTTATCTTATTAATATATATTCTTAATCTTAAAAAGATAAAAAGTTTATTGCATGAAGTAAAAATATCTGTTATATTTTTGTTACTTGTTTTAAGCACT
>JAITXV010000132.1 GCA_031284605.1 Acholeplasmatales bacterium | reverse complement strand
TTTTAGTATACTTTATTTTTTTTAATTCTGCTTTAAAGTTTTCTACTCTCATTGCACAATAATCTAAATTTATATTGAATATCTTACTAACTTTTTAAAGTCATTCATTACTTCGTCGTCTTTTGTTAGTGTATTAAAATATTTAATTGTTTTATAGTCTTCATCTTTAATTGTTTTATAGTCTAAAGCATCACCTATATATTCTACATTTATTAGACCATTACCAAGTTCTCTTAAATTAAGTGAATTAAGTAAAGTTATTATTCTTTCCGCAGATATATTAACGTGATGTTTTTAAGATAATATTGAAAATATCTTAATACCTCTACATATATTATATTTTCATAATCACACCACCTTTTAAAAATGATAATTTTATTAGATAAATATATTAAGATCATATAAATTCACAAAAAAACTAAGTTAAGTCAGGTTAATAAAAAATACTACTAATACAGTTGTATTTTTTTTATTTTTATAGTTATAAACTCTAAAATGTTGTATAATAAAACAGTATATAATAATATTTATATACTATCTAAAATGGAGAAAAAAATGAAATTAAAAAAGATAATTAAAAAAACCAGAAACGTTCTTATTATATTTCCTTTACTACTAGTAATAATATTTACTATGTTTTCATGCCTTACTGATAAAAAAGTAACAATTACTTTTGATTTAGGTTACGATGAACCATACATCATTTCAAATGTTGAAAAAAACAGCACTATATTCGAACCTAAAGAACCATCTAGAGAAGGATATACATTTTTAGGATGGTATACAAGTAATCTTTACACTGAACAATTTAATTTTAACGCAGAAATAACTAAAAATGTAACCGCGTACGCTAAATGGGAAATTAATCAAGATTTATCTAGCGCTTATACTATTACATTTATAGTGGATAACTTCGCATATCAAGTTTCTCCTTATGTAAAATACGGAACTATTCCTGTATTTTATGGTGATACACCTTCTAAAATATCAAGTGAACTATACGATTATTCATTTGAAGGTTGGTATCCTGCTATAGTAAGCGTAACAGGGGATGCAACATATACTGCAATTTTTACACAAAAAGCTAGAAGTTATAGTGTAAGTTTTTTAGGTTATAATGATGAAGTATTACAAGAAAGTAAATATTTATTTGGTAGTATGCCATCTTATAGTGACATAACTCCTGTTACTGTTGAAAACGGAATATATTGTTATACATTTGCTAATTGGGATAAAGAGATAAAAGAAGTTACTTCCGATGTTACATATACCGCAGTTTATGAAATGTCTCTTAGACAATATACAATTTCTTTTTTAAACTATGATTTATCTGTTCTTTCATCAAGCACATATTTATATAATGAGCTTCCTTCTTACAATGGAATTACACCTCATAGAGAAAGCACTCCTAGAGAAGATTTTACTTTCGTAGGATGGGATAACCCTGTTTTACCGGCTACAAAAGATGCAACTTATGTTGTGGTTTTCACTAAATCCACTAGAAAATATGAAGTAATATTTCAAGAATATGATGGATTAATATTAAGTACTCAAGAAGTAGAATACGGAAAAGATGCAAGAATTCCTATGAATCCTGATAATCTTGGACTTTATTATCATTTTGTATCGTGGAGTGGAACACCTACTTATATTACTGCTGATACTATATTGTACGCAGAATATGCTTCTATTTTTAGTTATGATATCGCTAATAATGAAGCTAATATTTATGATTACTATGATAAAGGATATAATACATTAGTAATACCAAATCTAAAACAAGGGGAAGATATATTACAAATTAATATATTAGCTAGTACTTTTAAAGCTGGTCTTCCACTAAAGGTGCTTGATGCTAGTAATGCAAATATAAAAAGTATAGAGTTAGGTGCATTTAGTAATTTAACTCGTTTAGAAACTCTCTATTTACCATTTCTAGGTAGCAGTGTAAACACTAATAATACTACATACTTTGGATATTGTTTTGGAAATACTTCCCCTAATACCCAAGATACAAATGTTCCATCTACCTTAAAAACTGTATATTTAAAAGGAGGAGAAGTTAGTGAATATGCATTTAGTGGAGAAAGCACTTTAAAAAGTATTTATATAGATTCTCCAGTTACTGTTATAGAACAAAATGCATTTCTAAATTGCACTTCCTTATCAACTTTAGAATTACCTCTAACATTACTAAGTATTGAGACATACGCATTTGAAAATTGTGCTTCTTTAAAAGACTTAGTTATTCCAAACAATGTAAATAGTTTAGGTTTTTCTATATTAGAAGGTTGTAATAATATAGAAAGTTTAACTATACCTTTTATAGGTGATGATCTTTTTTCACCAACAGTTTCTAATTTAGGTTATCTATTTGGTTCTTCGGCATATAATTTAAACTCAGTAGTAGTACCAATTTCTTTAATAAGTGTTACAGTTACTAATGAACCTATGATACCTAGCTATCAGTTTTATAATGTTCCTACTTTATTTAATATCGTTTTTACTACTAATATTGATTCTATTGGTGAATATGCATTTTTTAGTTGTACTAATATAACTTCTTTTGATTTTGTTAGTACCGCAAGATATATAAGCAGATATGCATTTTCTAATAATACTAGCCTTCAATCTTTGACTTTATCAGATTCGCTAGAATATATAGGTGCTGGTGCTTTCGGTTATTGTAATTTGATTAAGAACGTTGTAGTTCCTAATTCTGTTACTTATATGGGCCGTGGAATATTTGAGGAATGGACTTCTATTGAAGAGATAAGTATACCTTATGTAGGTAAAATACCTAATGATAGTGAAGATGCTTATTTTGACCATATTTTTGGTTCTCCTGAACATAATAACCATCTATATCTAAGTGACACCTTAAAAACAGTTCATGTTACATCTGGAGCTGCTATTTTTACTGATGCATTTTTTGCACTTCAAAGTATTGTAACTATTACTTTAAGTGACGATATAACATATATAGGAGATTATGCTTTTTTGTATGTTACTGGTTTATCAGAAATTAATTTGCCTGCTTCTCTAACTTACTTAGGGCATGGTGCTTTTGCCGGATGTAGTTCACTTAAAAAAGTTGTGCTCCCAAACGGAGTAACTACATTGCAAGGACAAGTATTTGGTAGCTGCGATTCTTTAGTGACTGTAATATTAACTCCTTTTCTCACTTATATACATGATTATGCGTTTGCGAGAAGTTATGCTTTAGAATACTTAGTTATTGAGGATACCGTTTTAAATATAGGAGATTGGGCATTTTTATATTGTGATAATGTTAAAATATATACAAATGCATCTTCACCTTTAGAGGGATGGGGTGAAGCTTTAAATAATAATACTACCTATTTTAACGGAGAATGGACGTATGTAGATGGAATCCCAACTCCATTATAAAAAAGTGTTAAATATTAATAAATATTATATTCTAAAATAAATAA
>JAITXV010000057.1 GCA_031284605.1 Acholeplasmatales bacterium | reverse complement strand
ACCCGTACGACAATTAATTTTAAAGATAAGATATATGTAGATGGTCAAGACATCACACCAGATATTTTTTATGAGTTACTTTTATCAAAAAATGAGGTTCCTACTACTAGTGCACCTACAACAGGTGTAATTGTTGGTCAAATAGAAAAACTAATGCGTGAAGGTTGTAACAGTGTTATCCATTTTCCTATATCTTTTGGATTATCAGATTACGGAAAAAACATTAAAAACATAGTTGATAGTTTGATTCCTAACTTAGACTTTTATGTTTATAATTCCAAAACTGCTTGTATTATGCAAGGATTATTTGCGATACTTGCTGAAAATTATGCTTTAAAAGGTTATACCGCACAAGAAATATTTACAAAATTAGATGATTACAGATCTAGACAAACTCAATATTTTGTAGTTGATGATTTAAAATATTTAATTAAAAATGGTCGTCTTTCTGGTATAACTGGAAATATAGGAATTTTACTAAAACTAAAACCTGTCTTATGTTTAGATTACGATGGTAAAATTTATACAACAGAAAAAATAAGAACTTTTTCTAAAGCTACTGAAAGAATTTATGAAATAATTAAAGATTATACTAATAATAAAAAAGATGTGCTATACATATCCATTCATACTAACAAATATGATGAAGCTGTTAAACAAAAAGAGAAATTAGATAATGAACCTAATTGCTTTAAAACTATTATTAGCACTATTACTTCAACTGTTGGTGCACATTTAGGTAGTGGAATACTAGGAATAGTGGCTATATGCTTAAATGAAGAAGAAAAAGAAATATTTAGTAGAGTACTATAAAAAAGGAGAAAATTGATGTTTGAAGATATAACAATTAATAATAAAAATAATTTTGATTTAGATGCCGATCCTGTAGTTAAAGTAATAGGGGTTGGTGGTGCTGGTTGTAACTGTATTAATAACTTAGTACACTACGACAATGATAAATATGTTAAATACATCAGCATGAATACTGATGTTAAAGTATTAAAAAAATCTAATGCAGATGTAGTATTACAACTAGGAAGAAAACTTACTAGAGGTCTTGGTGCTGGTGCTATCCCACAAATTGGTGAAAATAGTGCATTAGAAAGTAAAGAAGAAATAAGACAGATTCTTGAAGGAACTGACTTAATATTTTTAATTGCTGGAATGGGAGGTGGTACTGGTACTGGTGCTGCACCTATAGTAGCCCAAATGGCTAGAGAGTTAGGAATATTAGTAATTGCTGTAGTAACAAAGCCTTTCAACTGGGAACAAAAAAGCAGAATGAAAGAAGCTATTTTAGGAATTGAAAAATTAAAACCACACGTTGATACTTTAATTGTTATATCTAATCAAAAGCTAATGAACGTAGCTAAAGCTGATAGTTATGCACTTAATACTTACGAAATTGTAGATGATACAGTAAGATTAGCAGTAAAAGGTATTACAGATATCGTATACCAAACAGGACATATAAATGTAGATTTTGCGGATGTAAGAACTGTAATCCAGAATAAAGGGTTTGCGTTAATGGGTATTGGTACTGCTTCAGGACCTAATAGAGCAGTAGAAGCAGTAAGAAAAGCCTTAGAATCTAAACTTTTAGAAATTACTATTGAGGGGGCTACTGATTTAATTGTTATGGTTACACTTCCTGTAAAAGGAGAATTTTTTGATATAGCTACTGTAGCTACAGAAATTAACAATATGGTAGGTGAGATTGCGGGAAGAATAATATTTGGTACAAGTTATATTAGTGAAAAAAATGAAGATGAAATCACTGTTACAATTGTAGCTACTGGTTATGAACTAGCTGCTGAAAAAGCAGGAATAGATGATTTTTTAAAAGATGCCTTAAATAATACTGGCGAATCACAATTAAGTTTTGGATCAGGTTCATTAAAGAAAAAAGAAGATTTATCAACAAATAACTTTGATGATAAAAGTGGTAATTTACCACCATGGCTTAGAAAGAAGTAACAATGGGATTAAAAGCTGGAATTATCGGATTACCAAATGTTGGTAAAACTACATTGTTTAATGCCTTAACTAAAGGTGATGCTTTAGCTGCTAACTATCCTTTCGCTACTATTGAACCAAACAAAGGTGTAGTTAATGTTTTTGACTCTAGATTAGATTTTCTAACAGAACTTTACCATCCTAAAAAAACTACTCCGACAAGTTTTGAATTTATCGATATTGCAGGATTAGTAAAAGGTGCTAGTACAGGGGAAGGTTTAGGGAACCAGTTTTTATCACATATTAGGAATGTTGATGCTATATGTCACGTTGTAAGAGCTTTTAGTGATGTTAATGTTACCCACGTAGATGGAAGCGTTGACCCTATAAGAGATATATCAACTATTAATTATGAATTGTCACTTTCTGATGAAGATATAGTTATAAAAAGAATTCAAAAAATTGAAAAGAAAGCACTAACTGGTGATAAAGAAGCAGCTTTTGAACTTAATTGTCTAAAAAAAATTAAAGAATGCATTGATAATCTTGAAGACCCTAAAAAACTTTCTTTTGATAAAGAAGAAGCACTCTTAATTAAAAACTATAACTTATTAACTTTAAAACCAGTTATCTACATTTTTAATATTCTTGATAGTGAATTATCAAATCTAAGTAGTAACAAATTTTATAATCAAATAGTTACTTATTT
>JAITXV010000056.1 GCA_031284605.1 Acholeplasmatales bacterium | reverse complement strand
ATTTTTTATTTTTGCAATATCTTTAAATTTCATTCCAGAAACATAATGAAGAGACAATATATAAAATGTATCATCATCTAGTATTTCTTTAATTAGATTCATATAATATTCTACTAATAATTCATCTTCAATCTCGCTTTCATTTTGATTAGAAATGTTATCTATTTCTTCTACATCTAAATAAACAACTTTAGACCTTTTTTCACTCCTCATATAATTAATACACTTATTTGTTACAATTTGCGTCAAATAATATTTAAAATTTTTATTATTCGAATCAATTTTTTCTTTGTTCTCCCACAAAGCCACAAAAGTATCTTGTACTAAGCATTCTGCCTCAAAACTATTTTTTGTGTATGAAAAAGCTATTTGTTTAATTAACTTATAATATGAATTATAAATTATATTAAAACAAACTTCACTTCCCTTTTTAAATTTTTCTAAAGTCGCACTATCAATATCTTTCACTTTTTTCTCCATATCTAACAGTACTTATTATATCAAAAATCTAAATAAGTAGTTAAATATATATGTTTTAATTTTTATTATGAGATATTGACGCTGTTTATAAAAAGCTATTAATTTAGAATTATTAATAATATTTATTATTGTAACGCGTTTAATTATTATTTTAGCCTAAAGGTTTTTCTATGTATTTCTAACACTCCGTACTTTTCAATTGCAGCGTAGTGTTTCTTAGTAGGATACCCCATATTAGTTTTAAAACCATATTCAGGGTATAACATATCATATTCTTCCATAATTTTATCTCTTGTTACTTTAGCTAAAATGCTAGCTGCAGCTATACTTATACTTAATGTATCGCCTTTGGTGATACCTATATTTTTTATATCAATATTTGGTAAACTAATGTAATCAATAAGTGCGATACTTGGTTTAACTTCCAAGGCTTGTATACTATCCTCCATTGCTTTTTTAGTACAGACCAAAATATTTAATTCGTCTATTACTTTAGGAGGTACAATTTGAATGTTATAAGAAATATTATGCGCTAATATTTCTATGTATGCTTCTTCTCTTTGTTTTTTATTTAATTGTTTAGAATCGTAAATTAAAGTTTTATAAGTATACTTACTATCTAATATAACACTAGCTACAACTAAAGGTCCTGCTAATGGTCCTCTTCCTGCTTCATCTACTCCTGCTACTAAGTCATAGCCTAAAACAGAATATTGTTTTTCATATTTATATAAGTCAATGTCTTTATTAAAAGAAGTCAAAACAAAGACCACCTAGCGCACCATTTCTAATATCGCTTAATATAATCATATCTGTTCTATCATAGTCGATACAGTTGTTTTTTAAAATAGCATTCCTTGATTTTGCAATGCATTCTAATATTTCATTATCGCTAGTAAGAGTGCTTACTTCTATATTATATCTAGAATTTATACGATCAAGGTAATGAAGTTTTAAGTAATTTACTGCGCTTAGTGCTACAGTATTTAGTGGTAATATAGAATCTTTAATACTGCCTATTATAGATAAATTAATTCCAACACTTTCAGTAAGTTTTGGTTCTAAAATACCAGGTGTATCAAGAAGCGATAAATCTTCATTTAATTTAAGCCATGTTAAACTTCTAGTAACACCTGGAGTGTTAGCGGTTTTAAGTGAGGCTTTATTTGATAACTTATTAATAAGTGTAGATTTTCCAACATTAGGGATTCCTAAAATCATAGCTCTAAAATGATCTAAAATTAAACCTTTATTTTTAAAACTTAGGATTTTTTCTTGCATAACTTTTTTAGTTAGAGGAGCTATCTTACTTACATTTAAACCATTAATACTGTTTATTTTTAAACAAGTAAAACCTTTATTTGAATAATAGCTCATCCACTTAGAAAGCATTTTTTCATCTCCTAAATCACATTTATTAAATAAAATGATGGTTTTTTTATCTTTAATTGTTGTAAGTATATTATTATTCATACTAGAAAATGGAATCCTAGCATCTAGAAGTAAAAATACTATATCTACAAGTTTTAGATTGTCTTTGACTGCTCTAAAACTTTTATCCATATGTCCTGGATACCAAGATATTTTTTGGTTAACTACTCCCATATCTAATAACCTTTATTTTTTCTACGTTCTAAAAGTTCTTCATACGTAATTAGAGGTACTCTAGGTTTTGTAGTATTGCTTTGTTGTTTTGAAATAGTTCCTCTATCTTCTAATATTTGCATTATTTTAACCCATCTAGAATAACCTATATTAAATCTAGATTTAATAAATTCATGACTAGTTTTTCTTTCTCTAACGATTAGTTCTTCAATTTCTTGGGCTAGGGTATCTTCATCTATTTTACTATTCATATAAGTGTCTTCTAATTCTGAATGCATAAACAAATAATTTTCACTTCTTTGTTCTTTAATAAAATCTACTATATCTAATACTTCGTCATCATCTACTAAAGCGCATTGTAATCTAGTAAGTTTATCGTTGTCTTTTAAAAGCATATCACCTTTTCCAAGTAAGTCCTCAGCGCCCATCTGATCAAGCATTGTATTTGAATCAACATAACTAGATACTCTAAAAGCCAGTCTAACTAATATATTAGCTTTTATAGTTCCTTTAATAACATCTACAGATGGTCTTTGGGTGCCAATAAGTAAAAATATCCCAGCACTTCTTGCTTTTTGAACTATTCTTTGAACATATCCCTCAATTTCAGCACCAGAAGAAGATTGTACTAGATCCGCAAATTCATCTATAATTATAACAATATAAGGTAATTTTTCTTCATTTATATATTCTTTAGTAACATATTCATTAAATTTAGTAATATCACGAATCATTTTAGCTGCGTATTTATAAAATAATGCGTTTCTTCTTTCCATTTCTTCACATATCCAGTTAAGACATTTACTTGCAAGAGCAGCTTCTCTAATAATAGGGGTCACTAAATGAGGTAAACCTTCGTATACAGGCAATTCAGTTTTTGCATCTATAAGTAAAAATTTTAGTTCATCAGGGGTATATTTTAATAATAAAGAACATAAAATTGCATGAATACATACACTTTTACCTGCGCCCGTAGTTCCACCAATTAAACCGTGTGGCATAGAAGCTAAGTCTAAATATACATTGTTATTTTCAACGTCTATACCTAAAGCGACTCTTAATTTATTTTTATTTTTATTAAATTCATCATCGCTAATCAAATCACCTAACTTAACAATATCTCTAACTTTATTTTCAGTTTCTATTCCTACAAATTCTTTTCCAGGGATTGGTGCTTCAATTCTTAAACTTTTAACACGCAAATTCATCATAAGATTATCTTTAATCTTAGAAACTTCCTGAACTTTAATACCGCTTCTTAGTGCTATTTCATATTTAGTAACAGTTGGACCTTTATGATAATTTTCGACATTTGCATCTATTCCAAACTCTATCATTGTATTATTGATAATTTTTATTTGTGAATTAATCCACTCTGTGTCTTTAAGTTCTACATTTGAGTTTCTTTTAAAAAATGATTTAGAAGGTAATACATAAGCACTTTGTTTTTTGTATATAACATCTTCATTATATTCTAAGGAACTGGTTTCTTCACTTTGATTGTTATCAAGTTCTTCTTTTTTATTATCTTGTTTATTTTCTTTTACTTCACTCTTTGTATTTACAAAATCATTGTTTTGTGGTTTAGTAGATACTTGAGTATATGAAAAAATTGTTTCATTATCTAAAATTTCTTCATTATCTTCATTTAATATTGGTTTAATAACTGGCTGTTTATAAAAAAAGTCATTCCTATTTATTGGCTTAATAACATTAGTCGTACTTATAAATTCTTCTTTATTAACATTTTCTTTTACTTTTATTTTTGGTTCGCTAGTTGTTTTTTTAATAATAACTGAATCATATCCTGCTGATACATTTGTATTATTAAAAGATGCTTTAGTAAATTCCAATTCTTCATTATATTTATCTCCTTTTGAAATAACAAAAGGAGAATCATAAAGAGGAACATCTTTAGGACTATTATTTTTTTTATTACTAGCATTATTATTATCGTAACTATTATCTAAAATAATGAATTGTGGAATATAAAAAGAAGATAGATACTTTTTATTATCAAAATTATTTTTTTTATTTTTATTCTTCATCGTAACCATCCTTTTCATTCAAACTTTTTTCAAATTCTTTTACAAAAGCGTCGGTGTCATCTTCTGGATTGAATTGCTTTTTAGAGTATACATAGTAACTTTCAGTACCAGCAATTTTAATAAACACTAAAGCTATTTTTTTAGTAATTGTTTTGACAATAACATCAAAAGTTAGTTTTTTAAACCAATACACTGGATTAATTATGTTAAGCGCTTTTTTGAAAGTACTAAATACTTTATTGCCAGAAACTGCTAAAGTAGTAACTCCTGACTTATCTAATTTAGATTTTGTATTTACAATTGCGTATATTTGTTTAATAGTCATAGTTCTAAAAAGCCTTAGTATTTTAGATTGAAGAATTTTATCTAAAACATCTATTATGTGATGGGCTACTATAATAGTTTCATCTATAGTTAGTTCTAAATAAGGATATTTAGAACTAGGATAGTATTTAGATGCAATTGCATTACATAAATCTCTCGTTATTATAATTAGATTATTACCAAAACCTCTAGTTTTCATTAGTTCTTTATTTTTGAAATCATTTTGACTTTGTTTTATTAATTCCTCAATTTCAACTATATCAATATCTTCTTCACTTACTAGTTTAACTTTAGTTTTTCTAGAAATTGATTTAAGACAAGCGTATAAATAAAATAGCATAAATATAATAAAACCAAAAACAAGACCTACTAAAAACGATATTAGTATGTTAAAATCTATTTTAATTCCAAATATATCTACTAAACTATTAATAATTAAATCCTCCTATCAAATTAATAATATCACTATATAAAAACCCCTTTGTATATAGTTTATTATAAGCTTTTTTGTAATCTAAAACACTATCAAGGTTATAATAATCATACACTGTTTTTATCCATTCATTTATATCTATATTGTTTATTATATCATTTATTAGGTTTTCTTTGATACCTTTTGCTAGTAATTTGTGTTTTAGGAGTAAAGGACCTTCCATTTTTTTCTTAATATCTAAATATGAAACAACATATTTATAATCGTTTATATACCCTTTTTGAACAAAATCATCTATTATTAGATGAATATCTTCATCGGATAGTTTTTTAGAATATAAAAAAGAAGTAGATTCTTTTAAACTTAGATACTTGATGCTAAGTTTATTGAATAAAGAATTTTTGGCTGCTAATACCTTATCCTTTTTTAAAAGATAGTCTAAATGCTCTTCTGTAATTTCTAATCCTTCATATAGTAATTCAAAACAAACAAGTTCTAGACTTAGAACTATAATAGTATCGTTACTTAATAAAATATTAGCTGAATTGTTTTTCCTATTTATCTTTAATATCTGTATCATCTTTAATAATAGTAGCGTTAATATTAGAGTTTTTTAACTCATTTTTAAGTTTTAAAGGGTCTACATTGGTACTAAAACCAAATCCTAATATTTCTCTTGCTTCAACCATAAATATAAAAGCTTTAGAATCTACTTTTTCTATTATTTCTCTAAAAGAAGTTTTTTGAGCTTTAGTGACATTACATATTAACATTGTATGGGTTATTGAGGTATACTCTCCCTTTATAGTAACACTAGAAAGACCTCTATCTAAAACTTTAAATATTTCATCTTTAAACGCTTCTGGGTAGTCAGTTATTATAAAAACTGTGTATCCTGCTTTTCCTGCAATTGATAATCTATCTATTACTATTCCTGAGATAACCATAGACAATATAGCTAATATTAATAAATCTACACTTGAAGTTTGGATATAAACTATAAAACCAGCAAGAATAACTAATCCATCTAGCGCGTACATTGAAATACTAAAAGGAATTTTTAGTATTTTAGACATAATTTTTTGCAAAATATCCATACCACCAGTTGAAGCATTGTGCTTTAGAACTAATCCTAAACCTACACCCACTAGAAGACCTCCAAATATTGAAGATATGAGCATTCTCCAAATAGGAATATCAATTAAAAGGTCTAGTATTAAATGTCTATCGATATGAAGTATGTTTTCTAAAAGAAGATTAATTGTAGGTGAAAGTATAGACAGATAAATTGTTTTAAAGAAAAATTCTTTTCCTAAAACAAACAAAGACAATAATAAAAGACAACCGTTTACTATGTACATAAATATAGCAGGAGGAATATAATCATCAAGAATAACAGATATACCCATGACACCACCTGTAATAAGTTTACTAGGCAATAAGAAAAAATAAAAACCTATATTAAGTAAAATACCACCAAGTGTGATAATAAGTAAGATCGTTAAATTATGTTTAGTAAAATATCTTTTTATTTTTGTTTTCATTATTAATCACTTTTCATTATTAGATAACTTCTAATAAAATGTTCTAAATTCCCATCTAAGATGCTATAAGCATCATTATCTTCATAACCACTACGGTGGTCTTTAACTAATTGATAAGGTTGTAAAAAATAACTTCTTATTTGACTTCCAAAATCAATATCTAATTGTTTTCCTTTAATATTTTCAATTTCTTTTTCTTTCTTTAATAACTCAAGTTGATATAGTTTACTTTTTAAAACACTTAACGCAACTTCTTTATTTTTAATTTGACTTCTTTCATTTTGGTTAGTGACTACAATACCTGAAGGAATATGAGTTATTCTAACTGCGCTATCGGTTGTGTTTACACTTTGTCCTCCTGCACCACTTGAATGAAATACATCTATTCTTATATCTTCATCTTTTATATCTATTTTTATGTTTTCATCTACACTTGGGTAGACATCACAACTACAAAAACTAGTTTCTCT
>JAITXV010000037.1 GCA_031284605.1 Acholeplasmatales bacterium | reverse complement strand
AATAGATATTTGGTTATAAGGGGATGGTGGTTGGTTAGCAGTTAGCTCTGTCTCATTTGAAATGAGATAAGCATTTTCAAGACTATAATTATAAGATATTGTGACATATTCCAATATCTCATAAATTTCTATTTTGTCTTTTGGTTCTTCTGTTTCTTTAACACATGAAACAAAAGGTAATATGAGTGTAAATAATAATATTGTAAATAATAATTTTTTAAACATTGTTTTATTCTCCTTTTTAGAATTAATTTATATTTAGAAAGCACAGTTTAACTTCATTTTTAGTATCGCCAATAATATTTTTAGTTAAAACAGAAAATTAAACTAAAAATAAAGCCACTTTTGGATAGAAATAAATAAATAAAGTTGTTTTTCATAAATCAACTTCTTTGCAAGCATTCCCATATATGTTTATATTTCCCTTTTTATTTTTTAAAAAAAGATATTCATTATTTACTTACTTTAAGCTATAGCTTTCTATTCAGCATTAGGATCTTTTTTTCTAAAATACACTATTGGCAAAACTATTTTACTTTCTCTATTATTTTTATGTTTGATTTTATAATAAACAACTGTGTTAACTTTAGCTATGTAAGGAAAATATCCCTTTACTTTCCAATTTTCAATTTCTTGTCTCATAGAGGAAGAAAACTTAACGACAGATTTTTCATTATGCATACACCCTTTATCTTCCACAATAAGTTCATCACCACTTACTAATTTATTTATTTCATATTTGAAATCATCAAATGCATCCAGCACAACACTTTTATATCCACACTCAATAACTATTTCACTAGATTGTTCATACTCTGTGTTATCATAGAATAGTTGCACTCCATCATTTTTAAAATTATCAAATATATCTGTATTACAATAGATGAATAAATTATTCTTAGCTCTTGTTAAAGCTACATATATCGCTCTTACATCTTCATTTTTCAAAGGAGTATAATAATTTGATAATACTATAAATACATTATCAAATTCTTTTCCCTTGGCTTGATGAATAGTAGATACTAGTACTTCTTCACCATTTACATAAACAAAATCTTCTAATTTAGATTCATTAAGAAATTGTAAAAAATCATTTTTGAATAAGATATTACCACTTTGTTCTTCAAATACATTTAGTGCAGATAAACAATAATTTAGAATATTGCTACTAACATACTTTAGTTCTAGTTGCGTTTTAGTTTTATTCCAGTCTTCTATTTCAATAATCTTAGTATCATCAGTAACATTAAGAAGTGAATAAAAATAGCGCATCTCGGCTAAATCATATATGTTTATTTTACTATTGCCAACAACGTATTTTACACTTATTCCATTTTTGATTAATAAAGCACCTATTTGTAATACTTCTTCATTTGTTCTTGCAAGTATTGCCGTAGTACCATTTAATGAATTTTCGTTAATATTATTTATTAGACTATTAACTGCTGGGGCACATATAAATTGACTTTTATATTTATAGATCTTGACGATACCTTTTTCTACAGTATTGGGTACTATTTTATTGCGTTTTAGTCTTCCTTTCATCTGTTCTATAAAACTATTACTTAGACTGACAATATTGCTTTTACTCCTATAGTTTGTTAACAACTCAAAAGTTTTAGCTCCGCTAAATTTTGAAAGTTCTTCAAGATACTTAGGACTAGCACCTCTAAACAAATAAATACTTTGGTCATCATCTCCAACCGCAATTATACGCATCTCTTCGTTCTTTTCCATAAGAAGTTTTATTAGATCAAACTCTTCTTCACTTATATCTTGTGCCTCATCTATCACTAATACTAGTTTACCTATTTTATTTTGGTATATGCTATTATTTTTAATGGCTTCAATAGTGGTTTTAATGATATCATCGGTTCTATCTAAATTTCCAATAATCCCTTGTAAGTCAAAACAATATGAATAGAATGTTGATATAGTAATATAGTACGCACTATTTCCTATAAGTTTTCTAAGCCTTATTCTAAATTCTGTAGCTGCAGCCCTTGAAAATGTTAACATTATCATTTGTTCGTGTTTTACATCTTCAGACATATATAAAGATGCAAGTTTGTGAGTTAACAACATAGTCTTTCCACTTCCGGGACCAGCTAAAACTACTATGTATTTGTCATCTTTATCGTTGATTATTTCTCTTTGCTTTTCAGATAAATTACCAAATAATGTGTTATATTTTACTTCCGTCATATTTCTTAAAAGCTGATGTTTTCGCGAATGAAAATATTTATTCATAAAAAAATCGCTTTCCATATTAAAGTAATCATATACAAATGCTTCTGCTGCTTCAGAACTTTCTTTCATTTTTTTTGCATACTCTCCTACTATGTGGATTTGTTCCGTTCTACTTTGATAATAATTATAAAGATGCTGATAGTGTTCTTTTTTATATCTATCTTTAACATCTGCTGTTCGTTCTAAAAGCATTCTGTTATATATAACTAAAAATTCACCTTCTATTTTTAGAGCATTTATTTGTAGTAGGTAAAATAATGCATCGTCTATTTCTTCAATTGATATATCTTCATCAAATAAATCATTTTTATGGTTGTTAATTAATTCCACTCTTGAAAATAAAATTGGCTCTTCTTTTTCTTCTGTTGTGCTCTTTTGGTATTTAGAATATAAATAAGTTATTATTTTTTGGGAAATATCAATTCTTTTGCTTGATTTTTCTTTTAAAGTTTCTGTTTGATATAATGATCTAATTGTAATATAGTCATTTTTTTGTGTAGTTTTAGAATAGCCGCTATAAAAATAATCGATCATTTTATTAATTTTTAGATAGTTTAGCAGAAGCTTAATATCATTAATAGTAGTATTACTGTCTTTTTGTTTAGTTTCTTCATAAAATTGTTTGATATTTATTTCCTTATTCTCTAAACATAATATATCTAATATTTCTTTTTCTAGATTATTATAAAATATTAGACTTTTAGATGGCACAGATGGATTATTGCTTTTTAAATAGGCAGTAAAATCTTTTGAATCAGATAAAATATTGGTTTGTTTTAACAAACCAACTATTCGTATAACTTCATTCTTCATAATACCTAAATTTGATTA
>JAITXV010000125.1 GCA_031284605.1 Acholeplasmatales bacterium | reverse complement strand
GATGCAGCTTCGTATAAATCTTTTGGAATGTTCATTAAGATACCTGTTGTTAGTAACATAGTGTAAGGTACCCCAATCCATAAATTTATAATAATAATAGCTATACGCGGTATCCATACATTAGTTTCATTAGTTAATATTTCAAAAGGTAATATTTTTCCAAATGGTCCTTTTACATCAAGTAACATACCAACTACTAATAAACTAACAAATTGTGGTAAAGCAATTGTTAAAATAAAAATAGTTCTCCATAGTTTTTTTAACCTAACTTCTTTTTTATTAATTAATACCGCTAGCATTATACCTAAATAATAATTAGAAAAAGTTGCACAAATAGCCCATATCAATGTCCAAACCAAAACTGAACCAAAACTATTTCTTAAACCCTCTACTCTAAATAACTCGATAAACACCTTAAATCCTACCCAGCTAAATAAACCATTAGCATCGGTATTTTTATCATATGATGTAAAAGCTAAAAAAATCATAAATACAATTGGAAGTACGCTAAATATTAATACCCCAATTATAGGAACTACAAGTAAAGCTGTGTGGAATTTTTCATTAGCTAAACTTCTTAAAGATTCCTTAAATTTAGGAATTCTTTTATTTTCTTTTTTTAATTTGTCTACTTCATAAGAACCCTTAATATTAGCGTGCCAAATAACAAGATATAAAGCTAAAACAAAAAATGAGATAATTCCAAAAAGTAACATTAATAAACTATTATCAGCGGGAGTTTTAATAAATATATCGTATTGTCCAGAAATACTGTTAAAACCTGTTTCCCAGGTAGTACCATCATATGACCCAAGCGTAAATATATTTTTTAAAGCTTTAAACCCAAATGGGGTACCATTTACAGTAGGACTAGATATAAAAAATATTAACAATACTACTTGAACTAAAAATAATAAAATACCTTTAATAACTTGACCTCTTGAGACATTTCCTATTCCAAAAATAAAAAATGATAACTTAGTCCAAATACTGCCCTTAATAAAATAAGTAAATATCTTTTTAAAGAAATTTGCTATACTAATTCCTATTTTTTTAAGTACTTTATAAATAGACTTAAAAAAATCTAAAAAGAAATTTCCTATACTTCTTAATATTTTTTTCATATTAATCGTTACCTTTCTTCCATCTAGCTTCAACTTTAGTTAAAACAGCTTTTATATTTTCTATATTTGTATATGCATTATCTACATTAGTTAGTACATTTATTAATAATTGATCAGCTTTTCTTGAATAAAAATATTCATGCATCCTTTTATCTTTACCAAAAGGTTGTGGCAATCCATAATCCATCATTTCATATTGTGCCCTTGCTAGAAGTTGTTTATCAGAAGTACCAACTTTAATACTATCAAATTCAGTTCTAGCATCTTTAAATGATGGTAAATTATTACAATATATATAAGATTGTTCTTGAATTTCCTTACTAGATAAATATTCCATAATCCCTTGTAAATACATAGCATTAGGACTTCCTACTCTTTGAACAAACATTTTTACGTCATTAAAAGTTCCACTATTATATGTATCGTTATTTATAGTAAATGTAGGAAGTTTAGCTATACCTAAGTTAGAACCAAAACTTTCAGTAGCAGCCCCAAATTCCCACGCTCCTCCTATAACCGCAGCTACCTTTTTTTCAGTAACATAACTTGTCCAAGCTCCCGCACTATTCTTATCAAAATATTTAAAAATATCTTGTCCTTTTTTAATAATAGACACAGCTTCATCATTAGTTATATCACAATCATCTAAAGTCCCATCTTGGTAAATTTTAATTGGAAAACTATTATTTTTAGATGCAAGCAATAAAAACGAATTAGAAAATGAATCGATCCCTGCTAAAGTGAAAGCTTTAGTACTTTGTTTATTTTGGCTATTGTAAGTTTCAACATCTCTAATAATATTTTCCCAACTAGTTACATCTTTTAGTATAGTTTTATTATAATATAATACTAAGTTTTGAAAAACATAAGGAACTCCAAAAATAAGTAAATCATCACTACCAGCTATTTTTAGTGATATCATATCGATAACACTAGGAGTATTTAGAGCGAATGTTTGATTAATTAAAGAAGTATTTAAAATAGGTGCTATTTTAGTAGAACCACTTGTTAATTCTGATAAACTATCACCAGGAATAGTAAAAATATCAACTCCTTCTTCAGTATCTAGTAAAAATGAGTTAGCAGCAGTTCCAGCATCACTTGGTTTAACTTCAACTTTAGGCATACCTTCATGTGACGCTACATAATCATCCATAACGCCCTGGTAAAAACTAACTCCTTCAGCACCAACCCAGATAATAATTGGTTTTTTACTAGAAGAAGAAGTTCCATCAGATACGCATGATTGTAAAATAAAAACAGTCATAAAAAGTACAAGCACTAACAATATTTTTTTCATAATTTTACCTACTTTCTTTAAAAAAGATTTTTTCTATGTCTAATTAACTTATTTTAGTCTATTTGTAGTTTCTTTATCAAACAAATGAATTTTATCTTGAACAAAATTAATAAAAACTTTTGAACCATTACTAATAATTTTAGTAGCTTTAGTTTTAGCAGTAAGCTTGTTTTCTCCTATGTAAAAATGGATGTAATATTCAGCTCCTAAAAGTTCAGCTATATCTACAGTTATTTCTAAACTATTTTCTTTCTTTTCATCACTTACGTTAATATCTTCAGGTCTAATTCCTAGAACTAATTCTTTTTCATATAAACCTTCTTTTTTAACTAAAGCATCTTGATTTTTGTCTAATTTTATTTTATTATTTTCATTAATTATAAAATAACCATCTTTAGAGTTTCCACTAATAAAATTCATTCCTGGAGTTCCAATAAATCCTGCAACAAATAAATTAACAGGATAGTCATATATTTCTTTTGGAGTTCCTATTTGTTGAGCTATACCCTTATCCATTACTACAATTCTATCAGCCATAGTCATAGCTTCAACCTGGTCATGAGTTACATATATAATAGTAACACCTAAATCCTGGTGTAATTTAATAATAGAACTTCTCATTTCTACTCTTAATTTAGCATCTAAATTAGATAAAGGTTCATCCATTAGTAATACTTTAACATTTTCTTTAATAATAGCTCTACCTAAAGCAACTCTTTGACGTTGTCCGCCTGACAATGCTTTTGGTTTTCTTTCAAGTAATTCACTTAAACCTACTATTTCAGCTACTTTTTTAACTTTCTCTTCTATGATATCTTTAGCTACCTTTTTTATTTTCAAAGGGAATGCTATATTATCATATACACTCATATGAGGATATAGTGCATAGCTCT
>JAITXV010000051.1 GCA_031284605.1 Acholeplasmatales bacterium | reverse complement strand
GCTGTTTTTGATTTTGATGGATATTTAGACGGAGTACCTTTTGAAGGTGGTCAAGCTTCTAACCATTCATTAGAGATAGGCGGTGGACATTTTATTCCAGGTTTCGAAGAACAAATGGTTGGTATGAAAGTTGATGAGAAAAAAGATATTTTAGTTACATTTCCTAAAGAATACCAGGCGCCACATTTAGCAGGAAAAGAAGTAGTTTTTAAATTGCATCTTCATGAAATTAAAACTACTAAATTACCAGAATTAACTCCTGAATATGTTGCATCATTAGAAATCGAAGGAGTTAAAGACGAAGAAAGTTTGTTAGCTCATATTAAAAATGATTTAGAATCTAGAAAATCAGAAAACGAAAAATCAAGAGTATATAATACCCTTATTCGTTTAGCAGCTAATAATTCAAGTGTAGAAGTTCCAGAAGGATTAGTTAATAAAGAAGTTGAACATCAAAAACAACATGTTCTTGATCAGGCTAAACAATATAATATGGAATTAGAAGATTTATTAACTATGTCTGGTACAACATTAGAAGAATTTGATAAACAAAACTATATTAGATCTGTAAAAACTGTTAAAGATACTTTAGTTTTAGAAGCTATAGCTACTAAAGAAGGTTTAGTACCTTCTAAAGAAGAAATTAAAAATAAATATGAAGCACTTTCAGAAGAATATAAAATGCCTGTTGACTATATTAAAAAGTATATTCCAGAAAATGAAATCGTTAAAGAAATAAAGATTAATAAAGCTATTGAATTCATAGTTGAAAACGCAAAAATTGTATAATAATCCTGTTTATACCTAATATTTTAAATGCACATACTTCTAAAACGGTATGTGCATTTCTTTTTTTAAGTATAAGTATTATTAATATGTCATAATAATTTTGTCACATTTTATATATATATTTTGTGACAAAATAGGAAAATTATGACAGCATCATATTTAGTTGAAAAAAGAATAGAAAATTTTAATGATGGTCATTTATTTGTAATAGATGATTTTTTAGATATTGCAAATAATGATTGTGTAAGACAATATCTTTCAAGGCTTACAAAAGCAGGGAAAATTACTAGAATAACTAGTGGAATATATATGAAACCTAGATATTCAAGTTTCCTAAGATGTTATGTTCCACCTCTTGTAGATGATGTCATACGCATAATAGCTAACAAAAACTGTTGGAAATTAATACCTCCTGGAGTTACTGCTCTAAATTTATTAGGATTATCTACCCAAGTTCCTGCACATTATGATTATCTAAGTAATGGACCTTGCAAAACCTATAAAATTGGGAATCATGAAGTTAGTTTAAAACACGTAGCTAATAAGATGATTGATAATATGTCTTTTAAAACTTCGCTAGTTGCAAATGCTTTAACTGCACTTGGTAAACAAAATGTTACCGAAGATGACATTAGTTTACTAAAAAGTACTTTAACCGACGATGAAAAGATAAATTTACTTACAGAAGGCATCCATATGACTAAGTGGATATATAAGGTATTTGTAATGGTGAATCAAAATGATTAAATTTTTAAAATCTAACAAAGACGATATAAAAGATGCTATTATGAAAACTTCTGATAAAACTGGATATTCACTTCCTATTGTTGAAAAAGATCTATGGGTTTGTTATATATTGGACTATTTATTTAATAGATGTTATATTTAGTATTAGTTATTTTGCATTACCAAAGATGAATTGTTAAAGCCTATGATATTTGATAGGAAAAAAGAATCATTTCCTAATATTATGTATATTATACGTGCTTTAGAAGATAAGATTAATAGCACAGAAGAACACAATAGAACTAACAGCAGGTTTTTTTAAAATACCATAAAACAACTAAAACATATTAATAACTATATAAAAAGTTATATTAGTATTTTATAATATCTTTTTATGTAAAAATATTTTTATTTTTTATTTTGGGTTATTTCGCTAGAATTATTATATTTTAGCGAAATAACCCATTAATTGTATATTTTAATTTATTATTTTATAATTATAACTTCTTTTTTTAAGCAATCTACTGTTTTATAATCACATTTTGTTTATAATAAAATATATGCTTCATAAATTAGCACTTAATACTTGACATTGCTAATTTTATTTGTTATAATATATATACCTATTATTATATAATGGCTATTTATATAATATTATGCTATAATAGGTATATCCAAATATCTTTGAAGGAGGAATAATATGGAAAGTATGTTTAAAGAATTACCAAGCGTTGTTATAAAAGGAATAGTTCCAATGCCTAATGTGGAATATAGATTCGAATTTAATAAACAACATGACAAAAATGCATTAGATGATTCAAACAGGGGTTATGCAAAATTTATAATATTGCTAGTTCAGATGAATCCGCTTTTAAACGAACCTACTACTATAGATTTATATGAAACAGCAGTACTTGCGAAAATAGTTTCAACAACTAAACAAGTTAATGATAATGTTAAAGTAAGATTTCAATGTATTTCAAGAGTTAAAATCAATGAATATTTGACACTTACACCACCATATATTGTTAGTTATGAGGAACTAAAGAGTTTTACTAGTGATAGAAATTTAGAAATAGCATTTACAAAAATGATTAATGATAGAATATCTAAAAGTATGGATTCGTTTTATGACCCACAATCAATTAGAGAGAAAATAAGCCAAGGAATAACAAGTGAACAGCTTACTGACCTTTTAGCTTATAATTTAAGAATTAATAATCCATTAGAAAAATTTAAATATTTATCAGAATTAGATGTTATCACAAGAATGAAGTGGCTAATGGAAGATTTGTCTATTGAAGAATTATCTCAAGAATTAGAACATAAAATTCAAGATGAAGTTAATAAAAGTATAAATGATACTCAAAAAGAATATATTTTGAGAGAAAAACTTAAAGCTATTCAAAATGAATTAGGAGATAAAGCTAAAAAAGAAGAAGACATCGAAGAATTAAGAAAACAAATACTTGCAAGCGGAATGCCTAAAAATATAGAAGAAAAAGCTCTTAAAGAACTTGCAAGATACTCATCTTCAAGTAGTCAAACACCAGATAGTAATGTTATTAAAAACTATCTTGATTTTATGGTTGAATTACCTTGGAATAAAGTGTCAGCTGATAATGAAGATTTGACTATAGTTAAAGAAAAATTAGATCAAGATCATTATGGTCTTGAACAAGTTAAAGAAAGAATTATTGAATATCTAGCTGTAAAAATTAAAACTAAGAAAAACCCTCAGACTATACTATGTTTAGTAGGTCCTGCTGGTACTGGTAAAACTACTTTAGCTATTTCAATAGCAGATGCTTTAGGTAGAAAGTTTATTAAACAATCATTAGGCGGAGTAAAAGATGAAGCTGAAATTAGAGGACATAGAAGAACTTATGTTGGAGCTTTACCTGGAAGAATACTTTCAGGAATGAAAGAAGCTAAAACTATTAATCCAGTTTTCTTAATTGATGAAATTGATAAAATGAGTGCTGATTACAAAGGAGACCCTTCAAGTGCAATGCTAGAAGTATTAGACCCTGAACAAAACTCTAAATTTAGTGACCATTATCTAGAAGAATATTATGATTTATCTCAAGTATTATTTATAGCTACTGCTAACTACTTAGAAAACGTTCCAGCTCCACTTAGAGATAGAATGGAAATAGTAGAATTATCTAGTTATACTGAACATGAAAAATTTCATATTGCTAAAAAACATTTAATTGAAAAACAACTAAAAGCTCACGGTATCACTAATGAAAACTTCTCAATCACTGATGAATGTATATATTATCTAATTCAACATTATACAAGAGAAGCAGGTGTACGTGAATTACAAAGATTTATAGGAACTTTAATTAGAAAAACTATTAAAGATATTTTACTTAAAAAAGTTGAGAGAGTAGATATTACAATGGCTAATATTGAAGCATACTTAGGAAAACCTAGGTTCTTCCATAATGAAGTTGAAAATAAACCAGTGATAGGTCAAGTTACAGGATTAGCGTATACTCAGTACGGAGGCGACACAATGCCTATTGAAGTAACTTACTATAAAGGAACAGGCAATTTAGTGTTAACTGGTAAATTAGGTGATGTTATGAAAGAAAGTGCTATGATTGCATTATCATTTGTTAAAAGCAAAGCTACAGAATATGGCATAGACCCTGATATGTTTGGATTAAATAATTTTCACATCCATGCACCAGAAGGAGCTATTCCTAAAGATGGCCCAAGTGCTGGTGTAACTATAGCTACAGCTATATATTCAGCTGTTACTAAAAAAGCCCCTAAAGCATTACTTGGTATGACAGGGGAGATTACTTTATCAGGTCAAGTTTTACCAATAGGTGGTTTGAGAGAAAAATCAATAGCAGCTCTAAGAAGTGGATTAACTGAAATATTAGTTCCTAAAGATAATGAAAAAGATTTAGAAGAAATTCCTGTTGAAGTTAGAGAAAAATTAAAGGTAACTTTAATCTCTAACGTTAAAGATGTATTTAGACATGCTTTCTAGAAAATAAGTTAATAAACCATTTAAAGGCTTTACAAATTTTTTGTAAAGCCTTTAAATTTTGTTGTGACGAAAAAGTTTTGTTTTATTGAACAAATACTATTTCTATAAAATATAGTATTTTTATCTGCTTTTATAATAATATCATAGTACTATATTTATTTTAAGTAATAAAAACATATTTTTGGCAGAATTTGCAGGAAAAGAGAAAAAAACAGAAAAAATGAGTTATTTTTGTTATAATAAAGAAGGGAGATATATATGATTAAAGAAAGTGTTTTTGTAAAATCAATAGTAAACGTGCAAGAATGTCTAGCAGATAAGCCAACATACCTAATTCTTGGAAGATCTAATGTAGGTAAAAGTTCTTTTATAAACGCATTGCTCAATAGAAAAAATTTAGCTAGAGTTAGTGGAACTCCAGGTAAAACTATATTTTTTAATTATTTTTTAGTTAATAATGAATTTTACCTATTAGATTCACCAGGATACGGATACGCTAAAAGAAGTAAAACTTCAAGAGAGGGTTTTATTAATTTAATAAATGATTTCATAACCAAAGTTGATTATCAAGGAATAATTCAACTAATAGACTTTAAAGTTGGTCCAACTGAAGATGATATAGATGTAAATGATTATTTACATAAAAATAATCACGATGTTACAATAATATGCACTAAAAAAGATAAAATCAATAGAAGTGGTCAAGCTGCACAGCTAAAAATAATAAAAGAAAAACTAATAAGTAACCCAACCATTTATGCTGTATCCAACACTACTAAAGATGGTTTTGATAAAGTAATGCAGTTATTTATATAATTTATCTACTATATGCTTATATATTTAAATAATTAAAACCATAAATTAAGACTTAAAGGTCATAATTTATGGTTTTTTTTAGTATAATATAATATATGAATAAGAATTATGGGAATTTAGAGATAAATTATATATTTGAAAAAATCAAGCAATACTGTAAAACTGATACTGCTAGATTTTTGTACGATAACATAGTTAGCTTTAAAAAACAAGAAGATGTTAACAAAGAATTAGATTTAACCGATGAAGTATTGCGATTAGTATACAAATATAGCGTATTTCCATTTAAAGAAGACTTTGATATACTTCAAATAATATCTAGATTAGAAATTAAATCAGTACTAAGTGTTAGTGAAATATTTAATTTAAGATTGTTTTTTATTATGGAACAAGATATAATTAGATATTTTGGAAATGCTAAAAAAAGTGAATCGAAATATGAAAATTTAGATAACGAATATATGAGTAAAATAATGAGTCACTCCAAACTATTAAGAGAAATAGATGATATATTAGACCCTGAAGGTCAAATATATGATAATGCAAGTACAGAATTAAAAAAAATAAGAAAAGATAAACTCTTAGTATCTAAAGAAATAACTACTACATTAAATTCACTTTTATTAAAACACTCATCAAAACTATCAGAACCTATAATAACTTCTAAAAATGGAAGATATACTTTGCCAGTTATTACAAGCGAAAAGAATAAAATTTCAGGAATAGTTCACGAAGTTTCTAGTTCTAAACAAACATCATATATTGAACCTGATGAAATAAGAATATTATCTAATAAATTAGAAAGTTTAAACCATTTAGAAGAAGCTGAAATAATAGTGATAATAAGTATTTTATCTAACAAGATGTTTGATTATTATGAAACAATAAAATCAAACTATGATATTTTTATTAGATTAGATTATCTGCATGCTAAAGCATTATTCGCTAAAGAATTTGATTGTGTAAGACAAAAAGTAAATACTAATAAATATTTAAAAATTATTAATGGTCGTCATCCATTAATTGATAAAAACAAAGTTGTCCCTATAAGTCTTATTTTAGATAACCAAAAAAGAACTTTATTAGTTACAGGTCCTAATACAGGTGGTAAAACTGCATTGTTAAAATTAGTAGGATTGTTTGCTTTACTAACTATGTATGCGGTCCCGCTTCCTGCTAATGAAGGTACTAACATAAATTTATATAATGAAGTGTATTGTGATATAGGAGATAATCAATCAATTAGTGAATCTTTATCTACATTTTCAGGTCATTTAACGAACATAATAAGAATTATCAATGGGTTAAATTCAAATTCATTAATATTATTAGATGAATTAGGAGGTGGTACTGACCCCGTTGAAGGTCAAGCACTTGCTATAGCTATTATTAATTATATTAAACAATTTAAACCTCACCTAATAGTAACTACCCATTATTTAGAATTAAAAACATTCGCTTATTCTTCAAATGATATCGAAGTGGCTAGTGTTGCATTCGACGCTGATACCTTACAGCCATTATATTACTTAAATATGGGAATAGGAGGTGCATCTAATGCTATACTAATAGCTAAAAGATTAGGATTAAATAGTGAAATAATAAAAAATGCTAGCTCTAATAAAAACGAAAATGCTAGCGAAACTAAAATACTCTTAGATAGATTAAATGATGAGAAAGTAGCGTTATTAAAAGAAAAAGCCAATTTAGATAAAATATTAAATGATAATATTT
>JAITXV010000121.1 GCA_031284605.1 Acholeplasmatales bacterium | reverse complement strand
AAATACTAAAATATTATAATTCCCAAAATAGGTAACGCCATCTAAAATTGGGATTTTGTTAAAATCCTTAATGCGAAAAGTTTTATTCATGTCCTTTCCTATTATTCTAACAAAATAATAGTCATCGATATAATCAAAAATACTTGTAATATCAAAGCTAATAAACTTATTATCATATCCTGCGGCAACTAATTCACTATTAAATACTACGTTCATCGCTTCTCCATCACCTCTAGTAACACTAGCATTCAAAACTGGAGCAGTTAAATCAATGAAAACGATATACTCCTGGTAATTTCCTGCTAAGTCAAATTCCTTAACTTTATAATATCCTTCGAAGTAATAATTGTTTGCTTGTAAGTAGTTTTTTATATTTATTCCGTAGGAAATGTTTAAAGGAGATTGATAAACTAATTCAATAGTACTAGCGATAAATAAAAACTCAATGGAAGGATAAGCTAAAGAATTAGGCTTTAAAAATTGATAACTTAAATTTAAAAAATACCCAGATAACCCACTGTATTCATTTAATATAAATTCAGGAACAGTTAAATTATTATTTGTTAGAGCACTTGCATCTGGAATACCATAATTTGACATAATCGTATAGTAATTATTTACTCCAGCTTCAAAATTAAGTTCATTTGAGACGTACCTTTTAGCGTAAAAATTAATAGCTACATATAATGAATCCATATCATAATAAGGTGCTAAAATAGACTCGTTTTGAATTGATGGGAATGTCCAATGATTTCCTACGATATTTACTCTATAAAAAAATTCCTTTGAAACCGCAAAGTTAAGAGCACTATCATAGTTTGAAAAACTATATTGGCCAGCATCACTTGAAAAAATGTTAGCTGGAAGATTAACCACATACCAGGTATCTACTTTATAATAATTTTTAATGTTTTCTAGATTTCCAAAATTGTTTTGAACCCATAGTATTACTTCTACTATACTTGATACGTTGCCAGCAAGATCAATTGCTCTAAAAGAATATGTCCCATAATCTCCATTAGGTGATGTATATACACCATTAATTTCACCAGTTAACCAAATCACACTACCTGGTACTTTGTACTCTAAACGCCATAAATTATCATCATATGCTATGTAAGTAAAACCTTCGTTTGTATATTGTGGTAAAGTTCCATTTTGAGGATTTATTGTATCTAAGACTATGCTAACTATATTTGAGATATTTCCAGCATTATCTGTAGATCTAAACTCATATAATCCATCTCCACTTGTTTTAGCTAAAGAACCATTAAATTCAATCCACTCTCCACCATCATATCGATATTCTCTTTTATTTACTCCAGATAGTGTATCTATAGTAATATAACTAATATTAGAATTGGTAAATCCAGGTAGTGTGCCATTTAATACTGGAGCAGAATAATCGAATATTGTTGTATATACATCGCTTTCGTTACCAGCTAAATCAATAGCTTTAAATTGGTAAGTTCCTTCTTTAAATGATGTATTTAAAGTAATTGGCTCTAGGGAAGTTATCCAAAGTGTGTCCGTTGTAAGGCGATACTGATATGACTTAACCTCCCAATTATCAGTAGCACTAAAGGTAAACGAATTATTATAGTAAGTACTTAGTGCTATTCCAACTGGCTTTGTTTTATCAATAATGAATGATATTGTTTCTTGGTTTGAAGCTGCATCTACTAAAGTAATAAAGTACTCATGCTCCGCTGTTATTGGTGCCCCTTTAGCATATGAAGCAGTAACTTCAGTTGTTATTCCAGATACTATTTCGTAGTAAGTTAAAGTAACGTAAGTAATAGGGCTTTGGGTAGAATCTGCATTAAGCCAGGTAAAAGTTACCGTAGTTTTTGAATATCCATCAACGTTAACACTAGATGATAACGTTCCTGTTGGGGTGATGCGATCTAAATATACTAATACAATATCAGATATATTACCAGCTAAATCAATAGCTTTAAATCTATAAGCACCATCTACATATAAAAGACCATTTAGATAAAGGGTATCAGAATTAATTATTGTATAATCACTATTATTAAAACTATATTCAATATGAGAAAAATTCCTGTCACTAGCAATGTAGGTTATACTTTGGTTAGTACTAACTACATTATTTTGTGAATTAAGATTAGATGTTGTCTTAGTTAAATCTATTTCAAAGGAATAATATGTTGTGTTACCCGAAAGGTCTGATAAAGTTATTAAATAAAAACCTTCATTAGTAATTAGTTCATTGCTTAAATAATTAGTAGGTAATGCGGGAGCATCTCCATCAATTCCTAAATATGTTAAGCTAGCACTAACTGGACTTTCCGTTGAACTATTCAAAATCCAAGAAAATCTTACACTAGTTTTAGATAACATATATTCATTAATGTTACTAAAACTACCCTCTGGAGCACTTCTATCTAGGTATATTGTAACGATGGTAGAATAGTTTAGAGCCCAATCAACAGCTCTTACTTGATAACACCCATCTTGCTGAATTGAAGCGTTAAACAAAACACTTAAATTTCCTGGTATCCCTGGACTTAAACCAACTTGAGATAAACTATCCCAAACTTCCCATGAACCTCCATTATAGTTCCATTCAATGCTTTTTATCCAAGAGTCATTTCCCACTAATAAAATATCATCAGCAATATAATAAACTGAAGTTTCTCCAGGAGTAAAAACAGGTTTTGTTGTGTCTTTAATAAATTCATAAACTGTTATATT
>JAITXV010000108.1 GCA_031284605.1 Acholeplasmatales bacterium | reverse complement strand
GGTTCTTTTTCTTTATTTGATTCATATGAAACAGTAGTTTTTTTAGTCTGCGTGAGATTAACAGAAGATTTAGTTGCTTCAACTGGTTCTTTTGCATCAATATGATAATCATAATTAGACTTTTCAATAGTGAAACTTAACAAAGGATTTTCAGGATTGATATCAATTATTTTCTTACCAAATTTATTCCCATCAGTTTTTAAATCTTGGGTAGTAATAATAGTGTCATTATTTTGAAATCTTAATAAAACATCTTTATTCTCTTTATTTTGGTTTTTAGTCATATTTGAAGCTTTTAATGTTCTATGTGGATTAGTTTTCATCCTTTCAATTACTAAAAATCCAGTTCTTGATTTTGGTAAGTAATTGTATTCGGAAACATTTATTTTTAATACGTGCCCTCTTGTGGTAATAATAACTAGTTCACTATCTTTATCACTATAAAATGAGCCAATTAAATAGTCATTATCTTTAATGTTGATAGTTTTTCCACCTCTTGTACCAACTGTAGATATTTCTATCTCTCTTTCATCTAATCTAGTGAAATAACCCATACTTGTAATAGATACTATGTCTGTGTTGTATCCTTTATCTACTCCAACCACACTTTCTCCTTCTTGAAGTCTAACAAGTTTAAAAGTTTTATGCATTCTTTGTACTTCTAAATCTTTTAAAAGTACTTGTTTTGAATATCCATAACTAGTAGATATTAAAAATCTAATGTCGCTATTAAATGTAGTTACAGAATCTAAATAAACTATATTTTCATTTTTGTCTATATTTATTATGTTAGATATATATGTTCCGATTGATGACCATTTTTGGTCTTCAATTTTATATACTGGAATAATTAAATAGTTTCCAAAACTAGTAAAAATTAGAAGGTTATCAGTAGTAAGTATCTCTTTTTTAAATATTAAACAATCTTTATCTTTTAATCCAGTTTCTTTAGACATACTATAGTTTTTCAAAGTTGAACGCTTAATGTATCCTTCTTTAGTTACACCTATAACTACTAATTCAGAACTAATAATATCTTTTTTATCAACTTTTATATTTTCAATTGCATCTTCGATTATAGTTTTTCTAGGTCTACCTAAAATATTTTTAGTTTCATTAAGATCATTTTTAATAACATTCAAAAGAAGAGATTCATCTTTTAAAATTGCATTATAGTCTTTTATATTTTTAGCTAACTCTTTCTTTTCTTTTTCCAAGAGTACTATATCGGTATTAGATAATCTATATAAATGTAACATTACGATAGCTTCAGCTTGTAATAAAGAAAATCCCCATCTCTCAACTAGTTTATTTTTTGAGTCTTCTTTTCCGCTAGATGCTCTAATTATTTTTATAACTTCATCTAATATGCTAACCATCTTTACTAAACCATCTACGATGTGTTCTCTTTTTTTAGCTTTTTCTAAATCAAACTGAGTTTTAGAAGTTACTACATCTTTTTGATGGTTGATATAAGCATTTAATATTTCAAGAAAAGATGCTAAAACTGGTCTATGGTTTATAATTGTAACTATATTGTAACTGTAGCTTCTTTGTAAATCAGTATTGATATATAAATAATTTAAAATAGTAGTATAGTCACTGTTCTTTTTTAAATCAACTGCTATTCTTAAACCTTCTTTATCAGATTCATCTCTTACTTCTAAAATATCTTCTACTTTTTTATTTAATCTTAAACTATCAATTCTAGCTACTAATTCTGCTTTATTGACTTCATATGGAATTTCAGTTATTATAATTTGGTTATCTATAATTTCAGTTTTTGATCTAATTATTATTTTACCAGAACCTGTACTAATTGCTTTGTCAATTTCAGATTTACCTTGGACTATTCCTCCAGTTGGAAAATCCGGACCTTTAACTATTTTAGAAATATCGTAGTTAGAGGCACTAGGGTTATCTATTACAAAGATACAGGCATCTATTACTTCGTTTAGGTTATGAGGAGGGATATTAGTTGCATATCCCGTAGCTATGCCACTAGCTCCGTTAACTAATAAATTAGGAAACTTAGCAGGAAGTACTACTGGCTCAAGTTCTTCATCATCAAAATTAGGAACAAAAGGAACAGTGTTACTATCTATATCTTTTAATAGAAAATCACAAGCTAATGACATCCTAGTTTCTGTATAACGCATAGCAGCAGCGCTATCACCGTCTACACTACCATTGTTACCATGCATATCTATAAGAGGAAGTAACATTTTCCAATCTTGACTCATTCTAACTAAGGCTTCATATATGCTTGAATCACCGTGAGGATGGAATTTACCCATTACATCACCAACAACTCTAGCACTTTTTTTGTAAGGTTTATTATAAAACAAACCCATTAAATACATACCGTATAGTATTCTTCTTTGAACTGGTTTTAAACCATCTTTAGCGTTAGGTAATGCTCTATCTTGGATTATATATTTTGAATAACGAGAAAAACGCTCAGCCATTACGCTTGTTACGTTTTCATTTGAAATTTTTTCAGTAACAAAAGCTTCAATTTTTTCTGTTATCTTAGTTTTAGCAGCCATTACTTATCTCCTATGTCATAGTTATCAATAACCTCAAAACTAACGTTTTGGTCAATCCATTCTTTTCTTTGAGTAGAATCATCACCCATTAAAAGTCTAACTCTTTTTTCAGCTTCAACATCGTCATCAATTAAGACTCTAATAAGAGTTCTTTTTTCAGGGTTCATAGTAGTATCCCAAAGTTGATCAGCATTCATTTCACCTAATCCTTTAAACCTTTGGATTGAATAATTTTTATCATCTTTAATAATTTCTTCTAACTCTTCATCACTCCAAGCATAAGTTATTTCTTCTTTAGAACCTCTTCTTTTTGTAACTTTATAAAAAGGAGGAGATGCTAAATATAATCTGCCATCATTTATTAGTGGTTTCATATATCTAAAAAAGAAAGTAATTAATAGAATTTGAATATGGCTGCCATCCTGGTCAGCATCAGTCATAATAACAACTTTTTTATAATTAGACTTTTTTACATCAAAATTAGCACCGTATCCAGCTCCAATTGTATATATAATTGTAGATAATTCCTCATTATTTAAAATATTCTCAAGACGTTGATTTTCAGTGTTTAATACTTTCCCTCTTAATGGTAAAATAGCCTGAAATACCCTATTTCTTCCTTGTTTAGCACTTCCTCCAGCACTATCACCTTCTACTAAAAATAACTCATTTTTATCTCTATCTAGTTTTTGAGCAGGAGTAAGTTTACCTGACAAACTGATTTCTTGTTTACTTTTTGTTTTAATATTTCTAGCATCATCTCTAGCTTTTCTAGCTGCTTCACGTGCTCTTTGACTAGCAAGTGCCTTGTTTATTATTTTTAATGCTTCTTCTTTGTTTTCAGTTAAATAAGTGGTAACGTGATTATAAGTCAAGTTTTCAGTAGCGGTTTTAGCTGAAGGAGTTCCTAACTTAGATTTAGTCTGTCCTTCAAATTCTAAGACGTTTTCAGGAATTTTTAAGCTTATCACTGCAGTCACACTCTCTCTTATGTCTGAACCTTCTAAATTAGTATCTTTTTCTTTAATAAGTGATGCTTTTCTTGCATATTCATTAACTGCTCTAGTAAGACCTGCTTTAAAACCAACCTCATGGGTTCCACCATCGGTTGTTTTAACGCTATTTACAAAGGAATAGATTCTTTCGTTATAGTTGTCATCATATTGAAAAGCTACATCAACGCTTATATCAGCGCTAATATTTTTACCGTTTTTATCTTCTTGTACTGTATATGTATCGCTATAAGATGTAATAGAAGTTAAAGTGTTTCTTCCAGAATTTAGAAAACCAATATATGATATTAAACCATCATCATATAAAAACTCTTCATAGAGCGTATTTTTAGGACGCAAATCTTTAATTGTAGTTTTTAAACCTTTAAGTAAAAAACTAAATTCTCTTATTCTATCTCTTATGGTCTCATAGCTAAACACCGTTTGGCTAAAAACGTTTGGATCTGGTTTAAATTTTATAGTAGTTCCGGTTTTTTTAGTAGTTCCTATTTCTTCAAGTGGCGTTACTTTAGTACCACCATTTGAAAATATCTGGTGCCATATTTTATTATCTCTATATATGGTTAGTTCTAAATAACTAGATAAAGCATTAACTGCAGTGCTTCCTACTCCGTGTAATCCTCCGCTTGAATTATATCCTCCGCCTTTACCAAATTTACCACCAGCGTGTAATACAGTTAAGATAACTTCAGTAGTAGGTCTTCCACTCTCATGCATTTTGTATGGCATTCCTCTTCCCTCATCTGATACTTCAATGCTGTTATCTTTAAAAATAGTTACATCAATTTGGTAACCAAATCCAGCTAAAGTTTCATCAATTGAGTTGTTTATTATTTCCCAAACTAAATGATGGAGACCTCTTGAGTCAGTAGAACCTATGTACATACCTGGTCTTGTACGGACAGCTTCTAGGTCTTTTAAAATATGTATTGACTTTTCATCATAATTATTTATCTTCATAATACATTCATTATATCATAAAAAAATGATAATATCGTTAGATTTAAATTATATAATTTATTCGTTTTTATTATTTCTTCGTTACTAAAAATAAATATATCATACAACAAAGGAAGTGATGGTACCTATTTAAGCGTTTTATTTTACTATACATAATGGAAGATATAATAAAATGCTAATTATTCCCAAAACTCAAATGAAAATATGTAGACAACTAAAAAATTAATTAAAGATTCAAATTTGAATGTTTAATTATCACTAGACAGAATATATTCTCTATGTTATTTATATAATTTAATTATCAAATTAAAAGTTTATTTGTTAAAACTTAGTGGGAAATAACATTACTATAGGATAGCCAAACCACTAGAAAAAATGCTATCTGTAATACTATAAAAGATACCCATATTAAAATTGTAGATACTTTATCAATTTTTTGATTAGTAAGATGTATTTTTAAAAACACTACTAGCGCAATTAAACTTATAAAAAACGCAAGGAAGATATAAAGAAAGATATATAAAACTATCGGATAATGATATAGGACATCTATTGGAAAAACTGCTTTAGTAAAAAATATTACTAAATTAGTTACTATTACTATGACTAATTCAAAGCTCAATATAAAAATTGGTATTAATTGTTTCATTATTATTTTTTTCATTTTTTTCGTAAGAGCTATGCTCTTCTCCTTTTTTATCTTTATTGTGACCCAAAATATTAAGTAATTAATAAGCCATTTTTAAACTCCTCCATTAGATACAAGCCTACTCATAAAAACCATACCAATGCATAGAAGTACTATAATTGAAAACGATATCCAATACGCAAGGTTTGTAATTTTAAAATATTTTGGATTATCTGCTACTGTACACAAAATTTTTATTAAGGACATTAGACCAAATAATGTGAGAACTATTAATATAATTCCTATATTTATTGGAATAAACATTGATAAGTTGTTTCTAGGCGTTCTAGCCAAAAGTATGATCGATGAAATAACTATAAATATAAAACATATATATGATGGAATTAATTTTATTATAATTTTCTTGTTCATAATGTTAACACTACTAATAATTTAATTGTTTTTTTCATAATTTAGTACTCCTTTTTGTTCGTTTTATTTTAATACTTTTTGGAAAATGTTATTTGTTATAATATTAATTAAAAAAGATATTTGTATTGTTTTTATTTTATTTTTTTTATTGTTTCTCCTTTTATCAGTACTCATAGTTAGAAAATCTTTGTATATTACAATTATTATACTCTTTATAATATATTTGACTCTAATATTGACTTAAAAGTTAAGAATAGCATTTTCATAAAATTTAGCACAACATAAAAACTATAAAGATTTAATCTTTATAGTTTTTATGTTTTTAAAGTTTATCTCTTGTATCCTCAAATCTTCCGATATAAGCTACATCATTATGCTTAACAACTGTAAGAGCGGTATTTACATAAGAAATAATGTTAGGAACTCTTTGAGGTGGAACTGAAATAAATAATTGAATAGCTAAAGAGTTATAAAATCTCATCATCGCTTCAATTCTTGAATCATCCATATTATTAAATGCTTCATCAAACAATACCACAACTCCACTATCTGCTTTCTTATTTTTAGATAATAATTGTTGGAAAGATGCTGCTATTACAATATAGAAAGGAACCTGAGTTTCACCACCACTCTTAACTTTACTAACTTTACTAAAATATATTTTTTCATTGTTCATATTAGTAATTTCAATATCATAACTCATATAATTTCTATAATCTAGACACTGAGTAGCTAGTTTATCATTTACAGGAGCAGGGTCTGCTATTTTATTAAATAATTCCATTAATACATTGGCATTTTTCTTACTTAAACCATCTATAAACAAACTATCATTATCTTCAAACGGATTACCTGTCATAATAATATTATAATATGTTTTAAAATCAGGATCCTCAGAAGCTCTTAACAATAGTTGATAACTATCATTACCGAATTTCTTTTCAGAAAGTGCGAAGTTAAGTTCGCTAATTTGTTGATTAGCTTGATCTATAGAATCACGAAGTTTATTAACAAAGTCTTCTCTAAAACTAACTAAAGCATTGTGATATAATTCATTAGCTTCTTGCCTATATGTAACAAGATTTTGATTTTTAATAGTATTTTTCTCAGCTAGATATAAATTAAAATACTCAACAGTAGGTTCCGCACCAAAGTGGAAAGTATTATTATAATGTCTCATCATACTAATAACCTCTGCTTCACCTCTGTTTATTAGAGTATTTAGTTTAGCATTGCTATCATTGATATAAGAAACAATATCCTCAAACGTTCTATACTTCTTTTGTAATTCTTTATATTTAGCAGTAGCATCAGAAAGTAATTCAGGCTTATTTAATTCAAGAGTTCTGTGTTCCTCTTGATAAATAGATAGTGTTTTATTAGCCTCAACAATATTTAGTTCAGCACTATTTTTCTCTTGCTTATAAACACTTATTTGACCTACTATATTATTATGTTTAATTTGTAACTCTTTTTTAGAACTTTCCAAATTAACAATTTCTTTATCAAGTTTATCCCCGGTTGCATCACTTCCTAAAATATTTAATCTATTTTCTAAAGCTATAATATTATCATTTAAATCATTAATCTTAGTAAAAGCACCAAATCTATTTTGATTTAATAAAATAGATACTTTACTAGAATATAATAATTTAATATTTGAATCAATAATATTAATTTCATTGTTAATATTATTTAATTCATTTCTATATTTAACTAATTCGCTTTTTTCTATCTCAGCTTGAAGTGCTAACCCTCCTTTACCAATATGTTTTTCTGCATAAACACGTGGGTTAATTCTTCTAGCTACATAACTTTGATAAACAAAACAAGATGGAGTTACAGAGTAACTATAATTTTCTAACTCTTCCCTCTTTTCAACAGTTATAATGTTTCCTAACTTATAATTAGCATATAATCTAGCATATTTATTCTCTGTATCAACTTTTGATGCTAAACTGTTTGGTTTAAAATCAGTATATCTTTCTAATTCTTTAACATTAGCTATACCAGCACCATATATTCCTAGAGAATCAGCGAAAGTATCATATATTTTTTTAGCTTCTTCATAGTACATAGGTTCAATTAATATATCAAAACGATTAGTAGATAAAATACCTTCAAGTGCATTTCTCCATTTCTCATCATTTATTTCTATAAGTTCACAAAATGGAACTAAGTTAAATTCTTTATTATGTAATTTACCTAGTTCTCTATTTAATAAATTGATTAAATTAACAGCGAAATTAGGTAATATAGCCTCACTTCTTTCCATATTATTAACACGATTATTTGAGGCATTAATATTACTAATTAAGTCATTTTTATTTCCTGAAAGTCTATCTTTTCTAATAGTCAAACTATTTATTAAGCCCTCTTTTTCAGCGTTTACGTTAGTTAAAAGAGTTGTTATTTGACTAATACTAAAACTAGTAGGATTAGCTTTGTAATAACTAGTAAAAGCACTAAATTGTTTAGAAGGGAATTTTTTATTTAACTCTTCATATAGTTTTAACTCTTCATCTAAAGTTTGTCCAACTTCAGTTACAGCGCTTAAAGCCTTATTATATTCATCCTTGCTTTTTCTTAACGATTCATTTAGCGCAGTGAGCGTTCTTGAAAAATCATTAGAATCTTTGCTTATTTTTAAAGCTAATATTTGACTATCGTTTTCTGTTTGTAAACGTTCAATTTCTTCTTGTTTATGTCTTTCATTATCAATTAAACTTTCTAACCTGGCTATATTAGCGCTAGCTTGTTTAATAAATTCTTCTCTTTTTTCAATGAAATTGATATGTTCAATTAAAGAATTAATTGATAATGTATTTTTATTTTCTAATAAAACTATTCCAGTATTTTCTAATTCTTCAAGTTTTTCTAGTCTCTTTTTAGCATCTTCAATCAATATATTTATTTTTCTTAATTGATCTGTATTATTTTTTAAAGAAGAAATATCAATAGGTTTATCATCTAGTAAAAAATCATAAACAAATTTTTGTAAATCAACTGCTCTAAAAGCTAAAGCTTTAGGCAAGATTTTAGAATATTTGACAGCGTCCATTCCAAAGAAATTACCAATACTTTCTTTAAACACTTTTTGACTATCAAAATAATCAAATTCTCTAAATTGTGATTTAAAATATGCTTTCATACTTTTATAGTCACGTGGCTTATTATTATCTAAAAATATAGCTTCATCTATCGCACAATATTCCATAAAATATGACTTTTCTCTTAAAGTATTTCCACTAGTTAATTCAATTACACTTCCTATTAAACTATGTTCTTTTTTAATATTATCAAAAAATTCTAAACAGACATGGGTTATAACATCACCAGTTCTAAGAGCATCTTTCCCTTCAACACCTGTTTTTCCTCTAACGTATCCTTCTAGGTCTCTTTTTGCATCTTCAGTAGCAGCTATATTAAACTTAACACCACCTTTTCCGCCTACTAATACGTATTGTATTGCATCTAAAAAAGTAGTTTTACCTGCTCCATTTTCTCCAGATATCAAAGTATTTTCGTTAATTTCAACAGTCTCATTTAAAAAACTATGCCAATTAATTAGTTTTATCTTAGTTAATCTCTTCATTTTCTCCCCCTTTTGTATATTCACTTAGTCTATCAATAACATTAGAAATACCATCTAAATCTGTAATATATAATATAGTTGGATAAATAACAATTCTAGCATCATCATGTAAATTCTTATCCATAAAATCAATTATATTAT
>JAITXV010000078.1 GCA_031284605.1 Acholeplasmatales bacterium | reverse complement strand
TATGGACAGTATGGCAAGTAACTATTACTTATCAAGGAAATAGCGGTTTATATGAAGAAGCTTCTTCATATAAACCGCTATTTCCTTGATAAGTAATAGTTACTTGCCATACTGTCCATACTGCGTATAAATCTAAACCAGCAGTTAATAAATATGGTTCAAAAGCTTCTTCTAAATTGTATACTTTAGCGCCTTCTGCCGAAGTAGCCCAACCTGTTAATGTATAACCTGTTTTACTAAATGAAGAACCATTTGATAAAGTGAAATCTGAATCATATGTAGCAGTTGCAGAAGCTATTTCACCAGTTCCACCATTGTTATCATAAGTAACTGTATAAGTATTAGCTTCCCATACTGCATATAAATTATATGTACCGTCTGCGGCTAAATTAGTAACAGCTTGTGCTTCATTATATGCTTTAGCGCCTGCAGCAGTTGTTGCCCAACCTGTGAATGTATAACCAACAAGAGCATAACCATTAGCAGTTAAATTTTTACTAACATCGTAAGTATGAACTGAACTAGAAGTTGTACCTGTAACAGTACCTGTAGCAGAAGCTGGTTTGTTAGAGTTATATACTACTGTATAAGTATGAGCATCCCAAGAAGCGTGTAATGCAACACCGCCTATAGGCATTGTAGTAAATGTATATAATAATGAAGGACTAGTTTCATACCATCCTATAAAATCATATCCTGTTTTAGTAGGCTCTGCAGGAGCATTAACAGAAGCTCCGTGTCTAACATCTTCTATAGCACTAACTGCACTACCGCCTTCAGAGTTAAAAGTAATTGAATAAGTATTTCTTGAATAATATAAACTTAATACTAAACTACCATCACCTGCTATATTACCTTGTTTAACTTCACTTTCGTGAGAAGAATTATATGTAAATCCGGATACTGTAAGAGCGGAAGCGGTTGCTTGTGTATCAGTTTCACCTGTTAAACTTTGAGTTTTAGTAGAATCTAAAACATAAGAAGTACCAGCAGCATTTTCAAAATAATGATTAACTGTATATGCTGTTGAATCAGAAGCTTCATAAATTGCATATAATGTTACACTTGCTCCGTTAGCACCAAAATCAATAACGTTAGAAGGATCTTCAAACTCTACTGAACTGTTATCTACACTACTATATCCTAAGAATGTATAACCAGCTTTAGTAGGAGCAGGTAATAAAGTATTATATGTATAAGAACCGTCTGTTACTCCTGTACCACCATCTAAATCAAATGTAATATTATAAGATTCAATAGTCCAAGAAGCATTTAAAGTAACACTTTGATTGTTGTTACCTAAATCAGGAACAGTTCCGTTATATAATACGCCTTCAGAACCTTCTACAAACCATCCATTAAATGTATAACCAGTTTTTGTATCTGTAGGTAATGTTGCACCGTACGCAAATATTCCATCTGTTACAGTAGCACCACCATTTTCATTAAATGTAATATTATAAGATTCTGTACTAAATACAGGGTATATTAAAGCATCTCCTATTACGTTACTAGGATTAGAAAAAGTTGCAGGACCAGCTCCGTTTAGTTCAATTGCCCAATTGATAAAATATTCACCTGGATTTAAAGAAGCAACTGAAGGAGGTAAACTTACTATTTCTTCATCGTGATGATTAAGTAGAGTTTCACCAGGACCAGTATATAAGCCATCTCCGTTTAAATCTATATATAAATCGTGAGTATTAGCATCTAATTTAGCCCATAAGTGTAATTCACCTGCTATGTCATATCCTATTTCGAATAAAGTTGCATATTCACTGTGAGTATCATCTCCTATATACCATCCGCTAAATGTGTAATATTCTTTTACTACATCTTTAAGCACTATATTAGTTACAGGATAGCCTGTAGAACCCCATAGTGTAGTATATCCATCAACGTGTAAAAATACACCGAATTCGGTGGATATTATAAACAATGCTGATATCTCGTTATCATTAGCATAAAATTTAATTGGATTTGTTTTATCTAAAGTACCATCGATAATCCATCCAGCAAAATAATAACCTTGATTAGGTACCGCAGTAAAAGTTACCTCCTCATTTAGGGTATATTTATCTTTTATACCAACTACGTTACCATTTTCATACGTAACGTGTACACTTACATAGTTTTTAGCAGGTTTTAGGGTGATACCTAAAACAAGACCTAATACTCCTGCAAGTAATAGAATTGAAAATAAAGGCAACCAAAATACTAAGAGTTTGCGTCTTTTCTTTTCTTTGTCATCTTGTTCTTCTGTTTTTTTGTTTTGCATCATTGTTTTGTTTTCCTTTCTTATTTTAATGCTTTTTTGAAAATATATTTGATAATTTTATATAAAAAAATAGACAGAGCATATACAAATATACGCACTAATCTATTTTTATATTCATATTGATTTTTTTAAGGGTACTAAAAAATGGTCTTTATTAAGAGTTCGAGAATTAGGGAGATATCTGCTACCTTTGTAGCAACTTAACGTAAATAAATGGTTTCTTTCAATCATTTTTTTGTTGTTTTCTTTCCTCACAATTTTAGGCTACTTTATTTCCTACACCCATATTATAACAAAAAAAATAAAAAAAATATTAAAAACGATAATCTAAATTTTTTATTTGCGTATTTTATCGTAAACAAAATAATTAATTATACGTTTACTATTGTTTTGTGTCATTAATATGATATATCTTGTTATTTTTATATTTTAATCATTAAAAATAATAAGTGTGATAAAATAGATATAATAAATACTTTTTAGGAGGTTTATATATGTTTGATTTTTTATTTAGAAGTAATAGAGATAGCAATATTATAAACGTTAGTTGGTTTTCTCTAACTCATATTATAATATTGTTAGTATATGTCGTTTTAATTCTGGGATTATTCTTTATTTTTAGAAATAAATCGCATAAAACTAAAATGATAGTTATTTGGGTTTTATATGGTATAGCGTTAGCTAATAAAGTATGGAACTTAATTTATTGGTATACACCTTTAAGCGCAGCGTATAATCATAACGCTTTATATTTAGACCCAAATAGTGAGTACTTTAATGTAGCTAGGTGGATAGGCGGAGCTTTTCCTTGGAGTTTATGTGGAATTAATATTTATTTAATACCTTTATACTTATTATCTAAGAAACCTTATCTAAAACAACTAGCTTATACTACGCTAATGGTTGGTGCTTTTCTAGCTATTATTATACCAGTTGGATTTGAATATCCAAATCCTTGGATATTCTTTGATTTTTTCTTTAATCATTTTGTATTCTTGGTAATTCCTTTATTGTTAGTTTTATGGAAAATGTTTAAACCTAGTTTTAAATATTTTGGTAAAACAGCTCTTGCGTTAATAGTTTTGTTAGTTGGTGCATTTTTAATATCTATGATATTCAATTGGACTATTAATTCACAGTATAATCCTAATTTTGTTAAAAATCCTGGTGAGGGTTGGTTATTTAGCGCTATTTGGACAGTACACCCTGGTGGAACTATACCTTTTAATATCTTGTTTAAGATACTGCCTGTACCTTTATTATATATGATACTATTGTTGCCTATAGCATTTATATTATGGTTTTTAGTGTTATTGCCATTTACAAGTAAACAAGAGTTAAAAAGTATACCACATAATTTGAAAGTATGGTTTGTAAGTATTCCATCTTCTGTTAAGTCGTTGTTTAGTAAAAATAAAAAAGATAATGAAGTTAGCGTTAAAGATGAAGATACAAGTACTAATGAAAGTCTAACTGAAGATAAAAAAGAAGAAGAATGATAATTCTTGATATATTAATTCCTGTTTTATTATTTTCTTTATCTATTTTGATATATGCTTTAAGAAAAAATAAAACAAGGAAGTTTTTAATAATTGATATTTTATTAGGCGTATATTACGCTTTGTTTTATTTAGCCTGGAGATTCTTAGCTAATAATTATCATATTGGGAGTCTTTTTCATATTTTTGTTTTTAGCTTTGCGTTTATTTTTCCTTTTATTGTTAGTTACTATGTTAACAAAAATAAAAGAGTGGCTTATATTGTTACATTAGTATTATGCACTGCAGTAGCATTGCTTATTTTATCTAGATTTATTACTTGGCCAATAGTATTAAATAAAAGTTTATGGTTTGCGTTACCTTTAAATATATGTAATATTATGGGAGTACTTGGAATAGTTAGTTTTCTTACTAAAAATAAATTTTTAAAAAATATATTTGCATCTATAGGATTACTAGGAGGGGCTGTAACGCTAATGTTAGCTTTTAATGAAGGTACTAATTCCATTTTAAATTATTTAAGTATGGATTCTTATTTTCTTCATTTCTTGTTAGTTGCTATACCTATATATATGATAATAAACAACGCGGTTGAATTTGATTATAAAATGATACTCAAAAAAGCTTATATATTTCCAATATATTATCTTTTTTGTTATTTTTTTAATCATTTTTTAGGTACTAATTTTTTGTATACTGTACCAGGAGGAGTAGGTTTTTTAGAGATGTTTTATAATAATTTACCTATCTATTATGTTAATGGCTATGAAATAGCGTTGTGGTATTATTTGATTGTATTAGTTGGTGGATACTTTATATTAGTATTGCTTGTATACATTGAAAGTATAATAGAAAAAATATTAAAGAAGAAAGAAAAAGATAAAGAAAATAGTAGTATCCCCAATTAGTAGAGATTAGTATAATAAAATCAAATATTTTAGATTCGTTAGTACTCTGTGGTTTTTTTACCTTCTTTTGTTTTATAAAAGTATGAATATGTTTTAACGCATACTTTACGATAGTTTTAAAACTATAAAAGAAATGTTTATATTTTTTTACTTTTAAAATAATCGATATTTGATACATTGAGTAATCGATATTTGATACATTTTAAGAATAAAATGTGTTCACTAAGCTAAGTAATATATACATTTTTTTATATAATAATATTTGATAATACTTTATGCTTATGACAAAAAAATGATACTTATAATTAGATTTAAGGATGATGCTAATAAAAATACTATATGTTATATAATATTTAATTTTGATATATAAAACACTAATTACTTGACATTCTATGAATGCATCTAGTTAATTAGAGGTAATATACAGTTTATTCATTAACTTTAACTTTTAATATTTCAGCTATAAATAAATCATGATAGTCATGATCTTTATACCAAACATCTATTTTAGAATCTAAAAATGATGAAGGGTTGTAAGGTTGAATAAATAGGGTTTTACAAATATAGACTAGGTTTGAATCTTTAAAATAAGGCACTTCGTGTTTGTCTATTAAACAGTAATCTAATTCTAGTTTACTGTTTTTTATTTTATCTTCATCTCTTCCACTAACACTGCCTAAATAATTTAATTGTTTTTTGTATTTTGAAGGTAAAAAACTTAATGAAAAATAACCTTCTTTAGTTATAAAACTATGAGTATATCTAGAAGGTCTAACTACAATGTAAGCTACATTTTTATTCCACATAAATCCTACACCACCCCACGAAGCAGTCATTGTATTAGATGAGGTGCTATTGCCTGCAGTTATTAGCATCCAATTTAATCCTATTTCAGTAAATGGATTAATTGATAAATCTTTTATATTTTTGTCTTTTAACATATTTATTCTCCTTTTATTTATATATAAATATTATATATCTTTTTAGATATCTTTATATAAATTATGTTTTATGATTCAAATACTTTTTTAACTATTGAAGCTATCTCATACGCCATTTTAACAGGAACAGCATTGCCTATTTGTTTTAGTGTTTGAGATTTGTTAGCACAAAATATGAAATCATCTGGAAATGTTTGCAACCCAGCTAATTCTCTTGGAGTAAAAAATCTGTTTTCTATAGGGTGAATAAACACTCCACCGTGGTTTTCTTTAACTGTTGGACTTGGAGCGTCATAATCTATTCTTTTATAGGCATCAGCATAGGATTTAGATAATGTTTCACCTACTTTAAGTTTTTTAATTCTTTCTAAATATTGGGGTGAATTTTTAGTAAAGATATGATTTGGAAGATAGTTTTCTTGAACGTTTTGTAAATCAGAGATCGCTTCTCTTACTGTTATGGTTTGTTCGGTGTGTGAATTAATTAAGTTAATACATAAATCAACTTTGTTTTTATTTTGAAAAGATGAACCAATAAAAAAAACTCTTTGTCTTTTTTGTGGGACTCCAAATTTAGATGAAGTAGCTAACGTATATGAGGTATAATACCCTATTTCAGATAAAGAGCTTTGGATTCTTTTGATTACTTCTCCTTTTTCCATAGATAAAATACCTTTAACGTTTTCTAATACAAAGTATTTTGGATTGGTGCGTTTTATTATATCAATTGTATATTTATATAATTGATTTCTTGGATCACTTGGGTCTCTTTTTCCAGCAATTGAAAAACCTTGACAAGGAAACCCTCCTATTACTGCATCGATTTTATTTTTATGTTTATCTTCGATATTTTGTCTTATAGTCTCATCTGTTATATCTTTTGGAATGTCACTTCTTTTGAAGTTATAGTTAAAAGTTTTGACTGCACAGATGTCACTTTCAACAGATTCAACAATCTCAAAATCATTTTGAAAGAAGCCTAAAGTAAGACCACCAGCACCTGAAAATAAATCAATCATTTTAATCTTTTTGTTCATTAGTCATGACTCCTTTTAAAATTGTTTTTGGGTTATTTTTATATAACTTTACTTTATCATAATTCAAAATATTTTAAACATAAAATATGTGTTTAAAGCCTTTATTCTAGGGTTGTTTAATTTTACTAAAAAAAATAATATAATGAACTAGTTATATCACTATTAATTTAAAATATTAAGATATTTATAGCTAATTATTTGTACAAGGAGACTTCAAAAATTAACAAAATAAGTAATAATATTAATATTTCTACCGCTAATACGATTAAAATAGAGCCAAATACAGTGAGCAGTTTTTTATTTTTTGCATGAGATTTATTAAAAACTTCATTTTGTATGTTAAAATTATTAGAAATAATTTCTGATAAATTCGTAAATTTATCTTCATTTGCTTGTTCAAGGCTAGTTAGTTTATTAGTTATTTCAACAGTATATTGTTGCATATGTTGAAATAACGAATTATTTAATTCTAAAACCAAGTCATTTAATAATTTAGTTTTACTCTCAATTAAAGAAACTTCTTCCTTGTGCTTTTCATCTTCTATATCACCTAAGGATTTGATGTTTTTACTTACTTCTGCATACTTTTCATTGATATGACTTACAGCATCTTTTAAATCGTTTTCAGCGTTACTGAAACCTTGGTTTGAATTTGAAATTAATAAATTAGATTCTTTAAGTTCTCTTATTAATTCATTAGCTGTAGAAATTTTGTTTTTTATTTCTTCTAAACTTTTGTTTGCTTCTTCTATATTGACCATTTTATAATATTCCTCCTATTTGTTTATTATATTTATTTAGCATGAATAAACTAATTATTTTATCATCTTGATTATTTTCGTACATTTGGTAAATTAAATCTTCATCTTGATTTAGAAGAACTGTTATTAGTTCGATTTTTTCTTCATCATTTAAAACTACAAAGTTTTTTGAAATGGAAGTAGCTATTTCTATTTTGTCACTTTTAGCTATTTTAGGAATTACACTTTCTAATCTTCCTTTACCATTTCTATCATTAAATTTTCCGTTCCTTAAATATATTAGTGAAGTATAAATTTGCGTTTTGTAATTTTGAGTGTTTTCAAGCATTCTTGCACATTCGATAGCTCTTGTTTGAAGTTTACTTTCTGGTATGGAAAAAGCAAATTGTGTAACTTCAGTGTAAGTACTGCCTGCAAATTCAAGTGAATATCCTTCTTCTGTTTTATCAAGAATTTCTGTTAAATCAAAAAACTTATCTAATTCCGTTTGTATTTCTTCGCTTACGTTTTCTTTATTAGCGTATTTATTAACAAAATCATACATATTAATAATCTGTTCTAACCTCAGTCTTACAAACATATCATAGTACCATTTTCTAACTATTAGAATAATATTTTTTAGATTTTCACTGTTTTTTATAGATTCTAAATCATTGTTTTTTATATTATCTTGACCGTATGACTCTATATAGTTAATTGCTACTTTTTTAATATAAGATAAATTAGTATAGTTAGAAAATAATTCCAAACAAAAGGACTCTTTTGAGTATTGGTTGCTATTGCTTGATGAATGTTTATCGTTTGCTTGAGGATAATTTATCGTCCAGTTTTTAATAACTCCAACTTTATGAAGAATATATAACAAATTTTCTATACCGTCTTCTTTGAAATTTTTATTAGTAATTTTTTTATTTATAGTAGTTACAATTTCATCAGTTATGAGTAATACATTTAGCAACAGATTAGTTTTATTTGTCTCAATTAATTTTTCATACACTATACTAACCATATGAGCTTCACATTCAGGGGTATTAGCATTACTAGAAAAAAAATAAATACTTGTGAAAACATCACTATTTAATTTTCTAGATCGTGGTCTTGATAAGGCTTTTAATTCATCTATGTCAACGTCAACGTTAAGGCAATTTTTTATTTCTTCTATTTCTTTTTTATCTATTACTGAAAATAACATGCATTTTGATAATTCTCCATCTCTACCTGCTCTTCCTGCTTCTTGATAAAAACTTTCTCTTGAAGATGTCATACCTGCGTGTATCGCAAGCCTTATATTAGGTTTATCAATGCCCATACCGAATGCTTTAGTAGCTATCATTAAATTCAAACCGCCTTTCATAAATGGCTCAAAGTCATCTTTAGCACCTCCATAATAAGTCCCTATTTTGTAATTTTCTGTGTCGCTAAGATTAAGGCTAAGATTAAGGCTAAGACCAATAACGCTTAATTCATCTAGGTAATTCCGTCCTATAGTTTGTGAAAAAATAAGTGCAGCAGCATTTTTTTTATCAAGCATAAATTTATCATTAAGTTCTTTGTTGATTTTCCTAACTAAAGCAGTTTTAGTATCAAATTTAGATATAGAAAACTCAAGGTTATCTCTTCTTAATTTTTTATTGTATATTATATTTATTTTATCAATACTTAGTTCTACCATTAGATCATTAATTACGCGGGGTTGAGCTGTAGCTGTTAATCCTAGATATTTCACATTTTTGCATATTTCCTTTATAGTGTCACTCGTCATTAGATAAGATATCCTAAAATCATGACCCCATTCAGATAAGCAATGAACTTCATCTAAAACTATTGTTCCAACAGCATCAATGCTATTTATAATTTCAAAACTTCTTCTAAACGTAAAATTTTGTAACCTCTCAGGATTAATGAAAGTAAAAAGATGATTCCCACTTTCAAAGTTTTCTTTGTAAAATTTTTTATTAAGGGTTATCTCATTATTTATTAAAACAAAACTATTAATATTGTAACTTAGTAACTTGTTTGCTTGATCTTTCATAAGAGCATTTATCGGCACAACTACTATGCTCATTTTAGGCTGTAATAATACAGCGAAATAGTAAGTTAAAGATTTTCCACCACCTGTAGGAAGAATTCCTATTGTACTATTACCATTTAAAAAAGATGCAATAATTTCCAATTGGTTTGGTCTAAACTCTTTTAAATTAAAATAATAATTCAACAAATGGTTAAAAATATTTTTATGTGAATCATCATAAGGATTTATATTATAAAATATTGTATCCTCAATCCATAAAGTTTGAGCTATAGAAGTATTATTATTCATATCTATATAATGTATGTAATAGGTATTAATATCACTAAAATCTTCAGAAAAGCTTGTTTTTATACTTGAATCATTAGAATAACTAATATTTGGTTTGATATAACTAACCCCTGCTAAAGTGCACAAACTACCAACAAACTTAAAAATACTTTCACAAGCAATTTTAAAATAATGGTCATTTTCAATATTACTATTGAAAATCCATTTTAAGTCACTTGAATCTGGGTCACTTGAAATTTCACCATTTTTAATAAGTGATAGAATTAATATTTGATAAGCATAAATTATATCGAGACCTTTAGAATTTATATTTTTCTTTTCGATAAAATCAGAAGGTTTTATATGAGAACCCCTAGTCAAGGTGTTATACATGACAGCATAAAATTGGCTATATTTACTTTTAGATTCACTATTTGGATTAAAAAGTAAATTTTCTATTATTAGTTTTTTGTTTCCTGAATAACTAGAGTATATAGAAGTAGAACATAGTAAACTATTAACTTTTTTAGTAGTATTTGAAACTTGAAGTCCATTTTTTAGGAAACATTTGTTTTTAATTCCAGGAAACAATGCGATAGCTTGATCATAACTATTAATATCGTTAAAAAATATTTTTATTATCTTTGTGACACTAACTGGTTTTTTTGAAAGCATTTCAGCATTTCTTTTTCTTATTATTTCTTCCTTTAAACTCTTTGAAAATGGTCCTCTACTAAAAATTGTATCCCAATCAAAATTACTAATATTTTCAAAATTATTAGATATTAAGGTATGAGAGATTGCAGCGTTACCATCACAAAACAAACAACCTTCTTCGCTAACTATACTATAGTCAAAGACTAAATAAACTAAAGAGCATTTTCTCTGTTCAAATTTATAATATGTGGGTGTACCATCCATATAATAAAATCTAGCATATTTTTTTATTTCAAAAGAAGTAATACCAATTACTTCAGGATCGGCTATATCAATAAAGTCTTTAGCGTCGTCTCTTGAATATAAAAACCCACTTTCTAAAATAGATAAAAAATTATTAAATGCAGTACAATGCCAAAAACCACTAAAATTATGGAGTTTTAACTGTTCTTCTATTTTTAATAGTTCTTCTTTGGTAATTGCCTTACTCCTTTTAAATTTATATAGTAAACAAATTTGGTTGTGCTTGTTTCTTATTAATAACTGCTAAGTAACACTCATTATGGATTTTTTCATAAGTAATTTTACCTATTCCATTACCTTTTATATCTCTAAACCTTTTTACCCCAGATGCTAATAAATTATTTAGAGTTTCACGCTGGGGAGATTTTAAATACGTAATTCTTTTAATAACTTCATCTAAATGTTCAATCATTTGAGATTCTATTCCATCTTTTTTTAATTCTTTATCTTCACAAATAATAATATCAATTCCATCAAGATTTCTTAATTTATTATGCATTAGTTCTATAACTGCGTCTCTGTTTAATCCACCATTAGATGTTCCTAAAATAGGAAAAGCTATTTTTTTAATGTTTTGATTTTTGTAAGTTCTAACAAAATTATCTAATCCCCATTCTATCCATTCCATCTTAGAAGGCTTTTTATAATCAAATTTTGTAGGAAAGTTGACTATAAGAATATGATTATTTTCATCTTCTACTTTATAAAAGTCCATATAACCTATTTTTATCTTTTTTTCTTCACACTTAACTTTATAGTCCTCAAAAAGTTTTGGATATCTTAATTTAAATTCAAGTGCAATTCCTGCGCCCATAAAACCAACACAATTAACCGTGTTTACTAGTGCACAAACATTTTCATCAAACACTGAATATTTACTAAAAATTAAACTCATAATAACCCCTTTCTTTTAAATATTATATCATTTTTTTCTTTTAAATAATACTTTATTTATTATTATAAAAATAACTTACTTTAATCATAGCGATAAAAGTAAGTTAATAGTTATTTTGGTGGAGATGAGGGGGATCGAACCCCTGTACAAAACACAAGCCATAAGATTTTCTACATACTTAGTTTATTGTTTTAGGTATCTCTAAAGTAAGAATAAAATAAACAAAACTTACTAAAGATTGCCTAGCGGGATTCATCTAAAAATACTAGGTATCTTTTTAGATATATCTTTATTGGGGCCATCGTAAGGTATCTAAAGATAAATAGCTAGGATGGTTCGCTTGTTAATAAGCGAAAGAATAACTTTGTGTGTTTGCGTTTAAGCAAGGGTTTAGTTTTTTACTAGGACTACTAGGTATGCTTATCTTACCACTAGAATGCTCTGGCGAATCCAAAAACATCCCCATACTTATATTATACTACTATTTTATAAAAAAATAAAAAGGAACTATTTTTAAAAATAGTTCCTTAAATTATTAATTAGCTTTATAAATTCCAATTCTTGCGAAAGCATCTCTAAGTATATCAATAAGACCTTTATCACCAAATGTTAATTTATTAACAAAAGTATCAATTGAGTCTGTAAAATTATTAGTAACAAATTGAGTAACTATTACATATACAGATAACACTATAGCTAAAAATATAATTAAAAATACAATAGAAGCTAGTGTCCATAATAAAATTCTTAAAAATAAAGGCATTCTATCAGGTTTCTCTTCTTTTTCTTTAACAACCTTTACTTCTTCAGGAGCAACTTGAACAACAGTTTCTTGAACATTTTGAGGAACTTGAACATCAACTTTCTTATGACTATTTAAAATTATTAAAGCTTCTAATTCATCAAGAGAGTTATTAACTTCTTCTAATTCTTTTGCTGATACTTCAGGAACTC
>JAITXV010000050.1 GCA_031284605.1 Acholeplasmatales bacterium | reverse complement strand
AGAGTTTATTTGATGGAATATTTGTCGGGGGGATATTAAATATAAAAGCAGGTGTTTTTCGTGATTATAATATCACGAAAAGCGAATGGGTTCTTAATGGTAAGAGCGTTTTTTATTCGAGTGCAAAAATCATTATGAATACTTTGGAATATGATTTTTCATTAGAAAAAAAATTTAATTATGCGGGTTTAAATAAAGAAAAAATAGTTGAACATATTGCACAGTTTATTTCTGGAATATGGCAGATACACCCTTTTGGTGAAGGAAACACAAGAACAATAGCGGTTTTTACGATAAAATATTTACGAACTTTTGGCTTTGAAGTAAACAACGAATTGTTTGAAAAGAATTCTTGGTATTTTCGAAATGCCTTAGTTCGTGCGAATTATAGTGACTATTCACTCAATATCTATTCCACTTATGAATATCTGAATCGTTTTTTTGCAAATTTATTACTTGGGAAAAACTATAAATTGAAAAATAGAGAACTAAGACTTTATATAAAAGTTGGAAATGATACTGTAAAAGTTGGAAATGATACTGTAAAAGATGGAAATGATACTGTAAAAGATGTAAATGATAATGTAAATGATACAGTATTAAGTTTAATTTTAAAAAACAATAAAATCACAGCAATTGAATTATCAAATAAACTCAATAAAGGAATAGTAACAATTAAACGAGAATTGAAGAGGTTGAAAGAAAATAATCTGATTGAAAGAGTTGGTAGTGATAAAACTGGCTATTGGAAAGTTATTTAGTGAGTTTTATAGAGTATTGAATTGGGATCTATAGATAATATATTTTTCGAAATTTTGAATTTAATTTTTTAAAATAGATGTAGCAGAGACCAATTTGCTAAACTTTTTTTATGTGGAAAATTTTACAAAATGTGCATAAAAAAATGTGAGTTTCAAAATTATTCATTTTTTGTATTGATTTTCAATAATATTTAAAGACTTAAGGAAAGGGTGTTTCAAAATTAAAAATTTGATTTTTTCAATTTTAAATAATTTTAAATATTTATCCCTTATTTTATAGTTAACTTTATGTGAAGTTTCCTAAAAAATCAAATAATTTGAAATTTAAAATATAAGAGAAAAAAACCATGAAAATACTGAAGTATCTTATCCATTTCAACTGTTTTCACTATAAATATATATATTTATATAGCTATTTATTCCAATTAATTTAAATATTTTACAAGGAAAAATAACATTTATTTCATTATGATAATTTTTATAAGTTTTTTTGTTTAAAATGGTAAAATATAATAGTATATTTATATTAAGGAGATATATTATGAAGAATTTGAAAATGATGAAATTTATAGTTTTGTTTTTAGTCAGTGCTTTCTCTATTTTTCAATTTGTAAGTTGTAAAGCAGATAATTTTGCAAAAATAAATATTGATTATGAACATGGAACTATTCTTGGAATTCAAGATAAATATGAGAAAGGAAAAGAAGTCACTTTAACAGCTATTCCACAAGAGGGATATTATTTTGGTGGTTGGTTTGAATCTGGAAATATATTTTCAAATACTCCTACTATAACTATATTACCTATTGGTCAAAATATAAGTGCTCTATTTTTATTAGATGCTTCATTTGGGGTATATTTACATATTGGAGATAATATTGAATTTTGGGGAACTGGTTCAACCACTTCAGAGATACATATAGAAGATGCTAAAAAAGTAGGTTATAAATTTTTAGGTTGGTATCTTGATAACTTATTTCAAAATTCTTTTATAGATGGAAGTTCTGGATTTACTAGTAGACTAGATATATACGCTAAATTTGAAATACTTAATTATAATTTAATATTTAACGTTGATGGTGGTTCTTCTATTTTAGAAGGTAAATATAGTTTTGGTGATCTTCTTCCTGTAGCTTCTAAAACTGGTTATACTTTTATTGGATGGGCTAATGGTACTAATGCTCCTATAACTACAGTTCCTGATTGGGGAACATTAACTACTCCTTTAACTTTAAAAGCTATTTATGAAATAAATAAACATAAAATCATTTTAAGTTCAAATGGTGGAACAGAAATACCTGTTATTAATAATGTAGTATTTGGAAGTGTTTTAGGAGAAATCTTAATTACTACTCCAACTAAACTAGGTTATATCTTCCAAGGTTGGTCTCTACACCAATCTTCTTATGAAGTTTTATCTGGTACAATGCCTGATAACGATATAACTTTATATGCACACTGGTCTCCAATTACTTATAGTATTATCTATAATGGAGGAGAATCCTCAACTGGTTCTACATTAACATCAATCCATACTTATGATGTTTATAAAAACTTAACTACTAATGGTTTTGCTAAGATTGGTTATATTTTTAATGGTTGGTCTACTACCGTAGATGGAGTAAAAACCTATGATAATTCAGAAAGTGTAATTAATCTAAGTGAAACTAATAATTCAACAGTTTCATTATATGCTGTATGGGCACCTATTAGTTATCAAATTCATTTTGATGGAAATGGTTCTACTAGTGGTTCTTTAATTAATCAAACTCATTACTATGGAAGCACTCTTGCCTTACCTAATAATACCTTTAATAAAGCAGGTTATACATTTGTTGGTTGGGCTACTACTTCTAATGGAACTAAAGCCTATAATAATCAAGAAGTAATTACTAATCTTACTACTACTCAAGATGATATAATAACTTTATATGCTGTTTGGATAGCTAATCAAATAACTATAATATTTAATGCTAATACAGGTACTGGTTCTAATTATAATCAAATATTAA
>JAITXV010000043.1 GCA_031284605.1 Acholeplasmatales bacterium | reverse complement strand
TGGAGATATTTTTCTAATGATTATCATATGGGTAGTCTATTTCATGTTTTTGTCTTTTCCTCATCTATAATAATTCCTTTCATTTTGTTTTATTATACTTACGATAATATTAAACTAGTTAGAATAACAGAAATCGTTGTAGCAGGTATTGGTTTTATTGTCGTATTATCTAGGTTTATTACTTGGCCAACGATTGGAAGAACTCTATATAACGCCCTACCTCTTAATATTTGCAATGTAATTGTTATTTTAACGTTTATTAATTTATTTCTTGATAAGAAACTATTTTTTCATAATATTGCATTATCAATTGGTTTGATTGGAGGGATTGCTACATTAGTAATGGCTTTTGATGAAGGATTAAATACTATTTGGTATATAAGTAATATTGATTCTTATCTCCTTCACTTTTCATTAGTAGTTTACCCCATCTATTTATTTTTAAACAATAAAATCCAAATTAATCATCAAATTATTTTGAAAAATTATTGGATAATTGTTATTTATTATATTTTAATGTTTTTCTTGAATTTTATAATAGATCAAAATTTCCTATTCATGAGACCAGGATCTATTAGTTTTTTAAATACTATCTATTATAGCCTCCCAATATTGAATGTTGGAATCTACGAAGTAAATATAATTTTTTATGTTTTATGTTTAGGAGGAGCACTAATTCTTAGTTTAGGTTTACTAAAATTATTTGAATTTCTAAAAATTAAATATCAAAAATTTTATACCAAATTAGTTGCTCAAGATAATATGGCTTCTCATGTTATCTAAGAAGATTTGGCCAGTAGATATTCATCTTCCTCATGGTATTTATTAATCAGTACTTATCTTGAATAGAGCCAAATATTTTAATTTTACCATTTAGACTATATCAATTTATCGTTGCTTAAATTTTATAAAAACAAACATAGTGTAAATTTTAGTGTTGTTTTTTTCAGACATAGTGTAAATTTTACATATGTTTTTATTGGACATAGTGTAAATTTGAGATTTTTCACCAAAAATACTATACAATATAATGGAGAGAGGAGATATTATGTTTTATAGAACTATTGTTGATAAATTAGAACATTGAAAAAAATTTGACAAAGATAAAGCTTTTATTTTGAAAGGTGCTAGGCAAACGGGCAAAACATTTATAATTGAAAATTTTGTAAAGATAATTTTTCTTCTTTTGTATCTACGAATCTCTTAACGAATGAAGAGTCTTTTTCTCTATTTAACAAAGCAAAAAACGTTTCTGAGCTTTTGTTGTATTTTACCATTATTTTTCAAGGCAAACTAAAAAAGAAAGAAACTGTTATTTTTATAGATGAAGTTCAAGTTGTTCCTAAAATAATTACTTTAGTAAAAGAAATTGTGATAGAGGGCAGTTATAGGTATATACTCTGTGGTTCACTTCAGGGATTAGAACTTCATAATGTATCTAGCATTCCTGTAGGATATACACAAATACATACACTATATCCTTTATCTTTTATTGAGTTCTTAAAAGCTAATAATGTTTCAAACGAACTTATAAGTATGGTTTATTCAAACTTCAGTGAGTTGTCATCTCTTCATAATGACGTTTATGAAAATTTTATGAAATATTTTAAAACGTATATGATTGTAGGCGGTATGCCAAGTGTTATTAAAAAATATATTGAACTGAATGATTACGAAGTAGTTTTTTTAGAACAAGAATATATAATAAATATGTATAAAGAAGATTTTTCAAAATATGAAAATCTAGAGAAAAAGTTACAACTTAAAAGAATATATGATGAAATCCCATCTCAGCTAAAAAAAGAATATAATAGATTTACGATGAAGGATATCGATAATGTTAATAGATTTTCTCAAATTGAGAATTCGGTTGATTGGTTAATAAATGCTGGAGTTTCTCATAAAGTAAAACTAACATCGGAACTAATTGATGGTATTAAGCAGAGTGAAAGGGAGTTATTTAAATTATATTTGTCGGATATTGGGCTCTTGTTATCTTTGTATGGACGAACAACTAGAAACAAAATAATAATCGGGGACACAAATTTTAATTTCGGTTATCTCTATGAAAATTTTGTATGTATGGAACTTATTTCCAAAAAATATGTTTTATACTATTATAATTCTAGGAAACATGGCGAAGTTGAATTTATCGTAGAAGATAAAAACACGATGTCTGTACTCCCAATTGAAGTTAAGTCAGGTTCAAAATATCTTGAACATTCAGCACTTGATTATGTTCTATTAACATATTTAAATATTAAAAATGCTTATGTCTTTGGTAATTGTAATATTAGTAAAATTGGTAAAATAATCTATTTACCAATTTTTATGGCTTCTTTTTTAAACAATAATGAATAATCATTATTGCAGTTTTTTATATTATTGTACCATTAAATAAAAACAAAAGCAAAAAATTAAATTTATTTTAGTCATAATAATTTCTTTCATACTCCAACAAAATTCCTGTTATCCACAATATACGCGTAATAAGTATCCTGAATTGAAATCCGGAATCTAGGAAAGAAAATATAACAATAAGTAAGTTATTTATACAAGTTAATAGTTGAACAAGTAGCTCTAAAATTTTATCAGCGGTGTAAAAAATTCTTAATTTGACTGCTTTCTCTTATCTTGACACCATTTAAGATATATTTCAGAGACTTCTACCAATCTCTCTAATGCTTTATTATCATAATGTATATTATATAAACATTAATATTTAGCAAATAGAACGATAAATTAATTTGATTTTAAATGAATGTTTGTCAGCAAAAGATAATAAAATAACTAATAGATGCAAAAAAAATTCCATTCTTGGATCTAAATTAGTATTGTGGTTAAATACTAAAATTAAGAATGAGAAAGTCAAAGAGATACTGGGAAATATAATAAGTATAATTACCTCAAATCTTGTAAGAGTCATAGAGAGTTTAGATAGAAATGGTAAGTTTAAGAGCCGCTCCCGACAACAAGCACTAGAATAAGTTTTAACAAGACAGCAGAAAAGTTATCGAGCTAGGCTAATGATAAAATCACTTCCAAATATTACGATTTAAAAACCTGGGTAGTTAACCAGATTGAAGCAACCATTTACACACTAAAAAATAATTGGTTTTCCTACATATACTCACATATACCAACAAAAGGCATAATGAAAGGAACTAGAAATAGTTCTAATATTATATTTATAAAAACCACCTAACTAGGAAACAATTAGCGAACAAGTTAGGTGTTTTTTACATTGCAAGATTTCAAATAGATTTTAAAAAAAGACTTTAAGAACTAATTAGTATTATTATTATCTGTTACATCATCAAAATCAATCTTATCAATTTCAATTCCAATATTTTTATTAATACCACGTTGCTCTATAACTTATAGAAACAATCAATTAGAATGGACAAATAAACTTGAATTATCAAAGTTTGGAAGTAGTATTTATACATATGATATGAATGGGATTAGGAAGAGTAAAAAGATACATGGATCTACTGAAATAACAATAAACTATTTATTAGATGGAACTAGAATCTTAAAAGAAACAAGAAGTGATAATAAAACACTAATTTATAATTATTTACTAGAAAAAATAACAGGATTCGTGTATAATAAAACTAGGTATTTATACCAAAGAAATATTCAAGGTGATATAACTCATATTTTAAATGGGGCAGGCGAAGTAGATAATTCTTTGTTTATTGTAGCAAGTCTTAACTATAGCTTTGCTTATTAGGAGGATGATAAATGGCTATATTAGCTTATTGTAGTATTATAAATTTGTGGGTTCTATACACAATTAGAGCCGTTGATGGTACCGCCAAAATGTGTCAAAAAAAGAGATATAAATTGAATATTTGTAAATATTTTTTTGTCCGTTATGGTTTATCAACAAAAAAAGGTGATAAAAGAAGGATAGTAGATGAATATAATCATAGTACTATAAGCCAAAAGGCCTTAATAATGCAGATACTCAATTATGCATATTGGCTAATTTGTCTGGTTATAATCATTATTGATGCAATTAATCCA
>JAITXV010000095.1 GCA_031284605.1 Acholeplasmatales bacterium | reverse complement strand
GAAAAACTTTTTCCTTCTGAAACGGATAAATTTTCTTTGATAATTACTTTAGTAGGTCCCTCTACTACTACAACTTCTTTTTCTTTAATAGGTTGTTTTGAGGCAACTACTGGTTTATTAACTAATACTTCAACAGTAGGTTTTGGTTGCTCAACTACTTTTTCTGCAATTAAATTAAATTGTTTCTTTTCTTCTTCTGTAAAACTATAGGCATCAATAGTTTCAGGTCTTCTATAGTACAATTTAACACTTCCGTGATTAGCTAATACATATTCAATCATATCTTCTTTTTTTAAATCACTACCAATACTTATATTGTTATCTTTTGCGAATCTTTCAATTATTATTGGTGGCATTTTTTCAAGCTTTTCTCTAGTATAAGTATTTTCTCGTTCTGAAGCTAGGTTTAATCTTTGTAAAACATAACCAATAAGTTCGTTTTTCTTTAATCTCTTAGGAATAGTAACACCGTATTTCAATCCAAATTTATAAATATCAGCAGATGAAAGTGAATTATATAATACTTTTCTTAATAAATCAATTTTTAAACCATCTAATTCAACATTTTCATATTTATCAACGAATATTTTATTTAATTCATTTTCTAAATTATAAAAATCATATTTAGTATTTTTTGCAGGTTCATTTAAAAATACTTTTAAGAAATCTAGGGATATTTGTTTATATGAAAGTGTATCTAACATATTTGCTAGTAATAATAACATATAATCTACTTTTTCTTCGTCAGTAAGTAAATATAGATAATTTTGTAAACAAAATTCACTATATAAATCAAAAAATCTTAGATGATAAGTTATTTCATCTGCTAAAGTTTTTCTTTCATAATAGATTTTATCAGTAGGTTTCCTCAAGGCTTCTTTTAGAGCATTGATTCTTAAATTTTTATGAAAATGGATTTTATTAGATACAAAAGTATCTACAACAAAAGCAGGATCATATTTCTTGATGTTTTTAAATAGTTCCCCTAATCTAATTGGAAAATTTGAAATTGTATAAACTCTATTTTTTTCACTCATATTATTTTTCTCCTTTTACTAATTCTAAAATCTTTTTAAGATTTTCAAATAAGTAATTTCTATTTGTTGTATTTATTAAAACTATATCTTTAGGATAACTAGGTAACTTATGTTTAGGGCTAGGTGAACTGCTTAATTGATAATTAGCACTTAATACTAAATCTCCTAACATACCACCTCCTACATAATAAATGCTTTCATTAGCGGCTGTAGTCCAATATAAGAATACGTATCCATCTTTAAATGCTTTATTTAAACCAGTTGGAGGAGTTTCTATATCATAAGAACTTACATTTTCATTTTGTACATAACCATTATTCAAAATATAAGTAATAGTATAAGTTATTTTTTCCCAAGCAGCATATACTTTAGTGCTAGATTTTACAGAAGTATTATCAAATGGGACTGTGCAAAGGGTATCATCATACCAGCCATTGAATGTGTAACCATCTAAAACTGGTTCTTTTGGAAGAACTACTTTTTCATCTTTTATTCTAACTTGATAACCATTTAAGTTATGTCCTGTAACGAATGTAACATATGATTTTGTAGGATAAATACTTATAGAAGGACTTACAAATACTAACACTGCTAAAAATAAAAGACTAGAGAAAAAGATAAGATATGATATGATTAAGGTTTTTCTACTTCTAGATAACATATTAATGTGCACCTCCGTAAACTATAACTTCTACCCATTTCGCATATAATACTAAACTAGTATCAGCATTAGAAGTAATATAAGTTTCACTATTTAAAACAGTGACTCTTGAATCGCTATTATAAGAAGGAGTAGTATACCATCCTGCAAACTCATATCCAACACGCATAGAAGGATTATTTAAATAGATAGGAGAAGTAAGAACACTAAAAGATGAAACATTGTTAGAATTAGTAACGTTAATATAATTTACGCTACATTCATTTGCAGTGTATCTAGGGTATACAACTATACTACTTTTAATTTCATAAGTTTCATCGATTATAGACATATAAGTACTATCTTGATAAAATCCTGAAAATGTATATCCATCTATTTTAACTAAAAAGCCTTCATAAAGTTTTTGTTTTTTTCTTAACTCAAATTTCTGTGTGACATTGTTATAGTGATTTACTATAGTAAGCGAAAAAGATTTTGTTCCGTATGAAAGATACGCAAAACAAACTATTAAGCCAACTAAGACTATTGCAATTAATCCAGATATGAAAATTTTAGTACGAAACCATCTATTTGACATTTTAACCCCTATCCTATATGTAAGTAAGTTCTAACGAATTCTCTTATGATTTCCATAGCGCCTTTGCCTTCTCTAATAACGATTTTGTTTATTAAACCATCTATTATATTAGAAAAATCACTTGGCCAAATTTGTGTAACAAATACGTATATAACTAATACTATAGCTATTAACATTATTACTAACAAAATAGTATATATTACTTCAAAGAAAATTCTAAATTCAATAGGAACTCTATGTCTTACTTTAGGTTTAACTTCTTCTTCTTGTACAACTTCTTTAACAACTTGAGGTTCACTAGAAGCTATTTGATTAACTACAGGAGCACTAGAAGTTAAAAATACTAATTCTTGTAAGTCTTCTATTCTTTGTTTAATTGAAGAAAGTTTTCCGTTATCATAAGAAAGTGGTGCTATTTGATAAGTAGGATCTAAACGAATTATTTTTACATCGTGAACAGCATTTATATCTGTTGGATTAATAATAAAGTTTTTTAAGTCAACATTATGAGTAATTGAAACAACAGAAGGAGAAATATTTGTAAATTCATGTGTTTTGTTTTCTTCTTTTGTTTCTACTTTTGTAACTACAACTTCTTTTTCTTCTAAAACAGAATCACTAATTGAAGAAGGAGTAACAAATTGCTTCTTTTCTTCTTTTGAAAATGTATAAGATTCTTTTGTAATATCTCTAGTTAAATCTTCAGGACTAATATTTAGATGGTTAATAAGAAGTTCTATAGTATCTTCTTTCTTTAATTCACTACTTAATTTTAAGTTATTTTCTTTCGCAAATCTTTCTATCATTACTAAAGATGAAGAAGATAATTTTTCTTTTAAGCCTTCTGTATCTTTTTTATCTTCACTTAAACTTGCGATTATTTTATTGATTAATTCTTCTTTTTTCAATCTTTTAGGAATATTAACTCCATATTTAGTAGCTAAACTTCTAAGTTCACTGTTTAAATAAGATGAAGCTAAAAGGGGTCTTACATTTACGTAATCAATATTATCAAATCTTTTATCTTCTTTTTTATCAACAAAAAGAGGATTTAAGTTTTTATCATATTCTTCTATAAAGTTTTCTTCGTGTTTTTCTGCTTGACTTGAAATTATTGGATTTAAAAAATCAAAAGTAGCACCTTTGTTTTGTAAATCTTCAATACAATAAGTAAATAAAGAAGTTAAATAAGCAATGCTTTCATCATAAGAAAGATAGCCTAATTTTATTTGGTAATTAAATTCACCATATAACGGATAATAAGAAAGTCTTCCTGCTAATTCGTCTGAAAGCAATTTTCTTTCTTTAATAATTCTATCAAAATGAGGGATTAAAGCTTCTTTTAGTGCTCTAACTCTTACATCTCGTGAAAAAACAACATTTGCTTTTTTAAATGTATTAACTAAAGTGGAGCTTGGAACATTAAGAAGTTTTTCAACTACACTTGCTATACTATAATTAATTTTATTAATTGTTACTGTTTTCATTTCTTTACCTCTTTTGCTTTCTAATCAAAATATGCGTATAATACAATATCTTTTAATACTTCTTGTCTTGAAATACCTTCAACTCTAACACCTTCATAGTTTGTATAATACCATCCTAGGAAGTTATGACCACTAAAGACTGGTTCGTACAATAAAATATAACTAGACTCTATATTATAACTTTTAGGATTATTAATACTGTTGTAAGCGCCTAATGGTAAGTCATAAGTGATAGTATATTCTTGTAATTCCCATTTGGCATACAAATTATAGTCTTTATCAAATCTCTTAGTATTAGAAAATAAATTTACATATTCTTTTTCTGTATACCATCCATTAAAAGTGTAACCATCTCTAGAAGGATTATCTAAACCCTTATCGCTAATGCTAGAAGTTATGGGTGCTTTTATTACTAGGGAATCTAAATCATCAAAAGTATTGAAAGTTACTGTGTGAGACACTACTCCATTAATTAGTGAATATAGAAGTATTGCAGCAGAAAGAATAAAAATAACTATGAGAGAAAAGTAAATATAACTAGTATGTGGTTTTTTTCTTATTTCTTGTTCCATTTTTAACTCCTTTTAAACTAACTCGACTTCATACACAGCATTAAGTTCTATGTCAGAAGCACTAACACCGATTATATGAGTTATTTTAACTCCGTTTGAAAACCAACCAATAAATATATAACCAGGCTTGTGAGCGTCTTCTAAAACTACAGGCGTGTTAATATTGTATGTGCTAGGGTTATTAAGTGAGTTAAAACCACCATCTAAATTATATGTTAGGTTATAATCTACTATAGTCCAAGATGCATATAAAGTTATTTTCCTACTTGAGGTGATAGACTCAAATTTATTTGTAAGTTCACTATCAAGATACCAACCATTAAAAGCATAACCCTTATGCTCTTCTAGGGTGTAATCATCTAAATTGTAGCCCTTATCTACTCTTATTGTTTCTTTATGTTCATTAAATGTATGTAGTGTTAACTCAATTTTGGCGTTACTAAAATAAAGATATAAAGTAACAGCTAAAATAATTGCTGCGCATATTAACAATGCAACACTAAAACGGTTATTATTTCTAGCTCTAAAATTTGACATTTATTTACTCCTCATTTACAAACTTAAAAATATAAAAAAAACATAATACATAAGTATTATAACACGAATAATAAATTTAATGTTGATATCGCCAAAGATGGGGTGCGGGGGCTGGATAGCATCGGAATTGATCCCCACCACCTTGTCGATTTTGTCCACAATGGTCCCGTATACCCGGTCTTCGATGCGGAGGATCAGCATATTTTCCTGGCCGTCCTCTTTTTTATCCA
>JAITXV010000084.1 GCA_031284605.1 Acholeplasmatales bacterium | reverse complement strand
AAGGAGCTTCTATGCAAAACAACCATTTCCAAACAGTAGGCAGCCTGCTAAGGCCACAAGAACTAAAAGATTATATCGATAAATATGATGTACTACCAGTAAACTATCTTAGTTACGCTAAAGATAACGTTTTAAAAGAGCTCGAGTCAGGATTAGATATTGTAACTGACGGAGAAATTAATAGAATTTGGTGGCAACTTGATTTTATTTTCCATTTAAATAACTGTGAAAGAGGCTCTAAATTTAATTGGACTTTTGCATCTCACGATGCTCCTGCCCAAAACATTGAAGTAAAAGGTAAAATAGGAGCTAAAAATCATCCTTTTATAACTGATTGGAAATATACTCAAAGTTTATGTACAAATACGGTAAAACTTTGTATACCTAGTATAGTACAAACCGTTGCTTCTTTTTTAGATATAAGTAAAAGAAAATTACCGCCATCTACTAAAAAGTTTTATAACATTTTTTCATTAATTAAAGATTTAGAAAAAGCCTATAAAGAATTTTTAGACGATTATAAAAAAAATAACGGTAAAATAATCCAAATGGATGATTGTTTATGGGCTATGTTTGCGCGTGATGGAAGTAGCAGTTTAGAAAAAACTAAAAAAGCACCTAAATTTCTAGCTAGAATATTTATTAGATTAAATAATAAAATAATTACTTATGCTCACAGCATAGGATTAACTGTATGGGCTCATAATTGCAGAGGAAATCACCAAAGTGACTACGCAGGTAGTGGTTCATATGACAGTATCGCTAAATTGTTTTTGCGTCATTTAAAATATGATCGTTTCTTTTTAGAATATGATAGTGAACGTTCTGGAAGTTTAGATGCACTTAGAGTGTTAGCTAAAAAGAAAAATATACCAGAAGTAGTAGTTGGTGCACTTTCAAGTAAGTTTCCTGTTACTTCTAATGAAGATGAAATAATTAAGAAACTAGAGTATGTATTTAGTTTTTATCCAAAAGATAAAGTATACCTTTCTCATCAATGCGGATTTGCTAGTTGCCATCAAGGTAACCTTTTATCTTACAGCGAACAGTGGGAACAACTAAGATACGGTACTCGCATAGCCTCTAAAGTATGGGGAAAATAATATGCAAACTATAGCGTCTTTTACAGTAGATCATAACTTATTAAATCCTGGCATTTATATTTCTAGAATAGATGGTGATATTACTACCTACGATATTAGAATTTTTAAACCTAACTGTAATAAATACTTGCATCCTAAAGTAAGTCATACTTTAGAGCATTTACTAGCTACCATTTTAAGAAATGATAAAATAATTGGTAAAAAAATTATTTATGTTGGACCAATGGGTTGTTTAACAGGAATGTATTTACTAGTTAGAAACAGTGTTCACCTAGAAGTTATCTCAAAACTTCAAGAAGCTTTTAAAATAATAAGTACTTGGGATAAAACAATCCCTGGTTATTCTAAAAAAGAATGTGGAAACTATAAATTCCATAATCTCAAAAAAACAAAAAAAGTAAGTTTACTTTACCTAGAAGTTATTAAAAACACAACTCCAAGTGATTTGTATTATAAAAAATAAAACTATAAAAACCCAAAAATAACTATATATTATAAATAATATATTTTTAAAAATGTAAAACATTATCATTAAGCAATTTTTTTAAATTCGTAATTTAAAAGTTTTTATTCTTGACAAGTTAGAATAAATATTATATAATTACAACATGGAAAAAGAAAATTTGTTAATTGTGGAAAGTCCACACAAGAGTAAGACAATTCAAAGTTATTTAAAAGATAAGAACTTCATAGTAGCTTCAAGTGTCGGTCATATTAAAGACATAAAGATTTCTGGAAAAGAAAACTTAGGCATCGATGTAGACAATGATTTTTATACACATTACAGTATTTTACCTAACAAAGAAACCGTAGTATCTAAATTAAAAGAGCTTTCTATTGGTAGAAATGTCTATTTAGCTACCGACCCTGATAGAGAAGGTGAGGCTATAGCTATGAGTTTATTAATTGAACTTGGATTAGACACAAAAGATGAAAATCGTTTAGTTTTTAATGAAATAACTAAAGAAGTTATATTAAGTTCTATCGAGCATCCTAGAAAAATAGATTTAAATTTAGTAGATGCCCAAGAAGCAAGAAGAATTCTAGATAGAATTATTGGTTTTAGGTTATCTAAATTATTACAAAGCCGCATCGGTTCTAAATCTGCAGGTAGAGTTCAAAGTGTAGCTTTAAAAATAATTGTAGATAGGGAAAAAGAGCGTAATGCTTTTGTTCCAACTACTTACTATAACATAGAAGCAGTTTTTGATGATTTCACAGCACCTTATTTATTACAAGATGATACTAAACATATTACAGACTTAGAGTTAGCTAAACAAATAGTTGCTCAGTCTACAAATCCTTTTTATGTTGATACAGTATCGACTAAAGAAGTTAAAAAATATCCTCATCCTGCTTTTACTACTTCTACACTTCAACAAGAAAGTATAAATACTTTAAAACTATCATCTTATGTTACTATGAAATTAGCTCAAAGTTTGTATGATAATGGTTTTATCACTTATATGAGAACAGATAGCGTTAGACTTTCAGATGTATTTAAAGGTTCTACTATTAATCATATAAAAGAAAAATATGGTGAAAAATACGCTGGTTTTTACAATTATACTAATAAAGATAATTCTCAAGATGCGCACGAAGCCATTCGTCCTACTTATATTAAAAATACCCCTAGTGAAATTGAAAGTAAATTGAAAGACAAAAATGAAATAAGACTTTATACCCTTATTTATAATAGAGCTCTAGCTTCAATGATGAGCGCTTCTTTATATTCAAGTAAAGAAGTAATTCTTATAACAAATGGTCATAAATATAAAACTAACCAAAACATTTTACTTTTCGATGGCTTTGAAAAAGTATTACCTAATAAAGATATGGTTAAAAATAATTCATCATTTATTAAAAAATTAGAACCTAAAGATTCTAAAGACAGTAACGTTATCACTATAAATGCTTCATCTGTAGGATACACTACAAAAGAAACATTACCACCATATAGATATACAGAAAGTGGTTTAATAAAAGAACTTGAAAATAAAGGAATAGGTAGACCATCTACTTATTCAACTATTATCTCAACATTAAAAAGCAGAGATTATACAATAACCGATGCTAAAACAAAATGTTTTATACCTACCCCCCAAGGTATTTCTACTATTGACCAACTAGATAAGTTCTTTTTACCTATTATCAATGTTACTTATACTAAAGAAATGGAAGATTCACTTGATAATGTAGCTTTAGGAAAAGAAAAGAAATTAGACTTATTAAATCGTTTCTATCCTGAATTTAAAACACTTTACGATGAGGCTAAAGTAAATATGGAAAAAGTACAAGAGTTTAGTAGCGAGCTTTGTCCAATCTGCGGTAATCAACTAGTTAAAAAGACTAGTAAATATGGTCAATTTTTTGCTTGTTCTGATTATCCAAAATGTAAATATATTAAGCGCGAACCAAAAGAAGAACCTGTTGTATTAGACGAACTTTGTCCTGAATGCGGATCTAATTTAGTTCAAAGAAAAAATTCAAAAGGTAAAATTTTTATAGGATGCTCAGGATATCCAAAATGTAGATATATTAAAAAAGACCCTTTAGAAGAACCCCAAGTATTAGATGAATTATGTCCTAATTGTGGTAATCATCTAATTAAAAGAAATAATTCAAGAGGAACTTCTTTTATTGGATGTTCTAATTATCCAAAATGTAAATATATTAAAAAATAAATTAGTCTAATAATTATCTTTTTTATTTACACTTTTTTCATATTTTCTTCTCAAAAAAAATATAAGCAATAATATTTTTTGCATATTTTAAAGTAAATACTTATATCTAAACAAATGAATTATGTACTTTTTCATTACTATGATATAATATTATTAATAATTATATAAAATGAGGTGTGAATGGGACTTTTTTCAAAATTATTCAAAAAGAAACCTAAAAATGAAAAATATGATTTAGGCTTGCATAAATCAAGAGAAACTTTAAAAACTTTAAAAGATGTCTTAGATAAAACTTCCGTTATAGATGATAACTTATTTGATTCTTTAGAGGATATTTTTATAAGCGCAGACATTGGTTTAGAGACAGTTATATACTTTATAAATGAATTAAAAAAAGAAGTATTAAATAAAAATATAACTTCACCGCACTTGCTTAGTGAAATAATAGTAGATAAAATGTTTGATATATATTTAAAAAATGAAGTAGTAAGCGTAGACCTAAAAGTATCTGCTAAAAAACCAACTGTATATTTATTTATTGGTGTAAACGGTACAGGTAAAACTACATCTATAGCTAAAATAGGCTACAAACTCAAAGAAGAAGGTAATAAAGTACTTTTAGTAGCAGCTGATACATTTAGAGCAGGAGCTATAGAACAACTTAGTGTATGGGCTTCAAAAGCTAAAATAGATATATATACAAAGCCTCAACAAACTGACCCTTCTTCAGTTATTTATGATTCACTTTTGCATGCAATTAAAGAAAAATATGATTATGTATTAATCGATACTGCAGGAAGACTTCAAACTAAAGTTAATTTAATGGCTGAACTAAATAAAATGTATCGAAGTATTAAAAAAGTATTACCAGATGAACCTAGTGAAACACTTTTAGTTATCGATGCTACTACAGGTCAAAACGGAATCAATCAAGCTTCTAGCTTTAATGAAGCCGCTAGCGTAACTGGGATTATTTTAACCAAACTAGATGGAACAGCTAAAGGTGGAATAGTTTTAGCCATTAGACATTTATACAACATTCCTATAAAGATGGTTGGTTTAGGTGAAAAAATAGATGATTTAGTATATTTTGATATCGAAGATTATATTTACGGATTATTTAAGGAGTTTTTTTAAATGACACTTGAAAAAAAAGAAATTTACAATGTATTATTTAGTTATTATGAAAATTTACTAACTACTAAACAAATAGAGTATTTTAAGTTATATTTCTTTTTAGATTATAGTTTTAAAGAAATATCTGAAAATAAAAATGTGAGTAGAAATGCTATATTCTTATCTGTTAAAGAAACAGTTTCTTTATTAGAAGAATACGAATCGAAACTTCATTTATTAGAAATTCATAATTTAAGAATAGACTTAATTTCTAAACTAAATTATGAAAATATAAGTATTATAAAAGAACAATTGTTGCTTTTAGAGGAGAAATAATTATGAGCTTAGGTTCAAGAATTCAAATGGCTTTACGAAGAGTTACTGGAAGAGGCTATTTAAATGAAAAAGATATAGATGATATGTTAAGAGAAATTAGACTAAGTTTATTAGAAGCTGATGTCAATTTTTCAGTTGTAAAAAGTTTTACAGCGTCAATTAAAGAAAAAGCGTATGGTGAAAAAATCTTAAAAGGATTAAACCCTGGTGAACAAGTAGTTAAAATAGTTAAAGACGAATTAATTAATGCTTTTGGAAAAGAAACCGCTAGTATTAAGTATAAAGTTAGTGGTATAACTGTTATTATGGCTATAGGTTTACAAGGCAGTGGAAAAACTACATCAATAGCTAAACTAGGTTTATATGCTAGAAAAATAGATAATAAAAAACCTATGTTTATTGCTTGCGACATATATAGACCTGCTGCTATAGAACAATTAATTCAATTAGGAAAACAAGTTAATATAGAAGTATACCAAGAAGGTCAAGGTAATCCTTTAAAGATAGTTAAAAACGGCTTAGAATATGCCAAAAAACAAGGTTATGATTTAGTCATTATAGATACAGCAGGACGTTTATCAATCGATGAAGATATGATTAATGAACTTATTGATATTAAAAAACTAGTATCCCCAGATGAAATACTTTTAACCATCGATGCTATGACAGGTCAAGATGCTGCAGTTACTGCTAAAAATTTCTGTGAAAAAGTAGGAGCTACAGGAGCTATTATTACTAAATTAGACGGAGATACAAGAGGCGGTGCTGCTTTATCTGTTAACAGCGTAGCCTCAATTCCAATTATGTTTTCTAGTAGTGGCGAACAAATAACTCTTGATAGTTTTGAAGTATTTCACCCTGACAGAATGGCTTCTCGTATTATTGGAATGGGTGATATGCTAACTTTAATTGAAGATGTTGAAAATAACATCGACGAAAAAGAAGCTTCTGATATGATGGAGAAACTAGCTTCTGGAACTTTTAATTATGATGACTTATTGAAACAATTTAAAATGATTAAAAGAATGGGATCTATTTCAAGGATATTAGGATTTATTCCTGGTTTAGGTAAATTTAAAGAAGCTACCTCTAATATAGATGATAAACAGTTTGATAGGTTTAGTGCTATTATGAAAAGTATGACTAAACAAGAAAGAAAACATCCAGAACTTATTGAAAAAGGACCTACTAGTTTTAGTAGAAGAAAAAGAATTGCTTTAGGAAGTGGCTTCCAAGTAAGCGACATAAATAAATTAATTCAAGCTCTTGATACTCAAAAAAAGATGATGGGAAAAATGGCTGGAATGAGTGAAGAAGAAATTTCTCGTATGTCTAAAAACCCTAGTGCTTTAGCTTCTGGTGCTCAAAGTCAATATCATGGTGGAAAAGGTAAAAACAAAGGTTCTAAAGACCCTCGTTTTAGAAGGTAAATGGCTAATATAATACTTATTGATGGAAACTCAATAATGTTTAGATGCTTTCACGCTACTAATATAAATGGTAGTATCATGCAAAATTCACAAGGTGTATATACAAACGCACTTTTTGGTTTTATAGGTATGACAGAAAAAATAATCAAAAATACTCCTTACGTATTAGTAGCTTTTGATTCAAAAGAGAAAACATTTAGACACCTTGATTACCCCGCATATAAAGGAACTAGAAAGCCAATCCCTGAAGAATTAGTCCCACAAATTGATTTAATATATGAGTATTTAGATTTAAAAGGAATTAAAAGACTAAATATACCAGGGTATGAAGCAGATGATATTATTGGGTCATATGCTAAAAAATTTGGTACACTAGGCAATACAGTAGATGTTTATACATCTGATAAAGATTTGTTACAACTAATTTCTCCGTACACTTACGTTAATTTAATAAAGAGTGGAACAAAAGATATTAAAAAATATGATTCTCAAATTTTTAAAGAAGACTATCAAATTGATTTATCTTCTTTTATCGATTTAAAGGCTATTATGGGAGATGCTAGCGACAATATTAAAGGTATTGCGGGAGTTGGTGTAGTTGGTGCTACAAACATGCTTAAAACTTATGGTAATATTGAAAACATATATGCTAATATTGACAGTTTTAAAGGAAAATTAAAAGAAAACTTAATAAACGGCGAGAGTGATGCTTATTTTTCTAGAAAACTTGTTACTATTAACACTGATATTGTATGTGATTACAGTTTAGATAATTTAAAAGTAAAAACCCCAAACACTACTTTATTATCAAAATTTTATACTAAGTATGAATTATACACATACAAGAAAAATTTAGATACTTCTAAAATAAACGAAAACATAGATACAAAGTCAGCTAGTGAAGAAAGTTTATTTAACGACAGCCCTATATGTGTAACAAGCAAAAAAGAACTTTCAAGTATTTTAAAAGGCATAAGAGAATTAGCTGTATATGCCTCTTCATCTTCATCAAATTACCACAAATCTAGTATTTTAGGGTTTGGAATCTGTACTAAAAATGGATGTTACTATTTTTCTAAAGATATAGGATACGAGTGTGAAACCTTTATAGATGTACTTGAAAATATAAATATTAAAAAAAATGTGTTTAACTATAAAGAACTATATGTATTATTAAAATATGATAATATATTTTTGCGCGGAGTAGATTTTGATTTATTACTTGCTAGTTATTTAATTAATACAAATTTAGGTAAGGAAGATATTGTTGGTGTAGCTGCTTATTTTAATTACACAAATTTTCAAGTAAATAGTAATGAAAATGAAAAATTAGATTTATTTAATTGTTCTAGTGACTTTAAAGAATTAGATATAGTTTTAGCTAAAAACGCTTTAGCTATAAATGAATTAAAAAATAAACTACTTAAATTGTTAGAAGAAAACAACCAAAGTGATTTATTAAACAATATTGAAATTCCTTTATCTAAAGTTTTAGCAGATATGGAAATATCTGGTTTAAAGGTAGATATAAATTCGCTAAGTAATTTACAAACATTTTTTAGTGAAAAACTTGCATTGCTAGAAGAAAAAATAGTTAGTATAGCAGGTGAAACATTTAATATTAAAAGTCCTAAACAAGTTTCAAACATACTTTTTAATAAACTAAAACTTCCTAATTTTAAAAATAAAAGTGAATCTACTAATCATGATATATTAGAACAACTAAAAGATGAACATGAAATAGTGCCTCTTATACTTGAATATAGAGAGTACTCTAAATTGTTATCAACTTACATTGAAAGTATACCTTCTAAATTAGATAGTTCTTCTTTGATACATACTATTTACACTCAAACAATTACTAACACAGGAAGACTTTCAAGTATTGAACCTAACTTACAAAATATCCCTACAAAGACTGCTTATGGTAGAGAAATTAAAAAAATTTATATTTCTAAAGATAACTATACTTTTTTAGGCTATGACTATAGTCAAATTGAACTTAGAATTTTGTCTCATACTGCAAATGTTAATAGTTTAATTGAATCTTTTAATGAGGATGCAGATATACACAGTGAAACTGCTAAAGTATTGTTTAATACCAATCAACCTACTAGTGATGAAAGAAGAAGAGCTAAAACCATAAATTTTGGAATAATATACGGGCTAGGTCCAAAATCTCTTGCAAATGATTTAGATATCACTTATAGTAAAGCTAAAGAATATATAGATAATTATTTTCAAATATATCCCCAAATCAAGGAATATATGGATAAAACTATAAATTTTGTAAAAGAAAAAGGATATGTAAGTACTTTGTTTAATAGAAGAAGATACATAGAAGAAGCATCTTCAACTAATAAAAATATCCAAAATTATGCTTTTAGAGCTGCTATCAATGCTCCTATTCAAGGAACTAGCGCTGATATTATTAAAATAGCGATGGTTAGGATAGATAAATATCTAAAAGATAATAATTATAAAAGTCATTTAGTACTTACTATTCATGATGAACTTATAATTGAAGCATTAGACAGTGAAATAGATGATATAAAATTTAAAATTGAAGAGATTATGACTAATGTCATTAAACTTAGCGTTCCACTTAAAACCTCATTTGACGAAGGTAAAAGTTGGTATGATTTAAAGTAAAAGGAGAAAAAATGCCTGAATTGCCAGAAGTAGAAAATGTAAGATTAAAATTACTTAATATTATAAAAAATAAAACTCTATTGAAAATAGACATTTTTAGTGAGCATAATCTTTCTAATCTATTAGGAACTGAAGTTAATGAATTTAATAGTTTAATTAACAGTGCAATAACAGATATTTTAAGATACGGTAAATATTTAGTTTTTGAATTTACTAGTTCTTCTGATACTAAGTATTTAGTATCGCATTTAGGTATGAGCGGTAAATATTACCAAAACAAAGTGCTTGATAAACATGACCACGTAGTATTTTATTTTGAGGATGATATTTATCTAAGCTATAACGATGTTAGAAAGTTTGGTTTATTAACTATAAAAACAAAAGAACAACTTTTTACTACAAATCCTTTAAATCTTTTAGCTCCTGATCCGTTTTCTATTTCTTGCGAAGTTTTTTACAATTCTTTAAATAAACATCACCATGAAATAAAAACTTTGATACTTGACCAACATATAATTAGTGGAATTGGTAACATATACGCTGATGAAATTCTCTATTCTTGTGGTATTTCTCCGCTTAGAGAAGGATCTAAAATAACTTTAGAAGAATCGTCTAGCATTATTTCTAATGCTATTAAAATACTTTCACATTCTATTAAAGAAGGTGGTTCTACGATTAGAGATTATAACAGTTTAGGTATAAAAGGAAATTATCAAAATTTCTTAGTAGTCCATACTAAAGAAAATTGTCCTTGCATATATTGTAAAAACCCTATTAAAAAAATTAAAGTGGGTGGAAGGAGTACATATTATTGTGAATACTGTCAAAAATAACAAAGTAATAATAGGCATTACAGGAGGTATTGCTTCAGGTAAATCTGCAGTTAGTACATATTTAGCTAAAAAAGGATATGTTGTTATAGATGCAGACAACATAGTTTCGTCTTTGTATGAAGACGAAAGTTTTAAAAATGAACTTGAAGGACTTTTTGGTACGAGTAAAAAAGTAGATATTAGAAATAAAGTATTTTACGATGAACATGCTAGAAGTATTTTAGAAAAAATAATTCACCCTTATGTTTATAAAGAAATAGATTATCAAATAAATGAAAAATATATATTTGATAAAATTATATTTTTAGATATTCCTTTACTTTTTGAAACTAAATATGAAAGCAATTGTGACGAAGTTATATTAGTTTATACTAGTGCAGATAAACAAATTGATAGAATCAAAAAAAGAAATAATTTAAATGAAGAAACTATTAAAAATATTATATCGTCCCAAGATAGTACTTCATCAAAACTATTAAAAGCTTCTTTTAAAGTTAGGAATAGTTATTCTTACTCTAACCTTTATAAAAACGTAGATAAAATACTTGATACAATTATCAAAAAATATCATTTAGTCAAAAATTAATCTATTGAATACGAGATTATAATATTACAATTAAATAATTAAGTAAATATAAAAGTTTATTAATATAGTTATAAAGCTTCTTTTTTGTTTATAAAATATATTTGTTCTTTATATACTAGTGCACTAGTTAAGTTTAATGTATTTATACCTTTATTTCTTCCAAGAGGAACCTCAGGTGTATCAATAAATTCAAATACTGCTGTGTAAACAGCGTTGTTAGTAACTATTTCAATTTCCGGACTCCATCCTATAAATTCATAATATCCATCTGGGGTGCCTTCTTTAGATGGTGTGGTACCGTTATAAATAGGAGTGTCTCCGTAAGGTAAAGAAGAAGACTGTACTATAAAACTGTCAATTATGAATATAATTGTATATTCTCTTATTACTTCGCTGTATTTAGCAGTGTAAGTAGCTTCTCCTGTAACTGCAGTTAAAGAAGGGTTCCAACCATTCCATACAAAACTAAATTCTGCATTACTTGGTTTACTAGGTGAAACTCCGCTATATGAAGGAATACTTCCATATTGAAATAAATACTCTGCTAATAAAGTATTATCGTAATTTCTAAAGTAAATACTATAACTTCTAGGACTAGCAATATACTGCGCAGTGTATGAGGTGTTACTATAAACTTTAACTATTTGTTTATCCCAACCATTAAAATGAAAATCCTCTTGAACTGTACTTTCTTTTTGTGGTAAAACACCGTTATAACTTGGTAGTACTCCGTATTGAACTTGACTAGATTGTAGTAATGCACCATTATAATTTAGAAATATAATAGTATAAAATCTTGGACTTTGAGTAAACAAAGCATTGTAAGTAGCGTTTGTTGTAACTATTACTATTTCTTTATCCCATCCTGCAAATGTATAAGTAAAATCTTGAGTGCTTGACCTAGTTGGTGTTGGTCCTGTATATACAGGTAAAACTCCGTATTCAACTAAGTATGTTGTACCACCAATATAACTATTAAAAGTTATACTATATTTTCTAATAACTTCTTCAAAAACTGCAGTGTATACTGCTTCGCCTGTAACTGCTGTAATTTGTGGGTCCCACCCTACAAATCTATAATTATACATTACAGTACTAGTTTTAGAAGGAATAGCAGCACCGTAAACTGGTGTGTCACCGTATTTATAGTTGATGCTTTCATATATATCTCCGTTATAATTTAAAAATTGGATTAAATACATTTTTACATTTGAATAATAAACTGCTGTATAAGTAGTATTTTCCGCAACACTACTTAAAGACATATCCCATCCTAAAAAACTATACGATGTTTCACCAGTAGCTTCTCTAATTGGTGTATCGCCGTAATATACAGTGTCTTCACCAAATTCTTGAACTGTTTGTTGTAATATTGTTCCATCATAATTTACAAATTTTATTGTATATGTTCTTTTTACATTGTTAAAAACTGGATTAAAAATAGTATCCTCTTTGATATTTTTTAAACTTCTATCCCAACCTATAAAAACATAACTATATTCTTGTGTACTATTTCTTGAAGGTAAAACAGTATTATCATATACTGCATTAGAACCTTTATTAATGGAGTAGGAATCTATTACAGTTCCATCATAATTTTTAAACGTTATTGTAACTGTTTCTTTTGTACAACTACTCATATTTATTAGTATAAATAACAATCCTACCATAATACTAACTATTTTAATAATTTTTTTCATATTTAACCACCTTTATATATTTTAGCTTTCATTAATTTGATAAAAACATATAATTGCTATAATTAAAATTATAGCACATTTTTAGTAAAATTTGTACATAATATATGTTTTGTTATATATTATGTAATTTATAATTTTAAATATAGTATCAATATAATAATGATTATATTTTTATGCTATAATTATTATATGAAAGTGAATAATACATTTATGATTTTAAAGGAATTTAATACTTATGATATCTTAGAACTTAACTTAACTTTGTTATATTTGCCTGTTATTGAAAAAGATTCTTATTCACTATATAATTTATTACTTTCTTTAAAAAATGATTTTTTATATTCGTACTCCTTTTTGTTAGATGTTTTAAAAGTTAGATTAGAAGAAATTAAAGTTTCTATTAAAAAATTAGAAGCTTACGGACTAATTAAAACTTATGAAAGTAATAGCGAAATATTATATAGATTAAATGAACCTCTTGGAATTAAAGATTTTTTTAATAATCCTATTTTGTATGATTCTTTATCTAATGCTCTTGATGATAAAGAAATAGATATTATTAAATCTCATTTTAATTATTCAAATGTTGATTTAACAAAATACAATGATATAACTAATTCTTTTGACAATGTTTTTGAAAAAACGATCCCTACTAGTAAAATTAAATTATCTAAAAATATTGATTTTGGTGCTTTAGAACAAAATTTGAAATATAAAATAAACCCAAAAATGTTTGTAGATGAAAAATTTATTGAAGCAGTTAATACGGTTTCATACATTTATAATTTTACTTTAGAAGAACTAATTATTATTCTTGATCAAAGTTTGTATAAAAATGGTAATCTAAATTATTATGATTTTAGGTATAATTCTTTATCTTATTATAATAAACATAAAGATCAAGAATTATTGTTAAAATATAAAGATGATAAAAATAACGAACCATCAATTAACAGTTTTGAATTTGATTCTTTAGAACCTCTTAACTTCATATGGTATTTAACTAAAAGACAACCTGATGAAGAAATAGTTAGTTTAGTTGAAAAACTGCTCGTTTCAACTTCTAATCATTACGGAATTACTAATGTACTTATTTATTTTATACTAAGTGTGAATAATAATGTAATTCCCCATTATAATTATTTTAAGAAAGTTTTACAAGCTTGGGATTCTATGGGTATAGCTTCTACAACAGATGCTATTAATTATGTAACTAGAAATAAAGATAATAGTAAAAAAGAATATGGTCCTAAAAAAATATATGTAAACAATAATAAAAAAATTAGTAACTACGAAGAACCTGATTATCTAGTAAAATCAATAGAGGAGTTTTTGAAAAATGGAAATAAATGAAGTTTCACTTAAAGAAAAAATGGAGTTAATATCTAAAAATAAAGATACTAAAAAGATTAAAACTCATAACCAATTTGAAATAAATATTTTGTATAAATACGCTTTGTCTAAAATTAAGAAAGATACTTTTTTACAAAGCAATCAAGAATATGTTTTAAATCTAGATCCTCTTAGTTTATCAATAAGAAGAATAGGAGCAGAACAAGATAGTACAAAAATTACATCTTTTGGACCTCTTTCTTACTACAAAGAAGCTAGGCTTGATAATTTTTTAGCTAATTCTTTAGAAAGACAATTACTTTTATCTAAAGCTCTTGAGATTATTGAAAATGTTAAAAATTCTTCATATTCAAGGGGTCTTCTAATATCTGGCGATATTAGAACGGGTAAAACCTATTTCTTATCTGCTATAGCTAATGAATTGTCTAAATATGAAAAAGAAACTTTGTTTATGTATTCTAGTGACTTAAACAGAATAATAAACGGAAGTTTATTTGACAAAACTTTAGAAGACAAAGTAGAAAAACTTAAAAATGTAGATTGTTTAGTAATCGATGATTTAGGTAATTGTGTTTATTCATTACTTTTTAGAGATGAAGTTTTAAATCCTGTTATTAATTACAGGCTAGTTAATAAAAAACTAACTTTCATTAGTTCTAATTTTGCTCAAATTAGTGATTTATCTAATAGGCTAATTAACGATGATCCTAATTATAAAGTAATTGTTGGTCGTATGATGGCTAAAGTATTGGAACTTTGTGAACCAATTATTTTGAATACTAAATATAAACAATAGCCCATGTATTATGCGATTAAAAAAGGTCTTATAGTAGGAATAACAGAGGACTACAATGAATGTTTAAGAAGGGTTAAAGGGTTTAAAGGCGCACAATATAAAAAGTTTTCTACTTTTATAGAAGCCTCTAATTATCTAGAAGATATAAAAACAAATGCTTATAGTACTAAAGAAGATCCTAATGAAATTTTTGTTTATTGCGACGGAAGTTATAGTAGTATTTTAAAAAAATTTTCTTATTCAAGTTTAATAATTATTAATAATACTAGATATTTACTTTTCGGTTATGATAATGATCCTACTTTATTAGAGTATAACAATATTTCTGGTGAAATATACGGAGTTATAAAAGCGTGTGAATATTTAAAAAAATTTGAATTTCAAAAAATTACTTTTAATGTTGATTACCAAGGTCTAATTGAATGGTATAGCGGAAACTATAAAACTACTAACGTTTTAACTAGATACTATAAACAATATCTAACAAATTACGCTAAAAATAAACGCGTTGACATTGTATTTAATAAAGTTGTAGCGCACTCTAATAATGAATATAATGCTATTGTGGATAAATATGCAAAAGAAGCTTTAACAATCAATAGCACTTCACTAAAAGATTACTTAGTTAATCTTTCTTTAGATGACACTATAGAAACTCCGCTAGATCTGTCTTTTAATATAGAAGAAAATATAGATTTGTTTGATAGTAAGAAAGATTTAGTTTTAGAACAAGAAAGTAAACATGTTTTACCACAAATTTATGATAAACAACATTCTCAAGTTTTAAAAATAAGTGATTTTGAGGAAGTAAATGTTAGTAAAAAAGACGTATTAAAAACTATAGAAGATATATACAATTTGGATGGTGAAAAAATAGTATTTATTACAGGAGCAGCTGGAACTGGTAAATCTACTTTAGTAAAAAACATTGAACAATATCTTATTAAAAAAAGAGTTAGAGTGGCACTATGCGCTCCTACAGGAATAGCAGCTATTAATATAGGAGGCGTAACAATTCATTCATTATTTGGCTTGCCATTTGGAATTCTTGATGAAAATGAAATATATATTGAAAATTTAAAATATAAATCTTCCCATATTTTATCTTCTTTAGAAGTACTTATAATTGATGAAATATCTATGGTTAGAGTTGATTGTTTTAGTTGTATGGATAAAACACTAAGGCTACTTAAAAATAATGATACTCCTTTTGGAGGAATTACAGTTTTGATGTTTGGAGATTTATTACAACTTCCTCCTGTTGCACAATCTAAAGAGCGTGATGAAGATTTAAAAACAAACACTTTAAAAAATGTTAAAAATGCATTTATGCATAAATATGGTGGTATTTATTTTTTTAATTCTAGTATTTTTAAAAATCATTTCCCATTTACAATTGAATTAACCCATATTTTTCGTCAAAATGACCCTAGATATATAGAACTTCTTAATAATATAAGAGAAAATAAAGCCACTAAGGAAGATTATGAGATACTTAGAAAAAGAACATTTGAGAGTAATGACAAATTACAAAATATTATTAAACTTACTTCTACAAACAAAGTAGCTTCTTTCATAAATAATGAACAATTAAAAAAAATAAATGAAAAACCATTTATTTTTAATTCAGTAATTGAAGGTAAGTTTAATACATCATCATTTCCTTGTGAACAGTGTTTAGTTTTAAAAAAAGGTGCTATGGTTATGATTCTTATAAATGATATTGAAAGAAGATATGTAAATGGGACTATAGGTTTTGTGTGCGCTATGGAAAGTACTAATATAAGTGTAAATGTAGATGGTTTTATTTTTAATATTAAACCACATACTTGGGAAAATATAGAATATAGATATAGTAAGAATACTAAAATATTTACAAAAGAAGTAATAGGAATGTTTACTCAGTTTCCACTTAGATTAGCATACGCTATAACAATCCACAAATCCCAAGGTCAAACATTTAAAGAGGTTGTCTTAGATCTTACTAGTCCAATTTTTTTAGAAGGTCAAGCTTACGTTGCACTTTCAAGATGTAAAACTATTAACGGCTTATATATAGTTAATGGGGTCATAACAAAAAATGATATAATGGTTGATAAAGACATAATTAATTTTTTAAATTTACTTAAACAAAGTGCTAAATACTTGGAGTACAACGATATTTTAGATTAAACAATAAAGGCTTACTATATTAAGTAAGCCTTTATTGTTATTTAATCTAGACGCTAAAACTTTTGTCTTATAATAGGTTTTTTTTATGCTGCATGCGTCTAATTTTATAATTCATAAGATTTTTAAATCCTATTTTACCAATTTAACAAATATATAATATACTTTTTTATTAGATAACTATAGTTCTAAATTATCTATAAAACTATATTTACCTAATAGATTTTTAACAAAATCTATCGGATCCAACTTCTTGTTTCTAATTACAGCATTTAATATATGCTCAGAATACCCAGATATAGTGTAAATACCCTTATCGTTTATTCCAACTGGAACAGTTTGGTTAAAACTGTTTACATTCCAAAAATAAATAGAAGGTAAAGCTAAATTTAGTTCACTATATTTTTCTCTAAATTTATCTAATGTTCTAACTAATTTTTTATTGAAATTTACGTTACTATTGCTTGTTTTAGTATCGTACCCACTTGCTTCGTCAAATTGCATATCAGAAATAATAAGTAATCTAGTAGGAATACAAGATAAATCATCAGTAGAGGACGCAATTTTTAATATTAAATTGTATACCCTTTCGATATTAGTATTAGCAGCCTCACCAAAACTATTCATAAATTTAATACTTTCTCTAACACCTATATTACTAGGTATTTTAACTAACTGTGCATTTCTACTAAAAGTAATAAAGGCACCGTTCATATCACCTTTTAATTTTCTAGCACAAACCAAAGTTAAAGCATTAGCCACATCAATTGGCTTTACTACCCCACCATAATAATCCCACATAGAACCAGAACCATCTCTTATAACTATGGTGTTACTATCAATATCATCAAGTTTAGCCAAAATTTTACTAAAAGTTAAGTTAACTAATTTTTCTGTAGTATCAGATTGCTCGTTAGTTAAAGAAGCTTTAGTAACTTGATAAGCACTAAGGGTAGATGTATTTATTTTAGCTTCATCTTTACTAGCACTCTCTAAAAAAGCATGATATCTTGCTCCATCGTGCCTATTAAAAGCTTTTTTATATTTGAAATTTGCTTGAGAAGGAACACTCGAATAGTCTATTTTATCAAACTGTTTAGATGAAAGTTGTTGTTCAACAACTTTTCTATTGCTTGATAAAAATTTTCTATATTCTGCTGGACTTAGTCCTAAATACTTAGCTATAATATATGCGTATCTAACACTTACTTTAGAAGAGGTATTAATAGATGGTAACCATTTAGCTACTAAATTGTTTGTTTTAGAAGAAGTAATTTCTTGCTTAATGTATTCTAAAACAGTATCACGAGCTAAAGTATCTAAAAGTATAAGCATATCATCAAATCTGCCTATTCTCTCATAAGTTATAAAAGGTAAAATTGAAGATACAATATGTGGAAATTCATTACCTAAAACTAGTAAACCAGTTCTAAATAAATCTCTTTCACCTAAGCCATCTATTATGTCTCTAGTATAGAAAAGAGCTTTTAAAGCTCCGTACCTATCTAAAGTAAAGGCTTTATAAAACAATTTAGAAAATTCTAAATTTCTATTTCTTAGTCCTCCTCCTAAAGCAACCATGTCATAGACAAAGTTTCCAGTGCTAAGAAAAGCAACATCACCATTAGTTGTAGTAGTTTGGTTTGTAATTTTAACAATGTTTTCATATAAACTCATTTTCTTTCTCTCCTTATTATTGTTTTTCAAGACTCAAAATATGTGTGTTACAAGGTTAATTTGATTTTCATCTTCATTTATGCTGTGCGAGTCTTTAACAATATGTAAATTTTTATCTACACTTTAATTATACAATAAAACAAAGACTTAAGTAAATATCTAATTTAATAAATTTTTTATATACAAAAAACCAAATTAAACCAAAAAAATGCATTATTTTATATACACAAAGTAATAT
>JAITXV010000021.1 GCA_031284605.1 Acholeplasmatales bacterium | reverse complement strand
TGTGATTTACTTTTTTACTTGTTTTTTGTCTTCTTCTTTTACTATTTTAGTATACTTTATTTTTTTTAATTCTGCTTTAAAGTTTTCTACTCTCATTACACAATAATCTAAATTTATATTAAATATCTTACTAACTTCTTTAAAGTCATTCATTACTTCATCGTCTTTTGTTAGTGTATTAAAATATTTAATTGTTTTATAGTCTTCATCTTTAATTGTTTTATAGTCTAAAGCACCACCTATATATTCTACATTTATTAGACCATTACCAAGTTCTCTTAAATTAAGTGAATTAAGTAAAGTTGTTATTCTCTCTACAGATATATTAACGTGATGTTTTTAAGATAATATTGAAAATATCTTAATACTACTAGTGCTACGTAACATATACTAAAGTGACCTAGTATATGTTCTTTTTTAAAATGAAATATAGGTCTAAACATTAAATCAGTTTTAGTAACTCTAAATGTTTGTTCAATATTCCATAGATTATGATATATTTCTCTTATCATTTGTGATGTATAGTCTAACTCACTAGTAATAATACAGAACCATCCATCATAAATAATTTCTTTATCCAATTGTTCAAAGTTTAATTCACTTTTTATAGATACACTTTCATTAGTATGTGCATTAGTATCTGTGTCTACTATAACATTTTGAATAAGACGCATATATCCTTTTTTATAGAATATGCATTATTTTCAAGAGATTTTCCTGATGCATTAATATCTTCTTCTCTTTTTTTCTTAGCTCTATCATCATCGCTTTTATTCCAATATATTAATACATTTCTTTCTTTAGATGTTACTACCTTTTTTTGTTTACCAGGATTTTCTTTATCTTCTTCATAAGTAATAACATCATAGTCTTCAATATATTTATATTCTTTATATACAAGTTCACCATATGTACCTGTTTTACCATTCCATACTATATTTGGATCTATTATTTTAGAAGCATATTTAGAACCCTTAGGACCTTGTATTATCTGTGAAAACATATAACCATTACCGCTATCTAAAAGTATATCTTGATTTTTAATAGAATTCATACCTTTATCTGCTACAACTATTACCTTGTTTAATCCGTATTTACTTTTTAATATTTCTATTTGAGGAATAAACTTAGTAGATTCTGCTTCGTATCCATTATATACACTAAATTTAAGTGGTAATCCATTAGAATCAAGAAATAAACCAAATCCCACTATAGGGCTTAATCTATGTTCTTTAGATACTCCTTTATGTCTATAGTTACTATCTGTATCATTAAAATCTATTTCTGTAAAATAGTTAGTAGCGTCATAATAAATCTTAGATGTATCTTTTTTTATTAAATTATCCATTTTAGAGCTAATAGTTTGTTGTATATCTTCATTTAATAGAGCTATATAATCTAAACTACTATAAGTATTATTTAAGTCAAAATCAAAAGAAGAAGACATAAAGCATTCTTTACATTTAAGTGTAGCTCTTTTTGAATTAGGTGATAAGATTCTTAACAATGTATAGTACTTAAATATAGAAGATAAATCATAAGAAATAGGTTTAGATAATTTTTTTTGATGATCATTAAATAATTCATTTAAACCTAAACTATCATATATTTTTTCAAGAAATACAAAGCCAAAGTTATAAGGTATATTATGCACGGAATGATTTTTATCAGTAGTATCATATTCAACAGTTACTTTATTACTTAGAGATTGTTCAAATAAAGGAATTTCTTTTTTAATCATCTCAATATATTCCTCTTTATTCTTTTGTTTTTCAAGATATCCATAGTTTTTAACTCTTCTATGTCTAGCTACATTATGAACATCCTTATACCCTTCTACTACAACTATCCAAGTTTTTAAATTACCATCTTTATCTTTTTTCTTTTCATATTTTATAAACATTTTAATACCTCTGCATATATTGTATCTTCATAATCACACTACCTTTTAAAAATGATAATTTAATATAAAAAAATACCCATATTCGATATGAATACAGGTATTTTATTAGATAAATATATTAAAATTGTAAAAATTCACAGAAAATCTAAGTTAAGTCAGGTTATATAATACTTTCAACTAAATGTCAATATACAAATATGCTTTTTTCTCCTCTTAATATTTCCAAAACTAACTTTCTAAACAATTTTAAAAAACTTGGAGACGTAAATAACTTTTAGAAGTTACTTCTTTAATTTTTTATTTCATAAATTCTTGACATTTAATTAATAATAGTATATAATATTAGTGTAGACTTGAAATGTATCCTCGAGGCCAAGGAAATTGTATCCGCCCACCGTTGACAGGAAGACCAAGTCTTTTTTTATTTAATAAAAATGACCTGATTCTTCTGTTTTAAAATCATAAAAATCTTTTAGTTTATAATTAACTATATCAGGTATCTCATTACATAAAGTATTAAATGGTTCAGCATCACTAGTTATGTAAATTACTTCTTTTCTTATAATAGCAGTATTTAATAATGCACATGCTTTTCCAGAATTTAAAGTTTCTCCGCCATAAGTTGTAGATATATCTACAACTTATATTTTTTTTATCCCGAATATGTGTTTTTTGAAGCGATATAGCCACTATAAGTTTATGCTCAAATTTGTTATCTAGATCTACAATCATTACTATGGAATTAGTTCTAGATGTGGATTTTATAATAGCTAATGGATTGACTATCTTATCTGGCAACTGTCTAAGAGTTTTTATGTCTGATTCTATCTTATGGTCATTCAACACTTTAAAGACATTATCAACAGAAAAAGTTATGTTTTCACCTTTGAAACCGATATCAATTAGTATTTTAGGTATACAATTTATAATGACAAGTTTTTTTGTTATGTATTTATTTACAATACCAATTGCCTTATATTCTTTAATTAATTCATTTATCTGCAATGAAAATATATATTCTTTTGTGTTTACATACTTTTGTTTCTCCTTATCAGGCGGTGTAATTGCACCGTATAACATTTTTATTAATTTTAATTATCTGGTTTTACAATGAATGTGGTTTGAACAAGCTATACTTTGAATATTTATCCATAAATTATGATATACTAATTATAGAAGAATCTCGTATTCTTTATGGAGAACTCCTAGTAGGAACGTAAGGGTCCGATTGCTAGTACTCGCTCTCCTTTTCTTTTTAATTCATTTTATTTTTTATAAACTTCTATTTTTAATATTTTTATACTCTTTATTTAACTGATTATTAATTATTATTTTAGATGTATTAATAGAGTCACTTATATTCCCAAATTCATTAGTATAAGCCTTACTACAACTGTTAAGGAATTTTTCTTTGTTTTTAATATTGTTCAAATTATACTCTTCTACAAGGGGTGGATCTGCTTGTTTTATTATTTAATAGTCCAAGTGTATGGATGAGTTATAAAAAAAACATACCTAATAGCGAGGTATGCTTTGATGAATTTAGTGGTGGCCCCAAGCGGAATTGAACCGCTGACACAAGGATTTTCAGTCCTTTGCTCTACCTACTGAGCTACAGAGCCACGATAAAAATTATATCATAATTAGAAAAAAAATAAAAAAATTTATAAAACATCTTGAACTAAAATCAAAAATACCATTTAAGGTATTCTTGTTTTTTTGTTTTTAAGGTAAGTAATATTATTAAAATTATAGTTTTAAAGATTAAATAATTCTTTTTTTAGGCTAATATCTTAGAAAGAATACGAATTAATTCTATGTATTCATCACTTGTAATACGAGAAAACATTACATTCTTAAGTTCTTCTTGTGCGTCTCTTACAAGATTATATATGTTCAAACCTTCACTAGTAGCTACAAAGTCGTACTTTGTTTTATACCCTTCTTTGTAAATAATTTCAACTAAGCTTTTCTCAATCAATACTTTAATATTTCTACTGATTTGAGATTTGTTATAGTATAATTTGTTAGTAATAGCCTTGATGTTGATAGCTTCTTTTTTAACAATACAAACTAGGGTAAAAAATTCACTACGATTAATTCCGTGTTTAGCTACAGTTTCTTCAACTATTGAGTTAAAGCTTTTATTCATTTTTTCAAAAGCAATTTTAACTAAACTTGGATCTTTTTCCATTTT
>JAITXV010000092.1 GCA_031284605.1 Acholeplasmatales bacterium | reverse complement strand
TTATTACATAACAAATGGAGAAATATGAGTGAGAATAAAATATATGATGTAGAATGTGAGCAAGTAATTCTTGGCGTGCTTTTAGTCAGCCCAAATTATCAGAAAAAAATATTTAACTCAGTAGACAAAGAGTGGTTCTATGAGCCAGTTCATACACAAATATATGAATGGATCAACGATAGATATAAAAATAACTCACTTGTAAAATATCACGTTCTCAACCGCGAATTTGACATACTTTTTAATAGCATTATTAAGAACCCAGACTATGGCACAACCTTGCTAAATGCCGCTGCTGGTTGCGTAGATGTAGAGGACTATGTAAAAGAACTTCGTGATTTATATGTAAAACGAGAAATAAAAAAGGTTGTAGAGGGCAAGGACAGGAATAATATAAATAAAGTGTTTGAACGGCTTACGACATTAAATGAACTGTCAAAAAAGGCAACCGTAAATACTTTGTTTGATGCAGAAGGCGGAGTTAATCGACGAATAGCAGATTTAAAAATTCCGGACAAATCAGATAGATTTATTAAAACTGGAATATTTGAATTTGACGAGAAGTTTGGGGGGCTTTCGAAAGGGCAATTATCTATATTAGCAGCTAATGCAAGTGCAGGAAAATCGACCGCTGGACTGCAATTTGCATTAAATTGTGCAAAAGCTGGCAAAAAGGTGCTGTTTTTTAGCTTAGAAATGGGCGAAAGCGAAATAATGAATAAAATACTTGCTAACCTATGCAATATAAACTCATTCAAGCTTACAACCGGTAATTTGCACACGGCAGAATTGCAAGACATAGAGGAACTAGGCAAGCAAGACTGGTTAAGAAGAATAACCTTTGACTACACTACAAATATAAACCAGGTAGTAATAGATAACCAAATAAAGAATTTTAAAAGAAAATGCGGTTCGCCAGACTTAGTAATAATAGACCATTTGCATATAATGAGAGACGCACGAACACATTATAACCGTAACGAGGAACTAGGCAATATAACTATGGACTTAAAAAACATAGTAAAAGAAAGCGAATTTGCAATGTTGCTTTTAGCACAGTTATCTAGAAAGGACAAAAAACTAGTTGCAGAAAATATAAATAACAACCGTCCAGAACTAACAGACCTACGAGAAAGTGGAAATATAGAACAAAACGGCGACTTAATTACTTTTCTATTCCGTCCAGACTACTACACGGAAAAGGCAATGCAAGGGCTAACAGGCTATGAACTTGAACGTGCTAAGGCAGTATATGAACAGACTAAGAATATGCTGTGGTTCTTGACTAAAAAGAATAGAAATGGAAGTACTGGTGATGCAAAAACTAATTGCTATTTAGAATATAGCAGGGTGTGTGATAATTAATAAAAAAGGAAAATATGGAAGAATATAGAGAAATGGAAAGAAAAGGTAATCTAAGCGTTATTTTAGAAGAAGAAATGGACGCAAATGATATAGCAGACCAAAAACGCAATGTTTCATTTGTAGAAGAAGAAAAACAGGGCGAAGTAGAAAGTCATAACTACAAATATACTGGTGGCGAAACTTATGAGGAATTTGCTAAGGCAAACAAGCTTAAAGTTACAAAGTTTGAAGGCTTTGAATATTTTAGGCAATGTGACAATCTAAATAGAGACAAAGATTTACTATTTGTAAAACTTAAAAAAGCATACTATAAAGAAGGTGCAATAATTGCTGATATAGAAAAATATGCTATGGAACTAAAAAATGTAGAAGTTCTAGAAGAAAAAATAAAACAAATAGAACAACTAGAAATACACCCAAAAAACTACTTAAAAGGTATGAATATTTGTAATAAAAAGAAGGTTATTAAAAGAAAAGAACTACAAAAGAAAGTTCCAGTTCCACAGTTAAATGACGAACTTGTTTTAGGTTATATGTTAAATAATAAGGAATTAGTTAATAAATTAATTATGTTATTAAAATTTTCTTGACAAATTAGATTTACGGTTTATAATTAAAATATAATAAAAAGGTATAAATATGAAACATACTAGAACAGATAAAAAACTTGCTAGTTTAATAGATTTGCAGTTAAAATGGAAAGAACTGACTGGCAAAACTAGAAAAGAGGCGGAAAAGGAAGTAGAACTATTTGGCGAAATGCTTTTTGGTTTTTTCCAAAAATACGATTTGGTATCATACAGGAATTTTGGGACATTTGCTACGAAGTTAAGCAGTAAAAATAACCCAAATATTAAGAAAGTTACATTTAAAATTTCCAGTAAGATAAAAGGGCAACTTTAATGGAATTAGAAGATATAATAGAATTAATATTAACCAAAGATACAATTACTATTATAAATACATTGAAAAATGTAAAAGGTGTTATACCAATGCATAGCGAATATATGGGTTTAAATAGTGTAAATATTGTTTTTAAAATAAACAATTATGTATTAAAAAGACAATGTCAACCCTTAAGATTATTATATGATTTTAAAGATAGATTTAAAGTTGATAGTATTTTATATAAGAATGATTTAACAGTAAAAACATTTTTTATAAATGATAGTTATAGTATTACTGAATACTGTCATTATTCTACTTTTATAGGTATAGATGATAATATTGGTAAATATATTTCTATGTTTGACGATTGTATTAATAGAATAAAAAATATAGATTTTACTTTTTTAAGCAGGGAAAAGTATGAAAAGTATGATAGTATTATCATAAAAGATGATTTAGAAAACAATAGAAAAAAGTATATGAATAATCTAGTAATACTAGATATGCAACTTTTATATAATAAAATTAGTAATAAATATTTACTAATAGATGTAGAAAAAATATTTTTAGGTCATTATATGATGAATTATTTCTCAGAACATAATAAAAAAAATATAGAAAAACAATTATTTCTAGATTTTACATATTTAGAATATAATAGATATTTATATAATATATTTAGAGAATAAAATTCTAAACCTTTATATTTTTTAAAATCTGTTGTAACATTAAAGATAATTCATTTTTATCACGCCCTGCTAATTTTAATTTAGTTATTCCTATTTGCCCTAATTTTTTTATTTCAAAATCTTTCATAGATAGTTTTAAAATATTATTTGTTGCTGGACAAATAAAATCATAGTTCTTTTTTAATATTTTTGGATCCGTGCGTTTATTACAGTATTCTTTTTGGTTTGTAGAATGTATTTCGTAATGTTTTACTGCATAAGGACAATTTCTAATGCAACCCTGGTTTATTAGCACCTCTAATCTAGATTTATCTTTTATACCTTTTAACATACCAATATTTCTACAATCGTTAGTATTTATACATATTTCGTCAAATCTATCTAATAAATCATTATAATAGTTTGCTGTTCTACTATCTATTTTTGGGTGTTCATAAGTAGATTTTAATATACTTACTTTTTGTTTTAGTTTTGGGTATGTTTTATAAGCATATTTACTAAACATATCATTAGATATGATTATACCATTTATATTGCTATTACTTAACATTTCTAGCAATCTATTGCCGTCTTTATCGTCAAGTTCGTTCTCATAGATATTATAAGCACTCATATTAACAAATATACTTATATTATTTTCATTTATAACTTTAATTTGTTCCTCTAACCAATTCCAATCTGGTTTTTCTGTCAAAAATCTACCGCCTTGCCAAACACAAGGTATGCAACCATACATACAGTATATTTGTTTATTTAGCTTTTTAAAACCCTCAATTTGCTTTAAATATAAACTTCTATCAAAAACATAATTAAAAA
>JAITXV010000089.1 GCA_031284605.1 Acholeplasmatales bacterium | reverse complement strand
ATTGATACTCTGGCTAAGTGTGCTACATCATATATCGTTTTATTTGCCATAAAAAACCTCATTCATAAGAAAATTATATCACTTATTTCATATTTATGAAAAAGTTTTCATAAAAACTAGTAACTATTCACCACGAAAAAAAACCTGAGCATTAAATTAACTTATTTGTTAGATTATGTTATAATATTTATATGGGAAAAGTAATTTATCCAGATTGGGTTACAAAGTACATAGAAAGAGGGAAAGTAGTTAGATTAGTTAATAATCACTACTATTTATACCGTGTTACTAGTGTTTATGATAAAGAGAAAAAAAGACCAAAAGGGATAAGTTATTATCTTGGTTATATTACTCCAACAGGTTTAATTCCCTTTGATGATGTATTTGTTTATGAATATGGATATTCTAAAGTAATGTGGATGAAATCTAAAAAGTTATTAGAAAGAATTATTAATGACTTAGGTGATGTTTTAGGTAATAATATCTTAAAACAACTAATATTTAGGTATTCCAATAAATCTTATTTTAAACTAGATGTTACCTCTTTTAGTGAATATATTTCTAATTATAGTAGAGAGTTTGAAATTATTCATGATGAGGTAAGTCAAAATGAAGTATTCACTGAATCGTTAAAGTCAATTTACTTAGTTGGATTTAGAGGCCAAATAGCTTTAAGTAAATTTAGTGATGAAGAGCTTACCATTTTAAATAATTTGAATATTAATGTTAAAGAATTTACCAATATAGGAGATATTAAACTATGGAACTAAATGGGAAACAACATTTAATAAAAAACTATCTACTTAAAAATCCTCATTATTTTGATAAAATAACCGCTGTAGCTTTTAATGAAAAAGACGAAGAAATCAATAGACTAAAAGAAGAGATTAGAAAGAAAGATGAAATAATAAAAAAACAAAATGAAAAGTTTATTGAAGAAAAAAAGAAAGATAAAGAAAAATACAATAATGTTAAAAAAGAGCGTGATAAGTATAAGCCTTATTATGACGCTGCTATGGCTAATTATAAAGAAAGATACATTAGACCAACTTCACAAACTAGTAGCTTACCGCCTTCTAAAGATGATCATAACATTAGTGAAGTTGAAAGAATAAAGATTTATGGTTGTAAAGATAAATCGGATAAACCAAAAGGTGGTCAAAGGGAGCACAAGTTTTATTCAGCCAATATCGATAATATGGCTTTTGATAGTGAAGTAATTCATAAAAGGGTGATAGATGAAAACAATAACCCTATTTTTTATACCGATAATTCATTTAAAGTTGTCTACGAAAAAAACGTTAAAGTAGTAACAAGTACAGTTAAACATATTTACTATATAGGATATACTATTGAAGGAAAAACGTATAATAATGGCTTAATTTTAACTGACGGTATTAATCAAATTAGATACGATGATTCCGTTAATAAGTTGATTACTACCATAAATCACATAGGACTTGTTCCATATCAACGTACTAAAGAAATAATAAATAAAATAACAAATAACGATATTAATTTATGTGTTTCTAGCATAACTAATATTGTAAGAAACGCTGGTGATTTATTAGATGTTAATAGAATCACTATTTTAAATAATATCAAAACTTCGAATAAACCCATCCATATCGATGAAACTATGACTACTGTCAATGGAGAAAAACAATGGGTAGTTTCATTTGGTATTGAAGGTAATATCTTATTTTTTACCCATCAAAAAGGTAAGAAAATATCTGATGAATTAGATACAATTCTAAAGTCATTCCCTTCTGGAAGAATTTTAGTTCATGACCATTTTAAGTATTACTATGGTTATAACAACTTTTTACACCAGGAGTGTAACGCACATATAATAAGATATTTAAAGGGAGCTTACTATAATTATAATAATCAAACTTCGAAAGAATTAATTGAACTATTTAAAACAGCAATTCATGAAAAAAATATTTTACATAAAAATATGTCCTATGAAGATGTTAAATATTATAAGGAAGAAGCAATAAGATTATGTAAAAAGGGACTTGATGAACCAAACCCTTCAGTTAAAGGGAAAAGATATGTTAGTAATCTATTAAATAGAATAATCAAATATATCGATAATCATTTCTTATTTTTAGAATACCTGGATGTTCCACCTACAAATAATCTATCTGAAAGATCATTAAGGATGCTTAAATCAAAATTAAAGGTTTCTGGGCAGTGGGTATCGGAACACTCTCTAAACTCCTTCCTAAACCTACAACAAAAAAGATTAAATGATAGGTTTATAGCTGGCTAGCAATAGCTAGATATTAAATAATATTTTTATAACTGACTAGCTAACACTAGCCAGTTTTTTTATGGTGAATAGTTACAACATTTTAAAAATACAAAATTTTTTAGGTTCCTTCAATATATCAACCTTAAGAATAATAAAATTACTTAAGGTTTTTTAGTGTTGTTTCATCTCGCTTATTATATGTTAAATAATATTAGGGGGTGTTATTACTATTAAATCCTTCTTTCTTCTTCAGGGCTAAGTTCTCTTAGAGACATTTCGTTAAGTTTATTCTTTAACTCTTTGATTTTTATTTTCTTCTCTTCATATAAAATTCTAGATTTGACTCTATTGTATCTTTTTCTATATAGGATAGAAAATACGATACCTGCAATCCACAC
>JAITXV010000075.1 GCA_031284605.1 Acholeplasmatales bacterium | reverse complement strand
CTGGAATAATTATTATATATAGACTATCAAATAATATGCATATTTTAATTATTTTAGTATCCAATTATATGCATAAATATAAAAGTATATGTCAATTTATATGTTTAATCGTTTTTATGGTATACTATAAATAGAGGTAAGTAAAATGCTTAAAAGAAAAGTATATGATGAATTATTGAACTGGAAAAAAAACAAAAAAAATGAATGCCTATTAGTTAAAGGTGCTAGACAAATTGGAAAAACTTATATAATACGAGAATTTGGAAAAACAAACTACAAGTATTTTTATGAACTTAATTTTATTCAAAACCCTGAATACAAGGATATTTTTAATAATAGTTTAAAATCAGATGATATATTAGCTTTTATTTCATTAAAAGTACAAAACTTTGTTCTGGAACCTAACAACACTCTTATATTTTTAGATGAAATTCAAGAATGCCCAAATGCTAGAACTTCAATGAAATTTTTAGCATCTGATGACCGTTATGATGTAATATGCTCTGGTTCTTTACTTGGAATAAATTATAAAGATGTTGTCTCCTATCCTGTTGGATTTGGTCCGCATTTGGAAATGCATTCGCTTGATTTTGAAGAATTCTTATGGGCGAAAGGTATTAATCAAGAATCAATACAGAATGTCAAAAAATATTTTATCAATAGAGAGCAGGTTCCTTCATTCATTAATAATACTATGTTTGATTACTTAAAAGAATATATAATCGTCGGAGGAATGCCTGACGTAGTGCTCAGTTTCATTACTGATAAAAATTTTAACAAAGTTCATGCAGCGCAACAAAAAATATTGGATGACTATGAAATGGATGTAAAAAAATATGCATCTATAAATGAAAAGCCAAAAATAAGAAATGTATATTATTCAATTCCTAATCAGTTAGCTAAAGAAAATAAAAAATTTATGTACTCTGTTATTGATAAAAAATCTAGTGCTAGAAAATATGAGAATTCTTTAGAGTGGTTACGCGATGCCAATCTAATTAAATTTTGTTATAATGTTACTACCCCAACTTATCCACTTATTACCTATGAAAAAGACAATGAATTTAAGATATATGCTCATGACATTGGTCTCTTGGTTTTTATGTATGGTTTCCAAATGAAAAATATTATAATGAATAATTTACTTGTTGGCAATGCAAAAGGAGCTATATATGAAAGTTTGATAGCAGATATTTTTATTAAGAAAAAATATCCACTAAACTACTATAAAAAAAGTAATAGCACACAAGAAATTGAATTTTTAATTAGCGATAATAGTGGTAATATTATACCTTACGAAATAAAAGCTAGTAATAAATTCAGTATTTCATTAAATGAATACCTAGATAAAAGTGACGTTCCTTATGGTTATAAACTAATAACTGGCAATTTAGGGGTTTCTGATAAGAAGATAACTATTCCACTTTATATGGCTATGTTTTTATAGCTTTATTAAAAAAGACTTTGTATTTTTTACAAAGTCTTTTTTTATTTTTTTATTTATTTTTTAACTATACTAAATTAAGTGCCTCATATATGGCTTCTACCCATACTGCGTAGCCTAATGCATTAAAATGCAAACCATCAACAAACCATTTACTATTAGGAAGGCTTTCTACTAACAATTGCTGAGTTATATCAATATAATGAAGCTTTCCACTTACATCATTATCAATAAAAGTTCTAACTAATGCATTAAAATCTTGATATGTACTCCATAAATTAGCATAATTAACGTTTGGACATAATAATGTATAATAAACTTCTGTATCAGGCAATGCAGTTTTAATTAAATTAAGTAAAGTTACTAATTTTACATAAACGCTTGCTGCAGTTTCTTGGGCATCTATATTATTAACTCCAATATGGATTAATATTATATTAGAATGATAGCTTACAATTTGGTCGATGTTCTCAATCCAATATTCAACTTTAGTTCCGCCTATTCCAATAGTCTTAGCACCATATTGTGTTAAGTCATATCCAAATGAAGGCCAAAATACTAAATCTGTATATGAGTCTCCTAATACTAATATATTTGTTTCTTTAGTAGAAGCATCATTTTTAACTTGTTCGAAATCTACACTAGAAGTAGTATAGCTATATTCTTTCAAAGTTATTGAAGTATTAAAAGCCATAAATCCAGCAGTACAAATTGTTTCACTACTAAATCCATCTAGATTAGAAGTTGTAGCGACTAAGTAACCATCTACATAAAAAGAGAATTCGTTCCCTTCTTTTAAAACTCCTAATTTAGAATATAAACCATTACAGTAAGTTGTATTTTCTTTCTTGTTAAATGCATTAGCCCAATCCCAAGACAAAATAGCATTGCCAGAAGCAGTTCCTAAAACATAACCAATATTGTAAGTTTTCCCTAATCCTGAAGCAGCGTCTATATAGAAAAATAATAATTTTGAACTATGCCTAATAACTATACCAAATTTAGGATAAGCATCATTGTTATAAACAACTGATGCATTTAATAAAGTTTCAACATAAAATGAAGAAGAATTTAAATTTTTAAAATATATATTTTGAGTACCAAATCCAAAATTAGTAACACTAGGATTAATACCATTGTCATTAGCTGCATCAAAACCAGTAGTTACATTAAGCCCTAAAGATTCGTTAGAACCTAAAGTTTCACCTTGATTTACGCCTGGCATAACTGCTAATGTTGATGATAATCTATATCTTGCAGTATCTAAAGTACCTCCAAGCATTATTTCTAATTCTGTAAAATACGTAAATATTATTTCTCCAATTCCCATTCTTGAATAATCCCATGATACCCAAATTGTTCCATCTTCGGTTTCTCTTAAATCTGGATATGAATTACCATTTCTTCCATCAAGAAGTAACTTATAAGGCCAAGTTAATCCATCATTAGTAGATAAATATGCAGTTAATTTTTCTCTAGCAACCGAAGAATCGTTGTTAATCATTAGTAAGTTTCCACTTGACAATCTAGTAATTTGGAATCTTGAACTAGGATTAGGAATTCCTGTAAAACTACCTCTAGTCCAAGTATAGCCTTCGTCATAAGAATATGATTGGATTATTTCACCTGTAGTGTTTCTAACTGTCATCCATAAACTACCATCAAGTTTTTCAACTATTATTGTTTCATCAAAATTAACAGCGTTTGGAATGTAAGCTTTTCCTCTGTACTCCCAAGTTAATCCCTCATCATTAGATACAACAACTTGAGTATATGCATCATCAGTGTAATCTGTTGGTGCTATCATCCAAGTACCATTTTCTAATATAATAGGTTGATTTCTTAGAAAACCATCTGTTAATCTTCTAGGTGTACTTAGAATCATTTCATTTTTTGGTGCATCTGGATTTTCAATAGTTATAGTCCACACTCCGCATATTCCATCAAAAGCAGAGTTTTGTCCTTTACTTTGGTTATAAAATATCCATAATGTTCCATCTGGAGCCTGCCAAAACTCTGGATCATTTACTTTAGCATCGACACTAGGGGCTTGTTCTATAATTATAAAATTTTCCCACGACGAACCGTTATCATCTGAATAAAGTATTGGTAAATAATTAGCTTTTTGTGGTTCTGCTGTTCCGCCAGCTACCCATCCACTAAACAATCTTCCATTTTTAGTCATTTCCATACCAGGAACACCTTGCCATGAACGGGTTTGTTCAGTATACCCTGTAAAATCAGTTCTAATAAGTGCAGGAGTAGTAACCCAATCTAATTCTGTATAAAGTTCACTATCAATTGCTTTATAAAATACAAGTGCGTATTTACCAAAATTAAGTACTTCTCCCTGGCTAGCATATTTAACATAATATGATATTTTTTCAACTAATACACTTCCGTTTACACTTATAGCACCAAGGTGAGCAGCGTTATTTAATACTGGTATAAAACCTGCTTTTCTGACATTATATCTAACGCTACTATAGGATAATGATTCAGGTACTGCGATTATTACGTAACCTTCCTCACTCACAATCCCGTTTGAACCGTTTATTGAATCAAGAAGATAACTTAAATTATTTAATTCACTAGGAATATGTCCTACATTAAAACGGTAACTTCTATCAGTAAAGACAGTAGCTCCTGGAACTAAAGCAGCACTTCCTGATGTGCCTTGTGCGGTGACAAGTGCCAAATTTTCTAATAAATCTTTATCATCAACATAAGCTGCACTTTCTAAAAAACTTTCAGTTAAATGTTCTTCTTTTAGAATTCTATCTTCAAATTGACCATTTTCTAATAATACTGGATAACTTCCTGGAAGTTCATATAAAGTTCCTGTTTCTTTATAATAACTAAATGCAGTGTAACTAGCGTTAGTGTTTCTACCACAAGTTACTACCCTTAGATTGTTTTTTGCTTCTTTATAATTAGTGTTTAATAACTCATAAGTAAAATAAACACTCGCACTCCAACCTTTAGAAGTTAACTCAGTTGTAAAATCAAAGTTATATCCTTTTCTAGCATAAGTATTAAAAGCGTTGCTTTCACCAAAAGTTTTTGGATCTGTTGGTCTTCTTAACCAATATCTATTATCTGGTGTAACTAAAAAGTTGATAGTGTAATCTATAGCATAATGGCTAGATTCGAATACTTGTAAAGTTATTTCTATATTATCTGCTAAGCCCATATTAGAAACACCACTAGCTGTAATTACTGCGTCTGTAACGCTTACCTCAAATACTACTCTGTCTTTTTCATATCTACCGGTAAAACTATAAGTAGCTGTATAAGTACCAGCAGTAACACTAAATACTGCATCAAAAGGGTCCTCATAGACATTTTTGTCTCTGTATTTAGATACTATATTTAAATCACTAGTAACTGGGGAACTAAAATCATAAAGGTCTTCACCATTATACCATCCAATAAATGTTTTATTTTCTAACACTGGATTCACAGGTTTAGGTGCTTGACTATTTTTTAATACTTTATGTTGCGAACCATCAATAACTACATTGTAGAAATCAGGATATAAAGCCTGATTTCTAGTATTTATAGCGTTAATGCTTAATGATGATACAAAAATGAAAATTGTTGATAAAATTAATATTATTATTTTTTTCATATTTTTTCTCCTACACTGCTTTTATAAAGAACGGAATTACAAATTGTCCGAAATTTATAGTATCTCCAAGATTAACATATTTAACACAGTAATTCATATTATCAGTTAATGTTCCAACTGGGTACATTGAATAAAATACTTGTATCCAACCAGCCTCTGCTACACTCACTCTCAAAGCAGGATAAGAGGAACCAGAGCTGTTAGGAACACCTAAAATAATATAGCCTGCTTTGTCTACTGTATAAGTAGTTCCTGCTATTGGAACTTTATAGTAGTTAAGTCCAACAACAGCGTTTACAACTCCTTGTCCTGCAGTGACACCAAATAATTTAAAATAATAGGCTCTATCACTAAATATAACTGCATTAGCAGCTACTGTTTCTAAAGCATAAGTAGCGTTATTTACAGATGCTAAGTTTTCTAAAGAAAACTCAACTTGAGGGTTATAAGCTTGACTTAATTCTGTATAATATTTTAAAGTGTTAAAATCAAAATATCCATTATCTAAGGCACTTAATACGTTATATCTATCAAATCTTAACATATCTGCTGGTCTATCTCTTACTACTTCAGTAGTCATACTATATCCTAAAAATTCACTTTCTGTTTTATACCATAATGTAGTTTGTGAGCCACTACCCGGATTTCCATCTATAGTAAATGTTATACCAAAGGTATCGGTATTTAACATATTTAAAGATGGTAAAATAGTATTAAAATATGCAAAAGGAATAAAGAATTTTCCTGCCGCTCCTGAAGTGTAATCCCAATCAAAAGTAACTCCGTGATTAGCTAAAGTTGTTTTTTGAGCAAGTGGATAGTTATATATGCTTAGTCGAGCATTTACATCAGTAGGAGATTTCGGAACAAACATAAATAAGAAGCTTTCATCAGTTCTACCATTTATTGTTGGATACCCAACTTGTAAATATATTCCTACACCTGAACTAGGAAAAGGAGTAGTAGTAGTTGTTGCATAAAATAATAATCCATCTTTATTTCTAGTGCCTTTAATATTAAACTTATTAGTAGTAGTTACGTTTCCAGTATCTCCAAAGTCATAATAGTCAAGTGCTATATCTAAATTACCCATATCATATATAAAACTAGTTCCAGATTGAATAGCAGAAGTTAACAAACTAAAGCTAGTAGTTAAGTAAGTAGCACAACTAACAACTAATACATAATTATTTACTACTAAAGATGGTATTGTAAAGTAGCCACTTGGTCCACTAACAACAGATATTTCTGTTCCAGATACTGTAATATTAGCTCCGCTAACATCACCATTAATATTGCTTATGTATCCTTCTATTTGATATTCTGCGTAAATTGATACTAATGAAACTTCTAAATAGGTATTTCCACTAGCTAAGAATGCTTGAGTAGCACTAAATTGATATACAGAATAATCTTCAAGACTAACTGTCAAAGTGTAGTTTTGATTATTTATAATACCATTTATTTCAAATTCTCCTAAAGCGTTTGTATGTACTGTTAAATTACTTATAGTAACTGTAACGTTTTCTAAAGGATTAGAATTTTCTAAATCAATTACAGTACCTGTAATACTTGCACTTTGAGATTCTAAAGTTAGAGAACCAATATTATATAAAGATAAATTGCTAAATACAACAGGGTGAGATAATAAATCATAATATACTTTTGTAAATTCTAGATTTATAGGAGTATTAGATAAGCGGTTGTATTCAAACCTATAAGCACCTGTAGAAGATGATATAACACTTAGAGTTCCTAAACTAACATTAACTCCTGAAATTCCAATATTACCCCATACTACTGTGTTATAATTACCGTTAGCGTTATATAATTCATTATATAAAGATAACCTTAAAAAATCTTTTGGATTACCTTGAGCTACTACTGCTGTGTTAGATGCTCCTAACAAATCTGCTCTGTTTAATGCTTGATAAGGAGTTCCGTTTAAATTATAAATAGTTGATGCTAGTCCTATTACATCATTATAGTTTAATACATCTAAACCATCTAAACCACTAAATAAAGCATAAGGTATATAAGCATATAAATCTGTACTGCTAGTTAAAGAAATCCATGAAACTTTTAAACCAATTGGAAAACTATCTAATCCACTAGAAAGAAGAATTTTAACATTATTAGGATAATGATAAATATAAATTCTTCCATCAGCCCTTAATGATATACACCAATCGTTAATATTTCTTACAGTTCTTTCTGCTTCTCCAATACTTACAAAGAAATCAATTCCATCTGTTTCAAGAAGGTCATTAGTATTAAAGGTAGTTTTAAAATAGATTCCTTTTAAACCTCTTGATACTTCTGTTATTGCATTAAATGTTACACTTCCAGTGCCATATGAGCCTAGTACTATATAATTACTTATTAATTCAATTTCTCCTGCATCAAATTCATCAGATACAAAATCTTCTATATCAAAATAAACTGTTTTTGTAATATAACCATCTTTACTAAAAATTGCACTAAATTCTGTGTCATATTCTATTGTACCTTCGAATAAACCATCTATAGTAAGAATGACTAACGAATTTATTTGAACACTAGCGTAGTCTAATAAACCATTTACACTATTTACAGTTCCTTTTACGCTTAATATTATTTCTTCAAATTTTGATACTAAAGTAATATCACTAGTGACAGGAGAACTAAAGTCATACAAGCTTTCATTTTCGTAATATCCTATAAATCTATAGCCAAATTCGGGAGCTGGATCATTAAGTGGTCTTGGGGCTTGTTCACCTTTGATTACTTCATAAGGAGCATCGTCTATTGTTACTATAAAAGTGATTAATATAGAATTATAGGTAGCTGTATAAGTAGCATCCCCACTAACTAAAGTTATTTCACTATCCCAAGAATCAAACACATAATCAAATATTTCGTCACTTGCTTTAGTAGGGGTTGCACCTGCATAAACTACTGAAGTTCCATATAGCAATACTTCACTTTGTAACACAGTGTTATCATAGTTTTTAAAAATAATTGTGTAGCTTCTAGTAACTGCTTCGTAAAGAGCAGTATAAGTAGCTTCTCCAATAACATTTACTACTGACGGAGACCAACCATTAAATGTATAATCAAATTCTGCTGTACTAGGTTTAGTAGGGGTTAAACCTGCATAAACTGGTAAAGTACCATATAGTACACTTGAAGATTGAAGAACCGCACTGTCATAATTGTTAAAACTAATTACGTAACTTCTAGTAACTTCGTTATAAAGAGCATTATAAGTAGCTTCTCCTATAACATTTACTACTAAAGGAGACCAACCATTAAATACATAATCAAATTCTTCTGTGCTAGGTTTAGTAGGGGTTGCACCTAAATAAACTGGTAAAGTACCATATAGTACACTT
>JAITXV010000112.1 GCA_031284605.1 Acholeplasmatales bacterium | reverse complement strand
TTTGTTTTTTTAGTGTTCTCCCAAGAAGGAAATTCAAATATTAGACTTTTTCTTTTTATCCAGTTGATATATATAAATGCAGTAAAAAACGTTAAATCTACAGTTGTTATAAAACTTATTATAATTATGTATAACGCAATGCCCATTTTCAATCCTTCTCCTTTTATAAATATTTTAAAGGCTCATATTTGTAATATTATCAAAACAACTAATATTTATAATTATTGAATGTAATTTTCATATTTTATAAGCAGGAACACACAGCAGTATTGTACCTATCTTATCAACACTATTTTGTATCTTTATTTTTTTATTTTAGATTTTTTATACTAAAACACTATTTAGGCGTTTACATAATTACTTACTTTTAGTTTGATTATCTCTTGCAAAATAGCTTCATTTCTGCAATATTTCATAAGAGCATTTTTAATATTTTGATTTGCTGCAAAAGTGTAATATTTTTTATCTGTTTTTTCAAGAAGTATTAATTCTTTTTTGCTAAGATAAGTGTCATCAACACTAGAAAATGACCATTCTCTAAGCATTATTCTATCACCACTTACTATTAAATCGTGCAAACCAACAAACTTAATCTCCAACCACGATATTTCGTGTATCATGGTTTTTCTAAACACTATTTTTAAACCATTTTTACCAATTATTATTTTAGAAAAAAAGTGTTTGAATTTAACAAAAATAAATACTGTGAACATAAGCATAAACAAAGCATAGAAAACAACAAATAAAGATATTGCTACTAAGTTGCTTTTGCCATCTATTATAAACAGAACTGTAGATGTTATAACAAGGAGGCCAAAGAAAGATGACAACATTATTATAATATTTTTCATGAAATCTCCGTATTTATAAAATTCTATACTATCTTCTAAAACATTCTTTTTCACTTTTTTCTCCTTTGTCTTTATCCTAAACTATTTGTTAGTAAGTTATATAAAAGCATTTTTCTTATATTTTTAGTGGAACTACTATATCCAAACTTATATATTTCTATAAATATTTTATATATTATTTATACCACTTATTATACCACTTACTATATAATCATCACCTCTAATTGGTGCGCTACGAAAACTCCAATATATTTTTAGTTTTTTAATAATTTAGATATCCAAAAAATTACAAATTGAAACACATTTTTACCTTTATAGTGGTATAATAATATTACAATACAATAATAAGGATAAAATTAATATATTTTATTATGGTGAACGTTATGAAAAAGGTATTATGTTATATGTTAGTCGTTATTTTAAGTTTAATAGTTTTAGTATCCTGTACCACAGTAATAAATAATAAATATGAGGTCACATTTATTATTCCTAATACTGGTACAACCACAGTTGAATCTTCAGAATGGTATTTTGACCAAACTCAATTGCCACAATATGCTAGAGATGGTTACACATTTTTAGGCTGGTATTATATTGAAGATGATGTAGAGAAGCCATTTGATTTTAATGCACAAAAAATTACTTCCGATATTACATTGTTTGCTCGTTATGAAAAAAACGAAACTGTCATTATAGATAAAAAAGTAATTGTTAAATTATACGAAGATGCAAGTAATTACACAACCTATGAGTGGGTAAATGAAAACAATGTGTTTACTGTCCCAGTTAAAGATGGTTACACATTTGATGGATGGTTCTTAGATATTTTATATACACAACCATTTAATATTTCTTTTAGTAATTATTCAAGTACTACCTTAGATTTATATGCAAAAATGGTTAGTATAGATGCTTATTATAATGTATATTTTTTAAGTACAGACGGTGATACAATATTATATACTACAGTTTTAGGTAATAATACTGTAAGTATACCAGATGTATCTTATACTAATATTGATAATTATTTATTTATTGGTTGGTATGATTCACCTTCTCATACATCTTTATATAATTTTAATTCACCTATTACTGCTGATACATATATTTATGGTAGATGGGAAGAATCTGAAGAAACTTACTATAGTGTTTCATTTTATAGTTTAGATGGAACAGTTTTATTCCAACAAAATATACAATCTGGAAGTATAATAGAAAAACCATCAAGTTCACAAGTGGTTATTGAAGGATATAATTTTATCAATTGGTATACTACTAACACATTTACTACTTTATTTAATTTTAATACCCCAATTGCTAATAATACAAATATTTATGGTAAATGGGAACAAAACAGTTCATCAAATGGTGATAATTATCCTTATACTGGCAATTACTATAACTCAATTAATATAAATAATCCTACAGAAGTTAAAAATTTAATAAGTGCTACACAACCTTCTAGTTATGACCAAGCTAAAACAACTTTGAGATATTCAGATGTTGATCCTAATAATCCTAATAATGTACTAACAGTATATTCAAGAACTTCAGTAACTGGTCCTTGGAGTAGTGGAGGAACAATTTGGAATAGAGAACATGTATTTCCTAATTCTAAATGTGGTTATCAATTAGGAAGTGGAACACCATCAGAACACGATACACATAATTTAAAACCTGCTAAAGCTGATGAAAACGGGAGTAGAGGCAATGCTAGTTATGGTCCTGGAAGTGGTACATTTGGAATGGTTGGCGGATACTTTTGGGCAGGAGATAAAGATAAAGGTGACGTTGCTAGAATAATTATGTATATGTCATTAAGATGGGGATTAAAACCAGATGGTAATACTGGAGCTTTTTATTCAATAGCGCTAATGTTACAATGGAGTAATGAGGACCCTGTAGATGCATTTGAAATGCATAGAAATGATGTTATCCACCAATACCAAGGTAACAGAAATCCATTTATTGATCATCCTGAATTAGCTCAAACAATATGGGGAAGTTCTTCAAAAAATAATACTCAAACAATTGATTTAAATCAAACGTTAGAAGGATATATTTCTTGTATATCTATTTGTACTTTTGTTAAAGGAAATGTTAATGTTTAAGAAAATAGTTTTATTATCCTTTTTTATAATTAGTTTTTTGTTTTTAGTTTCTTGTGTTAAAAACACAAATAAAGTAGTTTTTGTTAATGAGTTTTACAATTCAACTACAGTAGAAGTAAAAAACGATACTAAAATCGAATCATCTAAAATTCCGTCTACTTTTTGTGAAGGCTACTCTTTTATTGGATGGTATGAAGGTGATTTCTTAATAGATATTGAAAATATAGTTATCAGAAGAAACTATAATTTAGTTGCTAGATATGAAATTAAAACTTATATTATTATTTTTATAGGAAATGATAATAATACTATTTTAACTACTCAAGTTAATCATAATGAAAAACTTCCAGTTCCAGATACTTCACTTACAACAATACCAGGATATGAATTTGTAGGTTGGTATACTTCACTTTCATTTACTTATTTATATGATTTTAATGTTTTTGTAACAGAAGGAACAACTATTTATGGAAAATGGGAAAATATTAATACAAATAAAACAATAGTTCCTTTACCAGTGTCAAACACAGATATAGTTTATGATGGGTTTAACCATATAGGGATACTTGAAAGTCAATATTATACAGTAACTAATAATTTTAACAAAAATGCTGAAACATATGAATCCATAGTTACTTTAGTTGACCCTATAAATACAATGTGGGATAATACTTCAAGCCAACCATTAGTTATAGAATGGACAATATTACCTCTTGTAATATCACCAATTTATAATACTTTTTCTAAAGAATATGATTCATTGTTAACTGTTGAATCTACTGATTTACCTGATATTAATTCATTTTTATTGCCTGGTGATATATGTAATATAACTGGATTTTATAATTCAAAAGATGTGTCTTCTAATATCACAGTAAATTTTATTTTAGATAACCCCAATTACCAATTAAATAATTCAGTGCATCACGGAGAAATAACATTTTCAACTATCAATGTAATTCCAGTTGGTGTTTACAAATATGAAAATCAAACAGATCCTTTGTTTGGGTATAACTACTTCATTAAAACTAGTGAAATACCTACATTTGCAGGATTAATAAGTAGAGAAAATGGTGAATCTGCTGGTACATATAATTATACATTAGGTACTTTAGAATTAAATAATAGTTCTAATTTTAATAAAAATAATTATATTTTATATTTAGACACCACTAATAAATTTGTTATTTTAGCACAGGAAGTTGCTGGATATGAAGTATATAATTATAGTCACACTTTTGTTTCAGGAGATTTAGGAACATCTTCTGGTTCTGGAAGTGCAGCATCACACGAAGAAGGCTCTTCTACTTTAAGCAATTTTGTATGGAATTATTCTGCTGGTGCATTTAAAGGATTTAACGCTACTAAAGGTATTCAAGTTGGTTCTGCAGGCTCACCTCAAACTACTGCTTTTATTTTTAGTACAATTTTACCAGAAGGAAGTATAGTAACATCATATCTGCTTAATTTATCAGTAGCTAACGGAGGTAATGCTTCGTATACTGTATCTTTTGGAAATTATAATTTTACTTCAACTTTTTCTAATACTAATCCCGCTGACTACAGTGTTAATGATTTAAGCGAAGCTGCATCTTTTTTTAGTGTATCTTTATTATCTACAGCATCTATAGCTTTATATATTAAAAATATATCATTTTCATTGTTAATACCATCTGATGGTAATTCTAACAATTTAGTTACTTTTTATGATAAAGACCTAAATGTATTGACTACTAATTATGTATTAACTGGTACTAACGTTAGCGTTCCAGCATCTTCACTTACTGTTGTTGAAGGATATAATTTCGTTGGTTGGTTTGTTGATTCTTTATATACAACTCCTTTTGATTTCGATACAGTAATAAATACTAATACATCAATATACGGAAAATGGGAGGCTAATGAAATTACTCCACCAACTTATGTTGGTTATTATGAATCTTTAAATAACCAAGCTAATATTTTAAATGCACTAATATCTTTATTAAGAAGTACTATTCATTATAAAACTTATGGTGATGCTAGGTATAACTATGTAGAAGATACCAAAAATCCAAATAGTCAATATATATTATATGAAATGGATAGAACTAAATTCATTCCTCTTGATTGGGGTTCTGGTGGAGTTATAACTTTACCTAGTGGAGGTACTTATTCAGTAGATAGAGAACACGTATGGGCTTGTAACGATATGAGGATAATGCCTGCAAGTATGAGTAGTAAAATTACTATATATGAAGATTTTGTATTAATGAGTGGAGGATGGGATTATAGACCTGACAACTCAAGCAAAGGACATTTTAGTGATTTACATAACTTATGGAATGCTGTAAGGACTGTTAATCAAAGTTTACATAGTGATCATTTTTATGGAAATACTGGAGTAACAGGAGCACCTAACAGAAGTGGAAGCATATTTTATCCAGGTGATGAATTTGTTGGAGATATTGCGAGAATCTTATTTTATATGGATATAATGTATCCATATCTAACATTAGTTCCAACAGGAAACGCTAACGCTAATGAAGGAAGTATCTATTACGGATTTTTAGATACTTTATTACAATGGAATTTAAATGATCCTGTAAGTGCAGAAGAAATAGCAAGAAATAATTCTATATTTGCTCTTCAAGGAAATAGAAATCCATTTATTGATTATCCTTCTTTAGTAAATATTATTTATACTTCTTCAAATCCACTTCCAAGTAGTAAAGGACACATAGATATGACAAATGTATTGTATAATATATTAGTAATGAATAAGTACATAATAGCTAACCAAGAGTTTAGCAAATATCAAAAAGTAAATTAGAGTTAATATATTCTAAAAATAAATTAATAAATGTTTAATTAAAAAGGAGAAATGTACTCTTAAGCATTTATTAAAAAAAACAAAGAGTACATTATTAAAAAATGAAAAAAATTATATCAGTTTTAGTTTTATTCTTATTTAGTGCTTTACTGTTTAGTTGTCAAGGTAGTAAAGACTACGCAAAACAAGCACTTGAAAAAGAACTAATCGTTTACGCTAATGGTCAAAACCAAGCATCCGTTACTAGTAATTTAATACTAAATACTACAGTAACCATAGAAGTTTCAAAGAGAAAATCAGTAGAAGTTGCTATTTCTTGGGAATCAAGCGATGCTTCAACGATTTCAACAGACGGAAATGTTACTAGACCTAGTACAAATGATAAGAACGTTAGTTTAACTGCTACCGCAACTTATTTAAAACAAGTTGAAAAAAGAACTTTTGGTGTAGTAGTATTAAAACAATCAGGTAGTACTGTAGATCCTAATGATGGTGCTGTAGCTAAATTAGCAGAAGCTAAACAAGCATTAGTATTAGCTGTAAATGAACCTAGTAATGTTACTACTAATTTTAGTGTCCACACTGAACTTATTTATAGTGTTAGTGTAGTTTGGAGTTCTAATAATAGTGCAGTTATTTCATTTACTACTATAACTAATAAAATCCAAACAGTTCAAGTTACTAGATTAGAAGATGATAAGCCAGTTGTATTAACTGCTACATTAAGTTTAGCAAGTGAAAAGAACCCTTCTAATATCTTAACTGATACTAAAACATTTAATATAATTGTTAAAGGTACTGGAGATATTATCGTTCCTCCAATTATAGAAGAAGAATTAATAGCAGAAATTAATTTTACTACTTCAAGTTTTTCTAATGCTTATCCAGTAACAGCAACCACAGGAACAGTACAAAACGTAGTATCAAATACTTCTTTAAATGCAAGTGTGCTTAGAGCTAATGTTTCAGTACCTACTGGTTTTCAAGAAGGCGATAAAGCTTTGACAATATCACCCGTAAAACAAGGTCAAACATATACTGAAGGATATTTTCAAGTTGACTTTAAAGGTGATGTTACTACTGTTAGTTTCGATATGAAATTATGGTCAGCTCCTGCAAAAAATGATTTAGTTTCATTAACTTTTGAACAAAAAGAAGGTAGTAATTGGGTAGCTAAAAAGGACTTATTACCAATAGTAGTTGTTGATATCATCAATGTTGTTGTTACAAATTTAGACGGAAGTGAATATAGAATTCATTCAGTAGGAACAACAGCAGCGTTAACTTTAGAAGGCTCTAACGGTGGTAGAGTTATATTTGATAATATTAAAGCTTATGGTATTCCAAATGGTGGCGGTGATGTAACTCCTCCTCCTACTCCAAACGGAGATTATGATTATAAGATGCAATATACCAGTAGTGCTACAGAAGCACCTACTTCTTCAATTAACTATGCAAGTAAAGTTGGATTGCCTACTACATTTAGTGTTACTTCAAACGTTATTGAACATAATGGATATACTTTATATATTGGTTTAAATAAAAATGGTTCAATTAGGTTATATGAGAATCCTGATGGAAACGGAAGTATACTAACAATCGTAGCACCTAGTAATATTAGCAATGTAGTAATTTCATTTGGTTCTAATAATGCTGGAGCTAATGTTCCAATTCTTCTTAATAATAATCCTTATACAATTAGTGGATTAGATTTTAGACCTAATTCAGCACAGTTTCCTAATAACGAAGTTGTTCAAAACTTCGCAGTAAATTCAAATACTTTAGTTATTGAAAATAAAGCTACAAATAGCAACCAATTACATATTTGGTATATTGAATTTTATATGGGTGAAGGTGGCGGCGGTGATGTAACTCCTCCTCCTACTCCAGACCCAGATAACGAGGGCGGTATATCAATTGATTTTGAATCTACTACTTCTACATTTGACAGTAACTATAAAGTTCCAGAAACTCAAATCACTTTTAAAAATAATGTTGATAATTCTAATTTTAGTTTTTATGGGTACAGAGTTAACAGAGTTACTAATATGACTAGCAATACTGGTTTTTCAGGGTATTATATAGCTTTAGCAAGTGCTAAAAGCGATGGAAGTATTGAATATGCTAGTTTAAGATTTATTTTAAATGAAGCTCCAGAATCAATAAGTTTCAAAGCAGCGAAATGGACTTCTAGTGGTGGAAATCCTAAAAGCGATACAATAACATCTGCACTTTTGCAAGGCAAAGTAAACGGAAGTTGGGTAACAGTATTAGATTTTACATCACAATTAGGTGTAGCAGCTACAGTTATATCTTGTAGCGAAGGTTTGAGCGCTACTGAATATAGAATATATGTTACAGGAACAAGCACTACTAATAATGGTGGAAGAATAATTATAGATGATTTTGAAGTTGGTGGAGATATTTCAGGAGGAACAGTTACACCACCTGCAACAGGTTTAAATGAAGATGGAACTGATTTTGATAGTTTGCCAATAGATTTAATTGTAGAATTTTTTGAAGATGAATACATACTAGATGTTATAGAAGAACTACCAGTATTTGATGATAGTGATATAACTGTATTTGGTCTTTATGATAGTGAATATGAAATATATTTCCTAGAAATATATGTATGGAATTGGGAAGAAGCAGATGCAGAGGACTTCATAGAAGGTTTGTTAGAAGCAGGGTTTGTTTATGACAGCGAATATGAAGATTACACAATAGACGATTGGTATTATATTTATGTTTACTTTGATGATTATAATGAAGTTTATGTAATTGGAATTTATTAATAGAAAATAAAAATTTAAAAATGTGGGTGTGCAATATTGTATACCCACATTTTTTGAAGACTATGTTTTTTTGATATGTACTTAATTAATCTTATTTTAACAAACCACCCACTTTTAAAATATAATAATAAAAAATATAAAAAATGTGCTATAATAAATAAAAAGTACCAGAAAGGAAGCAATAAAATGTTAGTATGTAAAGTACCAGATTTATACAAAAATATAGGGTTTAAAAGTGAGAATTTTTATATAAACGACAAAGAATATTATAAGTTTTTAGATAATTTTGAAGATTTAGTCGATGATAAGCTTGTAAGCGAATTAGGAACTGCTCTTGTAAAACCATTAGCTATACTTAAATCTGAAAATTATGAAAATGCAGTTACTGTGCTTGTCTCTTTGACTGGAAACAAAAACCAGAAATTAATTGGGATAGTAAGTGTGATACTTGGGAATGATAATATTATTTTAGAGCACGTAGAACTATATCCAGAAAAAGAAGAGAACTAATTTATATTAATATTTATAGTCTTTGTCTTTATTTTATGGCTTTATTAATATAATTTAAAATTACAAACAATCGTACAAATGTTATAATAAAAACACCTATTTTAAATATTTATTTTAATTAAAAATTTAACTTTTAAGACTAAAACAAGCCAATATTTGACTTGTTTTTTGTTTTTTCGGTTTAATGCTTTTATTTATAAAACATATAAATAAAAGGCATATTTCATACATAGGTTGGAACAACCTATGTATGAAAGTCTACCCATAGGATTGTTAGCATTGACTAATATAATTATAACACAAAAAAAAGAAAATGAGTAAAATATGTAATATTTCACAAGATTTCAGTTTTTTTAATTAATTAAAAATGAAAAAAGTACAAATATTATCTATTTGTACTTTAGTTTTTGTATTTTAATTACTAGAATCTACTCTTGAAAGTTGTATAGCTGCTAAGTATGCTTTAGCTAGTTTTTGATTATGAATTTGGTTTTCGTGAAGATAGCGCATTGTTGTAGTTACATTAGAGTGACCTAATAATGTTGATAATGCAAATATATTCCCATTTGTTTCAAGAAACGTAGTGGCGAAAGTGTGTCTAAACATATGACTATGCAGTGTGTTAATATGCAATTCTGCCATTAGTTTTCTAAACAAACTAACAACATCTTCATAAGAATAAGGTCTTTTTTTAGTAAAATTATAAAATAAATAGTCGCTATTTACTTTTGTATCAATTCTTTTTTGATAAAGAGCTGATGTGTATTCACTAAAAGGAATAGACCTTTCTATTGATGACTTAGTATGTTTTAAGACAATATCACGATTATAAATTTTAGCATCTTCTATTTTAGCATTTAATAACTCAGATATTCTAGCACCAGTATCAATTAAACTATTTATCAACATTGAATATGTAAGATTATTCTTTGTTTGAGGAAGTTTATCACAATAACGCAAGATTTTTCCTAAATCAGCAGCTTCAACTATTTGATATCTAACAACACTTTCTTTTAATCTTTTTAGATTATTAATATATGGTATTTCAATATTATAATAATTTAAAGCCCTCCTAATTATTCCAATACTTTTGTTTAGAGTTGAATTACCAGCTTCCGTCTTCTTGCTAATAAAATATGCACTCAATACCTCCTCATTAATATCATCTAAACATTTAATACCACTATGTGTTACAAAATGATTTAGATATTCACAATACCAATTTTTAGTCCCTGCACTACGTGTCAAGGCTATAAATTCTAAATACTTTTTAAAAATTAAATTAACTTTCATTTTATTACTCCTTTTTTTATTTGTCTTATAATTTTACCAAATATTTTTTAAAAAAAGCGCTGATAATATCTAACTTTAGATATTATCAGCAACTTCTTGTCTTATTAGTCTATTTCACTTTAGGTTTTCTAAGTTTTACAATCATAAATGCTCCAGTCCCTACTACCACTACTGCTATACCTATAACTAAGTAACCCCAGATATTAATTTTATAAACGATTGTCCATTCAGTTATGTCAATATTACCTGCTAAATCTGTAATAACCAGCTTATAGTTTCCTACTTCGGAGGCTTCTTTATTAAAATTAATATTAACTACTTCACCATTTTTGTAAAGAACAATACTTTCAATTTCTTCAGTAAAATCGTCATGTATTATAAACCATTCACTAGTTCTTGTATAAGTAAGTGATGGTGGTGTATTATCAACCACCAATTTTATTGTTTCTTCTATTATAGTTGTCTTGTATCTAATAAAATATGTTCCTTCTTCATCTAAAATAAGCTTATTTGAATAATCAGAAGTGACTAAAATGTCATTAATTGATAGTATTTCTAAATTTGTAAAAATATAATTATAATTTGGATTTATCGCTCTAATATACCAATACTCAATTACATCTGTGTTGCCTAATAAGTCCTTAAATATCATTTTATATTTACCATTTTGAGTTAATTTTTCGGTTTCATCTTCACTATCTTCATAAAATAATTGAGCTGTAGCTCCTACTTCATTAAATACTATTTTATAAATTGGATTAGTAATTATAGTGTTTGGAGAAATATTAATTGAATATTCAACTATTTTATCAATTCTAAATTCAAAATAGCTTGAATTACCAGCGGCATCCACTGCTTTTATTCTATAGCTAGAATGAGCATCAAACAATGACGGATTTTCTACTAAAATATCTCTTCCGTTTTGAACATAATACAATTTACCAGTAATTTCTGTACTAACTATTACGTTTTTATTAGTTACCTCATTATTTGTTAATCCAATATCAGTATATATTACAGGTGCGGTCTTGTCTATTTCTAAAGTAATTGTTAAATAATTATCAAAACTATCTCTAAGCTCAATTATGTAGATTCCCTCTGTTATTATATCTATATTTGGAATAACGTTGTTACCTTGAATTATATTGTAGGTCATAGTTTCTAGGAATGATAAATTTAGAGTATTATTTGAAATATAATAATCTTTTGCAATTAGCTTCCCACCTTTTACTGAATACTTTACTACGCTATCTAATATTATTTCAAATGAAATTGTATTCAAAGCATAATCAGTAATAGTGAAGTAGTATGTACCGTCAGAGCTTAGCAATGTATCACTTATATATTCTCGTTTTGACCAATAACCAAGTGTATCATTACTTGAATAATAGGTCACATGAGTTCCAGATTCACTAAAGTTGATATAAAAAGGAGTGTTTGAATAACTACTAACGATAAGACTATTAGTATTTAAGATTGTATATTCACAAATTACACTATCAATTGTGAAATAATATTCATTAAATAGTGTGTAATTAGCTTTATTCAAGAGTCTTATTAAATAGTTTCCATTCCATTCAGCAGCATTACTAAAGAAAATAGTAGTATGTGTTCCTTCACTAGTAACACTATAATTAGTAAATAATAATTCATTACCTACACTATTTGTGATGTAGATAAAGTAATCTACATCTCCCTGGTAAGTAAATGTGACAAATGAGTTAGTAACTCCGCCATTTTTTATGGATAATATTCCGCTTGGTAGACCCTTTAAATAAATAAATTGTGGAAAATATTTGGCTCTTAGATATATATCTTCATAATAAAAGATATACTTTCCACCATCTTTTAATATATATTTTCTAGTAATAAAATCAATAGTTGTACCATTTGAATCTTCTAGTAGTTGTTCATATTCACCTAAATAGTTAATTGAGTATAGTTTTAAGACCACTAGTGAGTTAAATTCATCGTTTAATACTATTTCTACAGTTAGTTGTGTTGTCCCACTTTCTAATGAACTTGTTTTTATACTTGGTGAACCTTGTGCTATTTTTATAGTAAAACTCACACTATTGCCTGCTCTATCATATAATATTATAAAATAAATACCATAATATTCATTTTCTCCGAGTTTAGGAAGTGATTCACCAATTCTGTATGTTTTATTAATTCCTATTCCTGATATAGTTACATAAGCGTAGCTATCTATATTATCATTAAGTGATTCCATTTCAAATTTTATATAAAATAAATTTAAAGTATTATCTTTAATATAATTCAAAGTAAAATTTATATTATCAGAATCATTGTTGCCATAAGCAACCTTAGCTTTAAGTTCAGGAGGTGTTAAATCCAAAAATGCTATAAATGATTGTATGTTGCCAGCAGCGTCGTACTCTTCTATTAAATAATACCCCTCTATTAATTTATCTATCTCTAATAGCTGTGTCTTTAGTGATATTCCATACACTATATCAATATACAAATTATCTATTATTTCACCTGAGTTATTACCTATTAATTTAATCCTGACGCTAGAAGGTACTATTCCTAAATTATTATAGAAAATACTGTTTCCTGATAAGAGTATCAAATTTAATCCATAACCTTCTAAAAAAGAAGGAACTAATAATTGATTATCAGTTAATCCGTGTGAAGAAGCCTCCAAATTACTATTCATAATAGTATAGTAATTATTATTTGTGCTATAACTTGAAGCTGTAGTAACATATTTTTTAGCATAATATTCAACTGCTTGTTCTAAACTTGCAATGTTAGTATAACCAATTATATTATTTTCATTAGATAGTGAACAATAATAGAACACCCCATTATTAATATTGACTCTAAATTCGTATTCTTTATTATATGCAAACCTAAATGCATCATCATATGTCATAAAACTATATTTACCAGCAATATTGTTTTGTGGAGTATTAAATATCCACGCAGGAAGAGTTACTGAGTACCATATATCAACTTTAAAGCTATCGTATAACCTCTCATAATTTAAAAAGTCATCTATTTTATAAAAATAGATTTGTTGAAAAATACTAGTATTGCCAGCATTATCAGTGCTTCTCAAGTAATATGTTCCTTCAATTAGTGTAGTTATTGTTCCACTAAACACAGTCCACTCACCACTACCGTGTCTATATTCCAAACTATTTATGCCTGATAAGTTATCAGTAGGATTATAAGTAAAGCTAGAATTAGTATATTCAGGTAATGAATTATTAACAGGCGCTGTCTT
>JAITXV010000107.1 GCA_031284605.1 Acholeplasmatales bacterium | reverse complement strand
CATATGAAGATATAGAAGGTGTAGGACACAGAGTTGTTCAAGGAGGCGAAGCCTACACTAAAAGCGTAAAAATTAACGACAAAGTAGTTAAAAAAATCGAAGAATTAAGCGATTTAGCTCCACTTCATAATCCTGCTAACCTAATAGGTATTAATACTTTTAGAGAAATATTACCTAATGTAATAAATGTGGCAGTTTTTGATAATGCTTTTCATAGCACTATGAAAGAAGAAGCTTTCTTATACGGAACTCCTTATGAATGGTATACATCTTATCAAATAAGAAAATATGGATTTCACGGAACAAGTCATCAATATGTAAGTTCTAGAGCTGCTTTTTTATTAAAAAAGAGAAAATCAAACATTATAGTTTGTCATTTAGGAAACGGAGCATCTTTATGTGCTGTTAAAAATGGTGTTAGTATTGATACTTCTATGGGGTTAACCCCACTTGAAGGTTTCCCAATGGGAACTAGAAGTGGCAACATTGATCCTGCTATAATCGATTATATAGCAACAAAAGAACATAAAACCGTAAGTGAAGTATTAAATATATTAAATAAAAAAAGCGGATATGTTGGTATTTCTGGAATATCTAATGATGCAAGAGACTTAGAAAAAGCATCTAAAGAAGGAAACAAAAGAGCTTCTTTAGCTTTTGATATCCAAGTTAAAAGAATAGTTGATTATATTGGAAGTTATTATTTATATTTAGGAGGTCTTGATGCTATTTGTTTTACAGCAGGTATTGGTGAAAATTCAAGCTTAATTAGAAAAATGATAGTAGATAGATTAAAAGTATTAAAAGTTGAGATAGATGATAACTTAAATTCAAAAAGAGGTGAAGAACTACTTATTAGTACTCCTAAATCAAAAGTTAAAGTATTTGTAATTCCAACTAATGAAGAAGTTATGATAGCAAGGGATGTGTATAAAATTGGTAAGAGATAGTAAGAAACCTAGATATAACGATAATAAAAAACAACCTTTTACAAAAGAGATAGAAACAGATGTTAAAATATCCATTACTAACATTGGTATAAACGGAGAAGGCATAGCTTACGCTAACAAAAAAACTATATTTTGTCCAAGAACTCTACCTAAAGAAGAAGTGGTAGTTTCTATAGTTAAAGAAGAACAAAAATATAAAAATGCTATTTTAAAAGAAGTAATAACCCCTTCGCCTGAAAGAGTTTTACCTTTATGTAAGCATTATGATATTTGTGCTGGTTGTTCTTTAATGCATGCTAAATATGATTATACTTTGAAAATAAAAAATGAAATTTTACGTGAATCACTTTTTAAGTATGTAAAAAATTTTAACTCTAGCGTAATAGCTCCTGTTGTACCTTCACCCCTAGTTTATCACTATAGAAATAAAGCTAATGTTCCTGTACGTTTTATTAACGGAAAAAGTAGATTTGGACTATTTAATGTAGGAACTAATCACTTCAAAACTCTAGATTATTGCTTAGTACAAGATGATGTTATTAACACATTATTAAGCGATATATTGCTTAAAATGGATGAACTAAAAATCCCTGCTGTTGATATAAAAGGAAAGAACGGATTTGTAGCTAATATTATTATTAGAGTTGCATATTATTCAAGAGATACTCAAGTATCATTTATCTTAGCAGTTCCAAAAGATATAACACCTTTAGTTGATTATTTAAGTAAAAAATACCCATATATCCGCTCAATTAGCAGCGTAGTTAATCCCAAATTTGATACTCCTCATGTTTTTAATGATACAATTAAACTCTTATATGGTGATAAAACTATAACAGAAAAATTAGGTGATTATTCATATAGATTAACTCCTGAATCATTCTTTCAATTAAACACCCCTCAAGCTTCTAAAATGTACGAACTTGTAGTTTCTTCATATCCATTTAATGGCACAGAGGTAGTTATTGATGCTTACGCAGGGGTAGCTCCTATAAGTTTTTACTTGTCAAAACATGTAAAACAAGTTTATGCAATTGAACTTGAAAACTCTAGTATTAATTCTGCTAAAAAAACAATATTAACTAACAATATAAAAAATATAAGGCTAATTAATAAAGAATTTCTTGCAGGATTTAAAGAGATATTTAATATGGACTTTGATGTAATCGTATTTGACCCTCCAAGAACTGGATTAACAGAAAGTGTTGTAGAATTAGTTTTAAAGAAGAAAATACCTGCAATTATTTATATTTCTTGTAGCCCTTCAACTTTAGCTAAAGATATACAGTTGTTACAAGCTTCATATAAAATTGTAAAAATTACCCCACTTGATATGTTTCCTTACACATCTCACATAGAGAGTATTACAGTTCTAAAATTAAAAGATAATATCTAATATTTATTTTCTAAAATACTACTAAATATGAGACATTTTTTTATAATTTATAACTAAAGAATACTATAAAATACATCATTTTACAATAGTGTTTTTATCCCTAATCTAGGATAAAAACACTATTTTTTTCTCTTTATTTTTTCATCCCTATTATTTATTATATATATACGCATTTTTTTAGCGAAAAAGAGTATAATATATATGTACAATTTATTAACATTCATCTTAGGAGGTATTATGAACACTAAAAATATAAATAAAAATTATTCTCAAAGAAAACCCGCTAAAAATATAGGTACTACAATAATGTTTGTAGGAATAATAGCTATTCTTTTCATTATTATTGCCTTACTTTTACGTAATTGTGAAGTAGAGGCTGAATCAAAATATAGCATTAACTACGATTCTAATGGTGGTTCTTATGTACTTAGCCAAACT
>JAITXV010000085.1 GCA_031284605.1 Acholeplasmatales bacterium | reverse complement strand
AAAAGTGCTTTTTGATAAATTTGATTTTACACAAGGTAATTTACTGTTATACTATTTTAATACTTCTGTTTTCTATAGTTGGAAAGATTTTATTTTTCATGACCTTGAAATTTTAGACCATAATGTAACAATCAATTTTCATAATAATAGTGTATCAGACATTGACTTATATGCAATCACACAGAATGTCTTTATTCTTAATGTACCTAAAGAAATAGACAACAGTTACTCATTTGATTGGAAAGCGTTTAGTTAAGATTATGGCTAAGAAAATACTATTATTTATAATTTTTACTATGTTTGTTAATTATAGCGTCAGTTTTATTTCATCTTTTAGACCAAGTACTTATTCAAAGCCCAGCATTAACAAACTTGTTTTTGGTTCAAATATAACAAATGAAACATTTGGTGAAGCAGATGACGAATACTTTTTAACTGATTCTAAATATTACGTATCTATTCAATTTAATTACGAATCGTTAGAAAACTTATTAGAAAATTCAGCTACTATTATTGATGATAATGTTTTTATTCATCCATGGAAAGACCAAATCGAAAAAGAACGAGATTATTACTACCCTAAAAATATTTTTTTATTAAATGAACTTGGTTTTATCGATTTTAATTGTTCTATCTATGCTAGTTATTACTCTCCGTTTGTAACTTTATTTTATGATACGTACGATAATTATATAAAAGATATGGGATTAATTTTAAAATTAAATGAAAGCGAATTTATCTTTAAAAGTTATACTGGAGAATACAAAATCTCTTCTATATTCTCACCTTTTAATTTTGGTGAGAGTACTAATTATCCATTTTCTCAAGCTTTAGTCGATTCTGGAATAACTAATTCATTATATACTGGCAATAATGTTAGAGTTGGTATTATGGATGCATATTTGCCTGATTCTTTAACGAATTTTATACCTGGAAAATACAATTTATTAATTTCAGCAGGTACAACAAATCCTTCATATCATCCACACCCATCTATGGTTGGTTCTGTATTAGGAGGTATTTACGGAGTAGCACCCAACGCAAATTTATTTTTTGCTTCAAATGCTGACAATTCTGTAGAAGAAATAGTAGATTATTTCTATTCAAATAATGTTTCTGTAGTAAATATGAGTATGGGAAATTCAACTGGAGTTTATGATTATTATTCAGCTATATTTGATTATTATACTACTGAAAAGAAAATTACTTTTGTTGCATCTGCTGGGAATATCCTCCGTGACATTAAAACAATTTATTACGCTGAACCTACTACTGGAGTTCCAAAAAGTAGATTAAACAATTTTAGTGTTGGAGATAACGTTATATCTGTTGGTGCTTCTAGTTTTAATAAAAAAGTATCTTGGAAATCATCTTGGGAAAAAGCAACTAGTGGAAATACTAATTTTGAAAAACCTAACATAGTAGCTCCTGGTGAAAAACTTATTGGTGTCGGTAACTATTCTAGTTTAGACGGAACTAGTTTTTCTTCTCCAATTGTAGCTGGAATAATCGCTAGATTAATGGAAGAAAACGTAATTTTAAAAATCCATCCAGAAATCTTTATGGCGATATTAATAAATTCTGCGTCCCCAATTGACAATCAAATTGGGTATAATCAGCGTTCTGGATATGGTATAGTAAATTATAATGAAGCAAGGAAATTGTTGTATAACTATTCAAGTTCTATCGTTTCTGGTAATGTTAATATTGGTACTTCTGTTATTACTAAGTCATTTTATGCTAGTGGAAACACACGCATAAAATTAACAGCTTCTTTATTTTCACATGTTGATATAAATTTGGGTTCTGCTATTACCCAAAAAAACTTATATAACGTAGTAATTAAAAATTCTAATGGCACTATCTTGCAATCAAAAGATAATAGTTCTTACTCTCCTATAATATTTTTAGACTTTTCTTTTTATGCTTCTGTGCCTTCAACCTACACCATATCTATATTACAAAACAATTCAATAAATGTACCATTCAACTACATAGTTGGAATGGTCTTTGATGTATCAAGTGAACATTTGCATATATATAATGATCACTATACGCCTAATGGTTCTAAACACAAAGCATACTGCGTGTGTGGTGACTTTATATCGAATTTACATGTTATTAATAGTAATGAAACTTCTAATCATTATGCAAACTGTGTATTATGCAATGCAAGCATTGATTTGTATACGACTACAGTGTTAGTTGTCTAATAATTAACAATATTATATTATTTATAATATGTGTACAAACCTGTTTTTTGGCAATGAAATATTAAAACAAGTAATACATATATAATATGTTTAATCATTACTGCATTTATAGTCATTATACTTTTTATATCCTTGTTAGACTAACATCTTCATATAAAATTAATTTTAATAACATTTTATAATGCTTTGTTTTATAAAATTTACACTCCGTGATATAATAGATATATGAAAAAAATTATAATTATTATCCCCCTATTATTAATATTGTTGTTATTTGGTTGTAAGAAAGAATCTCACAACTATTATGATGTAACTTTTTACATCGATGGTGTTGTATATAGTAGTCAAAAAGTAAAAGAAAATGATACTATTACATTCCCTGCTCCTCCCACCTTTGTTTCACTATATGTTTTTTCAGGATGGAGCCTAAATATCTCATCTTATGAGCCTATAAGCGAAGATTATATTGTTACTTCTTCTTTAAACTTATACGCAAATTATCATGAAATAGCTAGTGTAAAATATACCGCTAATTTTTATGTTAACGGTGTTTTGTGGGACACTAATCTTGTACCACAAAACACATTACTAACGCTTAAAAATCCAAAACCTATGGAAGGGTATAGATTTTTAGGATGGAGTGTAAATGAAAATGTATATACTCCTTTTATAGAAGATAGACTTATTACTTCTGACTTAGATCTTTATGCTTTTTTTAGAGAACTAGACCCTGCAGTTTATAATGTAAGTTTTTATGTTTTTGATGAATTATTAGAAAAAACTGCATATTACAATAATACTACTATATTATTATTTTTAGCTCCTGATATAGATGGATATGCTTTCTTAGGATGGTCTTTTTCTAAAACAGAATTTATAGAAGTACCATATGACTACTTAGTTACCACTAATTTAGATATATATGGTTTTTACGAAGTAATACCTCCAATAACCTATACCGTTAAATTTTATGTAAATGCTTCCTTATGGTACTCTATCACAGGTATAGAAGGTGAAATAATTGAATTTCCTACCGCTCCTGTACATACAAATTATGTCTTTGCATTATGGTCTACAAAAGTTGATCAAGCAATTTATTATGAAAATATAGGATTGTATGATGATGTTAATTTATATTCTATATACAAGAAGCTTACTTTTGATAATACAGATTTTACTAATATTAACTATAATTTAAAAGCATCTTTTGATGAAGGTATTCTAACGGTAACTTCAAATCTAACTATTACCTTCACTACTACCGTAATAATTGAAGATGTATATTTTCATTTATATGCTAATTCATATATTGAAGGTGGAAGTGCTATGATATATGGTCAAATTGCTAGATTTGGAGGAATTAATATTTTAAATGTTAACGACACCATAAATGATTTAAGTTTTAACTATGATTTAGATAAACAACAAACACTAGTAGTTAATTTACTTACTCCACTTTTTCCAAATGAACAAATCACTTTAAGTATAGATTATATTTTACTTGTTCCAGCATCTACTAATAGATTAGGTACAGATGGACCTGTTACTTCTATTACTCAGTGGCATCCATTATTAGCTAAATATATTAATAACAAATGGAATCACGGTCAATATTCAACAAATGGTGAAAGTGATTATATAGAAAGCGCTTCTTTTGATTTAGAAGTAACTCATCCTAAAGCTTATACTGTGTTAAGCGGAGGAGTTGATGAAACTGCCGAATTCGATACATACTCAGTTACTACTAGTCATTTAGATAACGGACGTATTATGGCGTTCTTTGCGAGTAAAAATTTTATACTAAAAACATATACTACTAGTTCTAATGGTAAAATTAGAGTAGCTGCTATATCACAAAATATTAGTTATTATAATCAAATGTTTGAAGCTGTTTCTGATGCTATAGATTTTTATAGCGATATTTTAGGACCTTTTATTTATAATAATGAATTTGATATAATTGAGACTAATGTAGAAGGATTTGCGATGGAATATTCAGGGATAGTCCAAATGGGACCAGGTTTTAATACTTCGTGGGGTGGCTATGATACTATAATTCACGAACTAGGACACCAATGGTTTTATAGTATAATTGGAACTAATTCTAAAGAAAATCCTTTTAT
>JAITXV010000081.1 GCA_031284605.1 Acholeplasmatales bacterium | reverse complement strand
AAGAATTTTATCTAATTGACACAGGGGGCATTACACTTTCTAATGCTCCTTTTGTTGATGAAATTAAGTATCAAGTAGATAGACTTATTAAAAAGGCATCTTGGATTAATAAAGAATTTTATCTAATTGACACAGGGGGCATTACACTTTCTAATGCTCCTTTTGTTGATGAAATTAAGTATCAAGTAGATTTAGCTATTAGTGAAGCTAACACTATTATTTTTGTGGTGGACGGAAGAGGCGGACTTACTGATGATGATATTTATATAGCTAAAATGTTACATAAAACAAATAAAAAAGTAATTGTTGCTGTTAATAAAATAGATGATATTAACAATATGGATTTAACTTATTATTTTTATGATTTAGGATTTGAATATGTTTTAGGTATTAGCGCTATACATGGAAACAATGTAAATGAACTTCTTGATATAGCTTTAAGTGACTACACTATGAGCGAAATTAATACTTTAGATAATACTATATCATTTTGTATGGTAGGTAAGCCTAACACTGGTAAATCTAGTTTAACTAACGCTCTTTTGAATGAAAAAAGAGTAATTGTTAGTAGTATTGCAGGTACTACTACTGATTCAATAGATTCATATTTAACTTACGAAAACCAAAACTATTGTATAACTGATACAGCAGGTTTAAAAAGGAAAAGTGTGTTAGAACAAGGTTATGATACTTATTCTTATTTAAGAAGTATTTTATCAATTGAAAGAAGCGATGTTTGTTTATTAGTACTTGATGCTACTAATATGGCTCTTGATGATAAACATGTTGCGGGAATTATTAGTGATTATTTTAAAGCTTGTGTTATTATAGTTAATAAATGGGATTTAATTGAAAAAGAAACTAATACTATGAAAAAAATGACAGATGATATTAGATCTAATTATAAGTTTCTTGATTATACTGAAGTTATTTTTATTAGTGCTATTAAAAATAGCAGAACTTCTTTGATTTGGGATGCAATTAAGAGAGCTTATACTTCATATACTAAAGAAATAAAAACAAGCATATTAAATAGTTTAATTAATGATGCATATATGACTAACCCACCTCAAAATTGGGGTAATAAAAGGTTACATATCCATTACTCTAACCAAACAGGAATTAAACCACCTACATTTAATATTTTTGTAAATGATGAAACTAGTTTTCATTTTAGTTATAAAAGATATTTAGAAAATTATTTAAGAGAAAAAGTAGATTTTACAGGTAGTCCAATTAAATTTGATATAAGGAGTAAAAAAGAATGAAAATAAGTGTTATAGGCGGTGGTGCTTGGGGCACTACATTAGCTCAAACTTTGTTAGATAACGGTCATGAAGTTATTATCTATGATATTAATCAAGATAACGTTAATTTAATTAATAAAAGAAAACATCCTTTTTTTGATGTTTTTCTTCCTAAAAATATAATAGCTACAACAGACTTAAAAGAGGCTATTTATTTTAGTAATTATTACGTGCTTAGTGTGCCTACTAAAGTTACTAGGTCAGTATTAAAAGAAATGAATAAATTAATTAATATAAAAAGTGTATTTATTAATGTTTCAAAAGGTATAGATCCTGATACTCTTTGTGGTACTAGTACTATAGTAAAAGAAGAAATAAGCAAAGAACATTTAGAAGGATATGTTAATTTAACTGGTCCTAGTCATGCAGAAGAACTAATATTAAGACATATAACTTTGTTAGTTAGCTCATCTAAAGATAAGAAGTTAGCTTCTTTAGTTCAACATATTTTTTCTAATAATTCATATTTAAGAGTATATACTAGTTCTGATGTTATTGGTGCTGAAGTTTGTGCAAGTGCTAAAAACGCTATTGCTGTGATGAGCGGTATAATAAGTGGAGGAGGCGGCGGAGAAAATGCTAGAGCTGCACTTCTTACTAGAGCTATTAATGAATTATTAATTATTATTAAAGTTTTAGGTGGAAAGAAAAAAACAGTTTACGGTCTTACAGGTATTGGAGATTTAATAGTTACTGCTACATCTAATAATTCAAGAAATTATAGATGCGGATATAGATTAGGTAAAGGTGATTCGCTAAAAACTATATTTAATGAAGAAAAACAAACTATTGAAGGTATTAGAAGCATTGAAGCTTTCCATAAACTAAGTTTAAAATTAGAAGTTGAATTACCACTAATAAATGCAACTTATGATATGATTTTTAATAATCAAGATTTGAGTGTTTGTTTAAAAAAGTTATTTTTAAGACCACTTACAAGTGAGTAAAAAATATATAAAAGAGGTTTTATATATAGATTGTTTAGAAAAAACAACCAAAGAAATAAATAAAATGGAACTTTCAAAAAAGAAGAAATAGAAGTAGGTAAAATTTACAAATCCAAAGTGTGCTTAATATCAGAACCAACATATTTGTTACAATTGGTGATTTAAGCGCTAGTCTAATACTAAGCGATGTTGACATTTCTTATATTAGAGACATACCTGATTTTATAAGGGTAAATGATGATTTAGATGTTGTTGTTACTAGAATTGATAAGGGTGTTATATATGTATCTAGAAAAGTATTAGACCTTGGTGAGTTTTTAGCTCTTACACAAAATCATTATGTAGGAGAAGAAGTAATGTGTACTTTAGTAGAAAAATATTCAAAAGATATGGTTTTTCAAATAGATGAACAATTGTTTGGTCTTTTGTTGCATAGTGAATATAGCGATTATTCATATAATAACTTTGAAGAAACTATCCAAATCGGAGATAAAATATATTTACGTATTACAAGAATTTTCAAAGATTGCCCAAAAATCTATTTATCAAGAAGACAATCAAAACACAATATTTTTATATATCCTTTTTTGGATATCAAAACCCCAAGAGAAAACCAAAAAGTTAACTTTGAAGAAATTATAAAATTAGTTGAAACTAAGGAAATGGTGAATGCTAAAGTAATAAGATGTGAAGAAAAATATTTATTATTAGATTATTTAGGTTATACTATTATTTTACCTGAAGGTCTTATGGAGTATAGTTACAGAAATAGAAAAAATACTTTAAAAGATAAAGTAATAGAAGTGGTTATTGATAAAGCACAAATATTAGATACAGACCGTTTTGATATTAGAGCTAATCAAATACCTATTTTCAGAATTATAAGAAAAAATATTAAAATAAAATATAGAGAAGATAAAAAAGCAGCAGATGAAGCATATTTTAAAGAGTTAGAAAAAATTGAAGTTGGAAAACTTATTTGGCGACAGTTTCTAAGGTTGAAGATGATTGTGCTTTTATTAAAATAGGAGAAATATATTGTACTCTTAAAGCGCCAGAAGTAGATTTGGGGTATATTGATGACGTAAGACATTATCTTAATGAAGGTGATATTATCAATGTATTAGTAACTTCAAAGGATAATAATAAATTATCTGTTTCTAGAAAAGCACTGCTTAAAACTCCTTTTGAATTATTTACAGAAAATTATAAGGTTGGCCAAAATGTTGAATGTACTTTTAAACAAAAAATAGATGTAGGTTTGATATTTGATATTGACGGAAATATAAGAGGTTTATTAAATAAAAGAGAGTATGATTCGGACACAGAAGATAATTTAGAAGAATCACTAATAGAAGGTGATAAATTGGGCTTAGTTATTGTTCAAATTAGTTCTAAACGCAAAAGAGTAAGTTTATCAAGAAAACAATTTTAAAATTATCAAATAATTCCTAAATGATTTTTATTTTCTAAAAAAAGAGCTATAGTAATAAACTAAATTCATAAGTAATATATAAAAATTAAAAAGTGCATTTTTACCATCAAAAATACGCTAAAAAGTAGCTTATTTTGACAATATTTTTTTAAAATGCAATATTTATATCATTATTAAGCAATTAATTAAAATTAGTGATATAATAAAGGTAGTTTTAAAAATCAAAAAAAGGAGAAACATTTATGAATAAAACTGAATTAGTACTATTATTAAAAGAAAAATTGGAAGTACCTCAAAAACAGGTTGAAGACACAATTGGTAGTTTGGTTGATTTAGTGTGTGAAACTATGGCAACAGGAGAAAAAGTAGTTATCACAGGTTTAGGAACTTTTGAGGTTAGAACTAGAAAAGCTCGTCATGGCAAAAACCCAAGAACTGGCGAAGATATCATCGTTCCAGAACAAAAGACACCTGCATTTAAAGCTGGCAAACAATTAAAAGAAGCTGTGAAAGCCTAAAAGACAAAAGAAGTATTAATTTAAAAGGAGCTAAAAAGCTCCTTTTTTATTTTAGTAAAACAGTGGATTATAAGCAAAATCTTATAATCCACTGTTTTAAATAAAGTATTAGTTGTTATTATGAGACAGTTAAAGTGATATTGATATTGCTTGATGTTTTACTATTAACAGTGATTATTATATTCATAGCGCCACCTTGGTTCCAAGTCCATGTATTTAAATTAATACTACCACTTCTAAGTAAATCTTTAGCTTGCATACCAACAGAATGTATATTAGAAGCTTTATCAGCTTGTAGTATTTCCACTATATAGTCAGGTCCGTAACTAGATACATTAGTTTGAATATAGTAATTCCAATAAGAAAGTGAAGATTTGTGTCTAGCATCTATATGGTATATTAGTACACCTCTATCGTTAGGAACAACTTTAGCCCATCCAGAAGTTCTTGTAGCAGCGTGTTCATATAAAACAGTAGGAGTATAATAGACAATAGCTATATATTCAGAATACAAATTCCAAGTCCCACTTCGCGGAATAACTATAATTTGAACATCAGATTCATTAGCTTGTTCATACTCTTTTAAGTTAAATGTCTTAGAAGAGGAGGAGGACGCAATGTAAGGTTTAACCCATCCGTACATCATTTTATTATACGGACCATGATCACCTACGTTACAAGCTTGCATATCCATTCCACCTAATCCTCCGTAAGTGCTATTGTATGAATAATAGTCTTCACTTCCTAGTAAATGTCCTGTTTCATGAATATATGTTTCAGCGTTCGCTGGAATTGTAGCACCGTGTAATGTTTCACTTGCGAAACTAATACTTGCCCATTGGTAATACCATAAATCTTTACCATCAAAAGTATATGGTGATTCATTAAATAAAGAAACCCAAGCCCACCAAGGGTCGATATCGTAATTATCAGCTACTGAGTAAATAAAATATATAGAATCTATATTACCATCATTATTATAATCATATATGCTAAAATCTACAAACGGATTGATATAAGCCATGGCTTCAGCTATAGCTACTTGGTCTCCGAGTTCATTTCCTTCTCCGCTATCATCATAATAAGAAGAATTTTTAGTGCTTGAATAGGTTCCTACAAAATCAAAAGTCAAATTTAGAGCACCGTAACTTGATTTAGTAAACCAAGTTGACACACTTTCCCAACCTGTTCCTGCACTAGTACCATTAAATGCTAATTCTGCTTTTTGTTTTTCAGAACTAGTAAATCTATCGTTAGTAAAGTCAACGAATATTACAGGAACATGGTATGTTCCTTTAGATGGGAGACCAGTATTTTTAGAACTAAAATTAGCTATTTCGTATTCATTAGTAGTTTGGGAATATGAAGAGTTTTGTGGATAAGGAATAATGTTAGGATCAATATCTTCTCCTGGGTTATCACCGCCTCCACCGCTTTGTAATCCGTAAAACTTAATATTAGTTAACAAACAAGCCCTGCCGTTAGTACCGTTACTTGTATGAACTAAAATAAATTTAATATAGTTATTAGGTGATATATTAAGAGAGGTCATATTAAGAGTGGAAGAAGCTGAAGTAGAAAATGAACCAATAGTTGTGTAAGTACCACCAATAGTGCTACTTGTTTGTAAGACTATACTAGTTAAGGTAGGACTAGCTAGAGTTGAATATTCAAATGATATTTTAGTAACGTAAGATGTAAATACGAAATTTGTTTTAATATAAGTGTTAGGAGTAGCTTCAGTGCTAGAAACATCTTTAGCACCAAAAGCCATATAAGCCCAAGAAGAGCTATTAGCGTTTCCACCTTTTATTTCATAACTTGAAGTTCCATTTGGTAAAGCATCTAACGAACCGTTAGTTATATCACGCTGATATACAGTAGTGTATAAGGAATCAGTTGAATTATACTCCCCAAAATCACTGTGTTTAAGTAAAGATTCAGCACTTTGTAATAACCAATGTGCTTCTAAAGTTAGATTTTCGTATAAAATAGAAGACCATGAAGTATACTGAAGTTCTCCTTCAAACCAGCCTAAAAATGTATAGCCACTCATTGTTGGGTCACTAGGTTTAGTAATAATGGTACCTACTGGTACGCTGAAGCTTTGTAATACGCTAGTATCTGTCCAAACTGCTGTTTCTGGATATGAAGAATCGTTTATATCAAATGTTATTAGTATATTAGCTACTACTAAGGTTTTTACAGTTATAATAAAATCGGTGTGAGAGGCTATGCCGTTTAGAGTGTAAGATGCAGTAATTGTAACTTGTGTGGTACCTGAAGGTTCATAATAAATCCCGTTACTACCGCTTATTACAATACTAGGATTATTGCTAGACCATACAGGAGTGCTCATAAAGTATGGAACAAGTCCGTTTACTAAAGTGATATTAGAAGTAACATTGTTAATGTTATTTGTTCCACTATAAGTTACACTCATATTAGGAGTAAAGGTGCTTGTATAACTGAAGTTAATATCATCAAAGAAAGTCTCAGCATAACTTTTGGCAGAATTACCCATAAATATTCTAATTTTACTATTATTAATATTATTAAATGACAAGGTAGTGCTAGCAGAACCTGAATACTGACTCTTTAAATTAGAAGATATGTTAACCCAAGCATCGCCCACATATTTTTGGATATATAAAGATGCAGTATTATTGTAATCATCATTACCATAAGCTTTTACCTTGAATGAAAAAGTGTTAATATTATTATTGAAATTAAAAATGATATAAGCATCTCCTGTTGGCACACTATTATATGAACTAGCATCTAACTCTAGACAAGGATTACTACTACCAAATCCATTACTAGCAGAAATTTTATATCCTCTTAAATATGAAACATTAATAACTTCACTATTACTAGTAGTTACGGTTCCGTTTTGTTCAGTTGCACTTTTAGAAGTAGCTATTGTAGTTGTACTAAATGTAATATTAGCATCTGCGTAAACAGCCCATAAAGCATATAAAGTAATATCTTCGTTTACTGTGTCATTCTCAAAATCCCATAAAGTAGTTAAACTTTGATTAGTGTACCATCCACTTATTTCA
>JAITXV010000076.1 GCA_031284605.1 Acholeplasmatales bacterium | reverse complement strand
AGTATACTTTCATATACTGCTTTATAAGTAACGTTTTGGGTAACTATTTCTAGATTAGGACTCCAATAAGCAAATACATAATCATACATAGGATCACTTTCTTTATTTGGAGTTTCTTTGTAGTATGAAGGAGTTTCACCGTAGTATAGATAATCACTTAAAAGTAAAGTATCATCAGAATCTACAAAACTAATTTGGTAATACTTGATAGTAGAATCAAAAACTGCAGTGTAAGTGATGTCTTCGGTAACCTTTTTTATATTTGGTGACCATCCTGCAAATACATAATCATATTGAAAAGTAGGATTTTTAGTAGGAGTAATACCGCTAAAAACAGGAGTGGTTCCATAAGGAACATTATTTAATTCTTGAAGAACTTCACCATCTTGAACAAATGTGACAGTATACGTTAAAAGCGCGTTATAGTCAGTTTCCCATAAAGCGTATAAAACAAAAGATGAAGTAACAGGGTTTTTAAAATCATAAGGTTCGTTAAAAAGAACAGAAGTATACCATCCAGCAAATATATAAGCGTCTTTATAAGGGTCTTTAGGTTCTACTACTACTTCGTTTTCATAAACTATTTGGGAAGGTACTAAAGAACCGTTTTCTGTATCAAAGGATACAGTATACTTAGGAACACTTGGAACGCAACTAAAAAAGAAAGAAAATAATGTGATAAAAATTGGAATTAGTAATAATAGTTTGAATTTTGTTTTCATAAATTCTCCTTAATAATATTATATAATTAGAAATAGGACGTTTAAAGGTAGTTGATTTAGGTTTTTTTATATTACTTAGAAAACCTACACGCGAATAAATATTATTACAAATTACTATAAAATATTTTATTAAATTATTGTTTATTTTATTTTTTTTGTTTATTTATGTTTTCTAATATTTCTTCAATATGGTTTCCATATTCTAGAGATGTATCATATTTAAAAAATAACTCAGGAACCTTACGCATACTTTGCATCTTACGAGCTAATTCCATTCTTAAAAGTGCATTTTTATCATTTAATAATTTTTTAGTATAATCTAGAGTTTCTTTATCATTTTTAAAAATTGTGTAAAAAACAGTAGCTACACTTAAATCTTTATTTATCTTAACATCAGTTACATTTACGTAACCTACTACTGGATCTTTAATTTTATCGTTTAAGATATAAGTTATTTCTCTTAAAATATTAGAAGCTATTCTTCCTTGACTTATTACTGACATTTATTCTACCTCTTTTAATAAACTAGCTTCGATTATGTCGCCTTCTTTAATATCATCAAAATTTTTGATAGATAAACCACATTCAAAACCTGCTCTAACTTCTTTAGCGTCATCTTTTAGATGTTTTAATGATGCTAAACGACCTTCATATATTATTTTTTGATCACGCAAAAGTCTTATTTTAGAATCTCTTGTTATTATTCCATCTGTAACCATACAGCCTGCAATTTTACCAACTTTTGAATTAGAAAATAATTGTCTAACTTCTGCCTGACCTATTATTTTTTCAACCATTTCAGGAGCTACTCGTCCTTCTAAAGCTGCTCTTATGTCTTCTTCTAACCTATATACAACTTCATAACTCTTGATATCTACTTTTTTGCTTTCAGCTGATTGTCTCATAGCAGCAGAAGGTCTAATATTAAACGCTACTATAATTGAATTACTAGAAAAAGCTAGATTAATATCGTTTTCATTGATAGCTCCAACACTTGAAGCTAAAATACGAGCTCTAAAATCTTCTATTTTAATACTTTCAAGTAAGTTTTTAATAGCTTGGATACTTCCTTGAACGTCTGCTTTAATAATAACGTTTAATTCTTTATCACCTGTAGTTTGACGGTTTAATATATCTTCTAAACTACCACCAGCACCACTATTTAGAGCGTTTTTATTAGATAATACTCTAGCTGCAGCTATTTTTTTAGCTTCTTCTTGACTAGAAAAAACTAAAAATCTGTCTCCTGCTTCTGGTACACTTTCAAGTCCTGATACTACTACTGGTTGACTAGGAGTTGCTTGTTTGTATGGACGTTTGAAATCATCTACCATAGTTCTTATTTTACCTAATACATTACCTACTACTACGTAGTCGCCAACTTTTAAAGTACCGTGTTGAACAAGTAAAGTAGCTTCTGGTCCCATTCCTTTATCTAGGTTTGATTCAATAACTATACCTGCAGCTGCTCTTGTGTAAGAGGCTTTATATTCTTCAATTTCACTTATTAATTCAATGGCATCTAAAATATCTTCAATACCTTGTTTTCTTAGTGCACTAATAGGGATAAAAGGAGTATTTCCACCTAAATTATCAGGTAATAAACCCAAATTAATTAATTCGTTTCTTACTTTATCGGGATTAGCATTACTTTTATCTATTTTATTTATAGCTACTATTATTTTAACATTAGCAGCTAAAGCATGATTTAATGCTTCTTTTGTTTGTGGCATAACTCCATCATCAGCAGCTACTACTAAAACTACTATATCAGTCATTTTAGCACCTCTTGCTCTCATTTCAGCAAAAGCAGCATGACCTGGGGTATCTATGAAAGTTATATCACCATTTTTTCTTTTAACCTGGTAAGCACCAATATGTTGAGTAATACCACCTGCTTCTCCTGCAATCACACGAGAATTTCTTATTGCATCTAAAAGTGATGTTTTACCATGATCAACGTGACCCATGATAGTAACTACTGCGGGTCTTCTTTCTAAAACTTCTTCTTTACTATATTCAACATTGCTTCCATCTAAAAAAGAAGATTCAGGAAGTTTTTCATTTTCCAATTTGTATCCAAAATCGTTTACTATTATTTCAACTAAATCTTTTTCTAATACTTGATTTATGTTTACAAGCATTCTTTGTTTCATCAAATATTGGATTATTATTCCAGGAACTATATTTAATCCTTCTGATACTTCTCTTAAAGTCATACCAGTTTTATAGGTAAATACTCTGTTAACATCTCTGTTATTTTGATTATTTCTAGGCTTTCTATTGTAATTTTGGTTTTGATTATTATTATTATTGTTGTTGTTACTGTTATTATTTTTTTTAATCATATTAACCTCCTTATTGTTCTTCTTTATTTAAAGCTAGCTCTAATAAAAGATTGTAAATTGTATCTGGAACTGTGCATTTAAGTGTTTTATCTAATATTTTTTTATTTTTAGCAGTTAATATTACATCTTTGTCTAATGTTAAGTAAGCTCCTCTACCATTAGCTTTTCCTTTTAGATCAACTGACACTATCAAATCTTTAGTTACTACTACTCTAATTAATTCTTTTTTAGGTAATACGTTTCTTGTAACAACGCAAGTTCTTAAAGGTATTTTCTTTTCTGCCATAATTTAGAATATTCTTCCTTCAGCTTCAGCTTGAGTTTCTGATAAAATATTAATTTTATTAAATTCAATTGCTTGACTAGCAAGTCTAGCATTTAAACCATCTTTACCAATAGCTAAAGATTGTTGGTCATCAGGAACTACAACATAAACGCTTCTAATAATTTTACCTTCAGCAGTTTTTTCTTCAGTTAAATTAAATACAGCAGATACTTTTGCAGGTTCTAAAGAATTTTTAACTAATTCCTTAGGTATATTACTCCAACGGAATATATCAACATTTTCACCACTTAATTCTCTTTTTATAGCTTCAATTCTTGATTTGTCTACACCAATACAAGCACCAATTGCGTCAATTTTATCATCTTTGGACATAACTCCAACTTTACTTCTATTACCGAAGTCTCTTGAAGAACCCATAATATCAATTACACCTGAAGCTATTTCTGGAACATTTTGTTTAAACACTGCTTTTACAAATTCTTTTGAACTTCTTGATAAAGATAATACAACATCTTTACTTCTAACGTCTGATTGTCTAACATTTAGGATTACAAATAAATGTTTATCTCCAATGTTAACTTCTTTTTTACCAAATTCACTTCTTTTAACTGAACTAGTTATTTCTTCATCTTCTAAACTTAGTTTAATTATATCATCATCTACATCTACTATTGTAGCTCTTACTAATTCACCAACTTTGTCTTGATATTTACTTTCTAGATAGCTCTTTCTTTCTTTTTTAAGTCCGCTAAGTAATTTATTTCTGAATTCTTTACCTGCACTAAATCCAAATTCTTTAAAATCAACTGGTTCATAAAAGTATTCTCCTACTTTTAATTCAGTGTTTTTATTAATTCCTAAACTTTTTTTATCTAGTGATAGTACTTCTGAAAGTAAAATAGGCAAATAATCATATTTAGGTTTATCTTCACCTTGTCTTTGATTATAGTCACTGTAATCAGCTACTATTGTTTTAATTACATACGCATTAACTATTTTATCCATTTCTTGATAGTCTACTTTTACTTTAATAGCCCTTCTATCTAAAAAATAGCCTCTAGACCTAGCGTCTTGTTTGTCATTCATAGTTAATTGAATTCTTGTTGCGCTTTCAATTGCTTCTTCAAAAGCTAATAATACTTGTTCTCTTGAAATTTTCTTTTCTAATACTATTTCGTCAAGTGCTTCATAGAAGTTAACGTTGACAATATCTTTTTTCTTTCCCATAATTTTTTACCTCACTTATCCTTTTTATTTTTTTAAAATTTTACAGCATTCCTTAAATTTTTAATCATGCTATATTGCACTTCCATTTTTTTATATCTTCCTTTTAAATTAACACTTACACTAATTGTTTGATTTGTTAGATTTACTTCTAATAAATCTGCATTTCCACAATATACATCACTTTCAAAATAAATATATTTATTAGTGTTATTTTGTAATTGTTCAATACTATTTATTGGACTCTCTAGTCCTGGGGTAGTAACCTCTAAATATGCGTCATCATCTAGAAGTGAATCTATTTTTGAAGCAATTTCTAGATGGGTTTCTTCTAAATTAGAACTGTCAATGTTACCATCTAATACAACTTCAAGTATTTTGACATTGTATTCTATCTTTTCTTTAACAGACACTAATATTATACCATTTACTAAGGTTTCTTCTATCAATTGTGCGGCTCTTTTTATATCCAATATAATCTCCTTTTTCAAATTAATAGAGTGAAGACCCCTTGATCTTCACTCTATAATAAAATGATTTTAATATTTTACTCTTCTATTTTACCATATTATAAACAAAAAATCAAGTAATATGATAAAGATAGTTTTTTAGAGTAACTTCTAAATACAAAACACATTTTTAAGGATATTTAATTTTTTAACCATAATATCTAGTTTTTTAAAAAAATACTATTATTTTCCACCAACTACTAGTTTACCAACATACAAAGTAGGTGTAGTAAATCCAGATAAACTGTATTTTAAGTCATTTCCAACTGTTTTTACACTCTTTAAAATATCAAAGAAATTACCTGATAATACAATTAATCTTACAGCTTTACCTAACTTACCATTTTTAATAACAAAGCCTTCGCTTTGTAAACTAAATGATCCACTTTGAACATTTATTCCTGCATGAAGACCATCTAAACCAGTAATATATAGCCCGTTTCCAACTTCTTTTAGGATATTATTTAAAGATGTATGTCCTGGTTTTAAAATAGGATTAGTAAAACTAATACCTCCTCCAAATCCGTTTCCAGTAGGTTTTTGTTTTAAAATATTTGCGTATTTTAAATTATTAATAAAACCTGTAAATACACCGTCTTTAATAACACTTCTAGTTTTACAAGGAACACCTTCATTATCAAAAGATACATTTTCATAGGATTTAGAGTAATAAGGGTCGTCAACTAAACTAACTATATTAGAAGCTACAACTTCTCCAACTTTATCTTTAAGTAATGTAACTTGTCTATAAGCAGATTCTGCAGTAAAACAACTACTAAATGCAGATAGTAAATCTCCTACTACAGATCTTTCAAATACTATATCATATTCACCAGTATCAACAGGTTCACCACCTAGTTTAGCATTACCAACTTTAATTATGTTTTTAGCTAATTTTGCAGGATCAAATTCATTAAAATTTCTACCTACTTGGTAATCAAAAGATGTTTGAATGTCTTTATTTTTTTCAAATACACCTATTGAATAAACAAAAGTTATACCAGTCTTCTTAGATAAATCAAGACCTTTTGAGTTAATTAATCTAGTAATTGCACTAGATTCATTGTATACAGTACTTTCAACAGTTTTAACATTTTTACCTGCTAAAATTTGTTTTTCAATGTTTAATAATAATTCTTGTTTTTCATAAGTTGAATGATCAACTAAATCACTAGGTTTTTCTTTAATTTGCCTGTAATGTTTAGCACCTTTATAAATAATAGCAGGTTCAGTACTAGTTACCATTTTAGCGTTATTTACTAACTCTTTTAAATAAAAATCATATTGACTAGGATCTAAATTTTCAACAACTATTTTACCTTGTTTTTTTCTATAGATTCCTCTAATAATTAAACTCTCTACTTCACTTTTAACACATTTGTCTACTTTTTGGTTATATACAGATATACTTAAACCAATAGTTTTAGTAGATAATATTTCTATTTCTTTAATACCATAAGATTTAGATTTTTCAATTAATTCTTTTAACATTATTTTCTTCCTCCTACTGTCATACTAGATACTCTTAATGTAGGTTGTCCAACATCTGTAGGAACACTACCTGAAATACTACCACATACACCTTGACCTAAAGTAAGATTATTACCTACCATATCAATTTTAAATAAAACATCAGCACCATTACCAACTAAAGTAGCTCCTCTAACTTGATGAGTTAATTTACCATCTTCAATCATATATCCTTCAGAAACACTAAAATTGAATTGTCCACTAGCAGGATCAACACTACCACCACCTAAGTTTTTCGCAAATAGTCCGTATTTAGTAGAGGCTATGATTTCATCAAATGTAGATGTACCAGGAGCAATAAATGTAGAACTCATACGACTAGTAGGACTAAACTTATAGTTTTGTCTTCTTGAAGCACCGTTAGGTCTATGTTCCATAGTTATACCGTTTCTATAATCTACCATATAATCTTGTAAAATTCCATCTTTTATAAGTAGTTTATTTTCACCTTTATTTCCTTCATCATCGAATCTTACATAACCCCACTCTCCTTCTAAGGTAGCGTCATCGTATGCTGTAACAACAGGACTTCCAATAGGAGCGCCAACTTTTCCAACAAACGGACTAAGACCTTTAGCTACCGCAGTAGCTTCAAGTGGGTGACCACAAGCCTCATGGAATATAACTCCACCAAATCCGTTATGTAAGACAACTGGTAAAGTTTGACTTACCATTTCTTCAGCACTAAGAGCAGCAATGCTTCTAGCAGCTACATCTCTAGCTCTAGCTTCTAAATCAAGTGTGTCAAGGAATTCTAAACCTAATCCTTTTCCAGGAGCATCATAAGCATCTTGCATACCTTTTTCATCTGCAGCTACGGCTAGTAATGCTATTCTAGTTCTAATTCTTAAATCATCTTGGTATAAACCGTTTGAATTAACTATTAATACTTTTTGAACATCTTCACCTAAATTAGCACCACCTTGAACTATTCTAGGATCATAATTTTTAATAATACTAGATAATAAAGCTAATCTTCTTGCTTTAGGAGCAGCAGCTACTTTGTCACCATAAATTCTCGCTTTTACTTTGTATTTAAGTGCTTCGCCAAGAGGAGCACTCTTACGCGCTTCACCTTTAAAACTAGTAGCCAAATCGTATACTATTTTCTTTAATGATTCATAACTTATATCATTAGTATACCCATAAACTTCATCAGTGTTTTGTAATATTCTTACACCTGCACCATATGTGTTAGCAGTAGATGCTCCCATAATTAAACCATTCAAACTTTGAGTGGTTCTTGCTAGTTTGTCTTCAAAAAATATTTCACAAAATGTAGCACCTGATGATAAACCTAAATCTAATAATTCTTGTATTTTACTTTTTTCTATCATTTCTTACTTCCTTTCATATATCATAATCTACATTATATTATAAAATTATATTAAATACAAGTTTTTTACTATTGAAAACGTTTTCATTTGATTTTTATTTTTTTATTTTCTTAGATAAATTAAAAAATGATGTATTGTATGATATAATATTAAAGATATAATTCAAAGAGGAGATAAAGAAAATGAGTTTAGGTATTGTAATAAGTTGTCAAGAAGGTATAGTTTTCGCAAGTGATTCAAGGTTGTCTTTAGTTTTTAATAAAGATGATAAAAATATAATTAGTCATTTTGATCATGCAAAAAAGATATTTAGTTTAAGTTATCCACATGAGAAAATTGGAATATTAACAGTTGGTGCTGGTTCTTTTAAAGATAGAACTGCTTATAGTTTTATAAGCGATATTGAAAAAAGATTAGGAGAAAGAAGATTAGAAAGTGTAGCCGAATATGCTGAGTTCATTGCATCTTTTTATAAAGAAAAATATGATGAATTAATGGGTGATACAAATACTTCAAATACTGCTAGACCTATGGAAATGATATTTTATGTTTGTGGATATGACACAGAACATTATGGTAAAATATATTCTTTTACAATCCCTAGTAATACAAAACCAATATTAGTTAATGGTAATAACAAGAGATACTCTATCTCTATGTCTGGTGATAGTTTAATCACTAGTAGAATAATAACTGGAATAGACCAAGTTTCAATGGGAATTATAGCTAAAAAAATTAATTCTTCTGAAAATGTTCAAGGAGTATACAATGAAATTGTAAACTTTAGTTCACTAAAAATACCTTTTGAAATGTTAAGTATAGATGATTGTCTATTACTAGCTAAAACTTTAATTAAAACAACTATCAATTTGAAAAAAGTTTCAATAGGGGAACAAAATGTTGGAGGAAAAATAGTACTAGGTGTTATTAGTAGAGTTGAACCTTTTTATTATGTTGACGAAAGTGAGATAATAGATTAATATGGACAAACAAAATTATTTTATGAGTGTAGCTATTAAAGAAGCTAAAAAAGGAATTACTTCATTACACGGCGGACCTTTTGGGGCTGTGATAGTTAAAGACAATATAATAATAGCTAGAGCACATAACTGTGTAGTTAAAAACAATGACCCTACTAGTCACGGGGAAATGAATGCAATTAGAAAAGCATCTAAAAAGCTTAAAACATTTGATTTAAGCGGTTGTGTTATTTATACAACGGGAGAACCTTGTCCTATGTGTTTAGGAGCTATTTTATGGGCTAATATTTCAAAAGTTTATTACGGAGCTAACTATAATGATACAGAAATGATTGGGTTTAGAGATAAAAAGTTTAGTGAATTTGATAGTAAAGATTTTGTAGTAGAATTAGATAGAGATAAAGTTTTAGAACTTTATAATGAATATAATAATATTAAAGAAAGAACATCTTATTAGTAAAAAATGAAAAAAGTATACAATAAATTAGTAAGAGATGAAATCATTAAAATAATAGAGCGTGATGGGCATACTTGTAAAAGTAGGATTCTTTCTTCTTGCGAATATTTAGAGTGTCTTAACAAAAAACTAGAAGAAGAAGTAAATGAGTATTTATTAAGTAATGAGGTTGTAGAGTTAGCTGATATTATGGAAGTCATAGAGGCAATATTAGAAGCTAAAAAAATAGATAAAATTGAATTTGAAAAAATTAAAACTACAAAATTCAATAAAAATGGTGGGTTTAGTAAAAAAATATATTTAGAGTATGTAGAAATAACTAATGGAAACACTAAATAAACTTCCACAATATATTTTAGATTGGACAACTATTGTTAAATCTATGCGTAATGTAAATACATATAAATTAGCTCTAGGAAGAGCTATTTTAGAATGTGTTTATCAAAAAAGCGATTTAGAAGAAAATAAAGACTTAATAATACAAATAACTGATTTAGCCAAATGCGTACTAAAATATTATTGGAATCAGGGATTTTTCTTTAATATCAAGCAAGGTTCAACTAAACCAATAATATGTACTTATGTTGAACAATTAATTGATTCATACACAATTAAAAATGGTTCATATCCTAAATGGTGGTATGAAGCTTGTGGTTTCTTTTCTCAAAAAATATTAGGTGAATATTACAAAAAAATATCAAGAGCATTGATAGATAACCCTATACCTAGGTTTTTATATGTTGATAAGGGTACTATTCCAGTTTACAGTTATAACAAAAAAGAGATTATAATAACTTATGAAAATGCTATTCTTATAAAAGAATATAATACCATTTTGCTTGATGTTTTAAATTTTAAATGGGCTAAG
>JAITXV010000020.1 GCA_031284605.1 Acholeplasmatales bacterium | reverse complement strand
ACTTTATCTTCTATCGATGGACAATATCTAGGACCTTTACCGTTTATTAATCCACCATACATCGCGCTTTTATCCAAATTTTCAAGAATAACCTGATGTGTTAGTTCATTTGTTCTTGTTAAATAACATGGCAAATTGCCTCTTCCAAACCCTTTCCATGCATAATGACTAAAATAATCTATTTTTTTATCTCCAGGTTGTATCTCTGCTTTACTAAAATCTATAGATTTAGTCAAAATTCTTGGTGGAGTTCCTGTCTTTAGTCTTATGACTTCAAATCCTAATTCTTTTAGTTGTTCAGATAAACCAAAAGTAGTCGGTTCATTGTCTGGACCAGATATTTTTTCTTCATTTCCTGTTAGACAGCGACTATTTAGATACGTTCCAGTAGATAATAATACATATTTAGAATCAATATTTGTGCCATCTGCAAGTACTACTCCTCTTACTTCGCCATTGACAATAGTAAGTTTATCTACTAAACCTTCAAGTAAGGTTAAACATTTGTATTTTTTTAGTTTTCTTTTCATCAACCTAGGGTAATATTGTTTATCTATTTGTGCCCTTAACGCTCTAACTGCTTCACCGTTTCCAGAATTCAACATTTTTATTTGAATTTGGCACTTATCAGCCATCGTACCCATAATGCCGCCTAAAGCATCGATTTCTCTTACGAGTATACCTTTTGCTGGACCGCCAATCGATGGGTTGCATGGCAAAGAAGCCATATTTTTTAAATTTCCTGTTATTAAAACTGTTTGTATGTTTCTTTTCGCAAGTGATACTGCTGCCTCACAGCCAGCGTGACCTGCTCCTACAATAATGACGTGGTATCTCATAGTAATTTAAGTACATCCTTTTGCGTATTCCCATAACTGCCTAGAAGTAAATCCTGCTTCTTTCTTTACTTCATCTATTCTTCCACTATAACCAAAATTTTCAATGCCGTATACATATTTTGCATATTTATACCAAGACATTGGAGACCCCATCTCTACAGCTATAACAGGTACGTTATCTGGTAATATTGCTTTTTTCTGTGATGGTGAAAGTTTTTCAAATAAGTACATAGAAGGCATACTAACAACTCTTACGTTCTTTTCTTTAAAATCTGTAGCAGTTTTAATACATAAATCAACTTCAGAACCGCAAGATAACATTATAAAGTCTAGTTTTTGCTTAGGATTTTCTTCTTCTTTTATTATATACGCACCTTTTCTAATATCCATTGATGCATTTAAAAGTGTTGGAATAGGCTGTCTAGTTAATATAAGAGCCGTAGGAACGTCGCTTTTCAAAGCAATATCGTACGCACCAATTACTTCATTAGTAGAACAAGGTCTCATTACATTCAAATCAGGAACGCACCTTAAACTAGTTAGTTGTTCAATTGGTTGGTGAGTTGGTCCGTCTTCTCCTACTGCAATAGAATCGTGTGTGAAAATATACATTACAGGTAATTTCATAAGAGCAGAAAGTCTAATTGCTGGTTTTAAATAATCAGAAAATGTAAAGAATGTGCTAATAAATGGAATCAATCCACCATGTAATGCTATTCCATTTGCGATTGCTCCCATAGCGTGTTCCCTAATTCCAAAATTAATATTTCTACCAAGTCTATTTTCTCTAGAAAAATCACCATCTGGACCTTTAACAAAAGTACTAGAAGACAAATCAGCACTTCCTCCAATCATATTCTTATATTTTTTAGTTAATTCATTTAATATTTTCCCACTTATACTTCTTGTACTTAATTCTTTTGATAAATTTAAATTAAGTATATCGGAACTAATATTTAAATCTCTTTTACTACTTAAAAATTCCTGTAATAGTGCATAGTCTTCTGGAAACCTTTCCTTATAATTTTCCATTAATGCTTTATGGTTTTCATAATTAGGTCTACATCTATCCATAATTTTGCGTCTAAAGAAAGAAGAGATAGAACTAGATATTACAAACTCTGGCTTTTTCCAACTTAGTTTTTTTCTAAGTTTAATTGTCTCTGCTTCTCCTAATGGACTTCCGTGCACCTTAGTAGTTCCTTCGTTAGTAGTTCCTCTTCCTATTACTGTTTTTATCTCAATTAAAGTAGGCTTACTACATGCTTTAGCCTTTACTATTGCGTTTGAAATAAGAGGTATACTAGTACCAACTCCTACTTTTATATAATTCCAGTTACATGCTTCTATCTTTTCTTTTATGTTATCGCTTGTGGTAGATGAAGTCAAAGTATCTAATTGAACATCGTTTGAATCAAATAAAACTATTAGTTTACTTAATCCTAAATGACCAGCTAAACTTATACTTTCCCAAGTTATACCTTCTTGTAAGTCTCCATCCCCACACACTACATAAGTATAGTGATCAATTATACTATAATTTCTCTTATTAAATCTAGCGGCTAAGTGGCTTTCTGCAATAGCCATTCCTACCGCATTAGCAAAACCTTGACCTAATGGTCCGGTTGTTGCATCTACCCCTGGAGTTAACCCATATTCAGGATGACCGGCAGCAATACTGCCTAATCTTCTGAATTCTTTTAAATCTTCTATCTTTATATCATATCCAGCTAGATATAAAGTAGAATACAAAAGGGCTGATCCATGCCCTGCACTAAGCACAAACCTATCCCTATTAAACCATTTTGGATCTTTTGGAAATATATTCATATTTTTAGCATATAGTGAGTACATCATTGGTGCTGCGCTTAGCACAATTCCAGGATGCCCACTAGCAGCATTTTCTATCATATCAATTCCTAATAATGATATTGTATTTACAACATTTTTCGCTGAAGCTAGTTCATCGGACATAACCATATTATTTTATTTCATCCTCTTCTTCAGTATTTTTTTCTTCATTTGCATCCTTATTTTCCTTCTCGTCCAGAGATGCTTCTTCTGGATTGCTTTCTGTTTTTTCTATATCAACTATATCATTTTCTACAATCTCTTCTTCAATAACTGCTGGATGTGCTTTGTCGTAATAGGCTTTAGAAAATTCAGTTTGACAATTCATTAAATTATTAATTCCATCACTGCCTAATAAGTCTTGCATTTCTTTTCTATACTTATCTAAACTCTTCTTTTGAGGAGTTCTAAAAGCAAAAGACATTCCTAGTGACACTACTAAACAACCAATAACTGGAAATAATAAGTAATTGCTTTGAATTGAATTGCTAGTGCTTGAGTTAATGATAAACATTACAATAAGATACACAAATACTAGTCCAAACATACTATAAGTAACTATTTTATTAATTAGATTATATTTTATTAATCTTTTTAAATGATCAGTAAAACTGATATTAGCTTCTAAAGTAAACAAATCAGCAAGTGCCACATAATAATCTTTGTCTACGAAAAGTCTATAATCTTTCCCATCGGATGCCCATGAATAAAACATCCCTCTAGCTGTATATGTATTATACGAAGCTTCTTCATTGAACTCATGAATATAAATATTATTGCCATCTGGCAATACTTGTACACATATTGGTTCAGTTTTTACGTTTTTAAACATTTTATAATTATACTTGCTCATTTTTGTTACCCCTTTGTTTTATTATTAATAAGTAGTCACATTAACCATTGCCATCCACATACTCGCTGTACTTATGGCTGCTTCACTCAAGACCTGACCCGATTCATATGTGAATATTGAATGGCAATGGTTAACAAGACTACTTATCTCGTAAAGATTGGAAAAAAGTTTTTAATAGCTGTGAAGATTCGCTCTCAAGTATTCCATAGTCTTTAGTTATGCTATCTATTATATCATACTCTTCTAATTTTTTGTTATTTTTAGAAGAAATAATGATTTTTTTCACCCTAGATTGTGAAATTGCTGCCATACACATAGCACATGGCTCTAAAGTTACATATAAAATACAGTTTTCTAATCGCCAAGTATGCAATTTCTTTGATGCTTTAATAATTGCTAGTATCTCCGCATGTGCTAAAATAATATTCTTTTTTTCTTTTTTATTATGCGACGCTGCAATTACTTTGTTATCTTTTACTATAACGCATCCGACAGGAACTTCGTTTTTTTTATATGCTTTTTTAGCTTCATTCAAAGCTAGCGACATATAAAATGAATCATTTCTTTCCTGGAACTTCATGCTCTGCCCTGCTTCTTGGTTCATATGACTCTTGTGCACCAACTAAAATTATTGGGTCGTTATAGTTAGCAGGTTTATTATTAATTATTCTTTGAGTTCTAGTAGCTGCTTCTCCAGATTTCACACAAATTGCAGTCAGTTTAGTTACACTTTCTGCAATGGCTAATAAAAAAGGCATTGGTCCAAAAGGTTCCCCTTTAAAATCTCTATCTAACCCTCCAATAATAACTCTAATTCCGCTATCAGCAAGTTTATCAGCAATCTTGACAATGTTATTATCAAAAAATTGTGCTTCGTCAATTATAACTGCATCAAGTGTTGGACTTATATAATTTAATATATCTAAAGAATTATTAATTAATATAGAATCACAAGTAGTTTTATTGTGACTTACTAATTCACTTTTCTTTGAGTACCTATCATCAATAGCTGGTTTAAATACTAAAAAACTCTTTTTTGCATAAACCAATCTTCTTATTCTTCTAATTAACTCCTCAGTCTTACCTGCAAACATAGGTCCGCAAACAACTTCAATAGAACCAACTTTGTCACCCATTTTATAAAACTCCTTTAATGTTTTATCTATTATACATTAAAAAATAATATAAGGTATAAAATAAGAACTATTATCGTTCAATAAAAAAGACCTTTTTATTCAGGTCTTTTATTTGAATCAATTCCGTATTTTTTATTAAACTTTTCAACTCTACCGGCTGCTTGGGTAAATGTTTGATGTCCAGTATAAAACGGATGACAATTAGAACAGGTATCTACTTTAATATCTTTAACAGTAGTTCCAAATTCAAATTCGTGTCCGCATGTTGAACATTTAACTTTAATAACATTATATTTAGGTTGTACTTTTTTATTCATCTTTTTTCTCCTTTGCCATGAAAACTATAAACGCGTAATCATAGAGGCATTTTCTATTATATCATTATTTTTATAAATATATATAATTTTATTCTTCTTCTTCAGAATCATCATATTGTGCATTATGATAATAGTCTTGAACATCTTCTATTTCTTCTAACATTCCGATAAATCTCTTAAATTTTCTAATATCTTCTGAATCTGTTAATTCTACATATGTAGTAGGTAAATATGTAACTTCGCTATCTTCAAAATCTAAATCTTCTTTTAAAGTGGTTAAAGCATCTTTGATTCTAGAATAATCAGTTGCTTGACCTGTTACAGTTACTATATTGTCTTCGGTTTGTGTGTCTGCATCTATATCATTCATAATTAATGCTTCTAATACTTCTTCTTCACTAAATCCTTCAACGCTTACAACTGCTTTATGCTCAAACTGAAATCCAACTGCTGCACCAAAAGTTCCACCGCATTTTGTAAAAGCTGTTCTTACAGAACCAACTGTTCTATTTACATTATCAGTTAAACAATCAACTATTACGCTAGTTCCAGCAGGTCCTCTTCCTTCATACTGAATTTCTGAAAAATTTCCACCTTTAACTCCGCTTGCTTTTTCAATTGACCTTTTAATAACATCAGCAGTTACTTGTTCTTTTTTTGCTCTTTCAATAATTCTTTTAAGCCCAGCATTCATATCTGGATCAGGTACCCCTGATTTAGCTGCCATATATATCTCTTTAGCCCATTTTGCATATAATTTTGATTTGACAGCGGCTGTCTTTGCCATAGAGGCAGCTCTGACTTCGTGTGCTCTTCCCATTTTATTTTCTCCTTTTATTTGTGTATTTCTTTATATTTATCTATACATCCCTTAATAACTTTTTTTGCTTCAACAACATCTTGAGTAGTTTGAATATAAGTTCTTTTACCTTCAAGTTGTTTATATACTTCAAAGAAATGTGACATTTCTTCTACTACATGTTTTGGCAAATCTTTAACATCCTTGTAGTGATTATAAGATGGATCTCCAAATGGAATAGCGATTATTTTTTCATCTATCTCATTTTGATCAATCATTTTTATAACTCCAATAGGGTAACATTTAACTAAACTCATTGGTTCTATGTCTTCTTGACATAAAACTAGCACATCTAAAGGGTCATTATCCCCTGCATGTGTTCTTGGTATAAAACCATAATTAGCAGGATAATGAGTAGAAGTAAATAAAACCCTATCTAAAATTATTAGACCGGTCTCTTTATCTAGCTCGTATTTCTTCTTGCTTCCTTTAGATATTTCTATTACAGCAATAAAGCATTCAGGTGTTATTCTATTTTCGTTAATATCGTGTAATATATTCATAAAAATCCTTTTCTTTAATCATACTTAATAATTATACTATTTTTTTCATAATTATGCTTGTATTATGCTAAATATTGTGTTTTTTATATAATGTGAATGTATTTTCAAGCAAAGCATTCACTGTCATAGGTCCAATTCCTTTAGGAACAGGAGTAATATATGAACATTTCAAACTTACATTTTCATAATCGACATCACCTATAAGTTTATCATTAACCCTATTTATACCAACATCTATTACTACACAACCTTTTTTCACCATGTCAGAAGTTAAAAATTTAGGCTTCCCAATAGCTACAACAATAATATCAGCATATTTAGTATATTGCTTAATATTTTTAGTTTTTGAGTGACAAACTGTGACTGTAGCGTTTAAATCAAGCAACATTTTACTAATAGGAAACCCGACTATATTAGACCTTCCTATAACTACAACTTTAGAACCTTGAATTTTAATATTATAATCACTCAAAATATTTAAAATACCTTGTGGGGTAGCAGGTCTTATACCTTCTCTTTTTTGAAATAACAACCCATTATTATAAATATTAAAACCATCAACATCTTTTTCATAATTAATAGCAGATAACAATTTAAATTCATCTAAATGTGGTGGTAGTGGTAATTGAACAATAATTCCATCAATATTACCATTGTTATTCAATTCATTTATTTTTTCATATAACAACTCGTAACTAACACTATTTTCATATTTTATATGCAAAGCTTTTATTCCAACTAAAGAAGATGCTTTTAACTTAGATTTAATATATGAATTACTTGCCTCGTTATCTCCAACTTGCAAAATTGCAAGACAAGGCTCCCTATACCCTTTTTTAATAAAATCACTTATAGTTTCTTTTAATACCAAATTACGTGCATTAGCACATGAAAATCCATCCATTATTTTCATACTATTTCAAACTCACTTTTTTACCATCATTTGATATTTTCATGCTTAAAGCTAGTGGGGTTTCATTTAATCCAGGCATAGTCATTATTCCTTTAGTTAGTGCAACTATAAATCCAGCACCAAGGGAAGGTTTCAATTCACTAATTACTAACTCAAAATCAGATGGTCTATTTAAAAGATGCGCATCTCCACTTAAAGATAATGGAGTTTTAGCAATACATATTGGTAAAGATGAATAACCATACTTATTATATAATTCTATTTGCGAAAGTGCTTTTTTACTAAACTTAACTTTTGAAGCACCGTAAATAGTCTTAGCTATTATATTAATTTTATTTTCAATAGAATCATCATAATTATAAAGTTTATTAAATTCCTTCTTTGTTTCACATAACAAAAGAACTTTTGAAGCTAAACTAACACATCCTTCCCCACCTTTAACAAAACCTTCTGATACCTCTAAATTATGATTATTGTCTTTAGCCCATTTTATTAAGAAATCTATTTCAGATGGTGAATCACTACTAAACCTGTTTAAAGCTATAACATAATTCAAATTATATCTTATAATATTTTCAATATGTTTAGTTAAATTATCTAATCCTTTTTGCACGCTAGAAACATTTGATGTGTTTATTAATGAAGATGCTTCACCTGCGTGAGATTTCAAAGCTTTTATAGTAACAACTATTACAACACAAGAAGGGGTTTGTTTTAATATAGGACATTTCAAATCTAAAAACTTTTCAGCACCTAAATCTGAACCAAATCCAGCTTCAGTAACTACATAATCTCCTATTTTTAAAGCTAATTTAGTGGCTAATACACTATTACAACCGTGCGCTACATTCGCGAAAGGTCCCATATGAACTAAACAAGGCGTTCCTTCTAGCGTTTGAACTACATTAGGATTAATAGCGTCTTTTAAAATAATAGTTAATGCATCTATACATTTTAAATCTGCAGCATATACTGGTTTATTTTTAAAAGTATATCCAATTAAGATTCTACCTAACCTTGCTTTTAAATCTTTTATAGAAGTTGTTAGAGCCATGATAGCCATTATTTCACTAGCTGCAGTAATAATAAAACTATCTTCTCTAGTAGCTGTTTCTATTTTCCTTAAATCTCTATCGTTTATATCAAGAGTTCTTGGAAAAACAACCTCTCCAATTCCTAATTTATTTCCAAAATATATGTGATTATCTATTAAAGCAGATAAAGTATTATGAGCAGCACTAATAGCGTGTAAATCACCAGTAAAATGCAAATTAATATCGTTTGCAGGTATTAATGAGGATAATCCACCACCTACAGCACCACCTTTTAACCCAAAAACAGGACCCATACTAGGTTCCCTTAACGCTAAAACCACATTTTTATCAAGTAAATTAAGAGCGTCAGCTAATCCAATAGATACTGTTGTTTTACCTTCACCATATGGTGTAGGAGTTATAGCAGTGACTAGAATTAATTTAGAATCTTTAGCAGGTAGTTTATCAATAATATTATATTTTATTTTAGCCTTGTCATTTCCATATAAAAAATAAGAAGCTGGTTTTATATTCATTTTTTTAAGTATTTGTTTTATATTCATCTAATTACCTCATTTTTAATTATATTTGGATTTGACAAACTTATTGATAAATCCCATAATTTATTAGCACTTGTCATATCAATTGCATAAGGAGCCACTCCGTATGCTTTTTTTATATTAGGTTCAATAACTGGGTAAATATTGCAGTCCTCACAGTATGCACCATTATAATTATCTAGTTCTTTATTAGTTAAACACCACAGCGTAGTAGAAGCCCCTTGTTTATTTGTTTTATAGTGTTTAATAATATTGCTTCTATTAAAAAAGGAAAACATATTTAAAATAAAAGTTATTTGTAAAATATTCAAAATAAAAACCATCACTTTTATACTTCTTTTGAAATTTTTCAAAATTCTTGTATTCCAAACATTTGTAAAAGGAACTATCCCAGGATGTACTGAATAACTTTTTATCTTAGTGTCTTTTAATACTTCGCTTAATTTAGTAGTAAACAAAATAGAAGCAGTTTTACTTTGTGCGTAAGCTATTTTATAATCATATTTGGTATTAACAAAACCAATATCATCATAATTTATATCTGACCATTTGTGTGCTACACTAGCTAAATTAATAATTCTAGGATTTACTCCTTTGTTAAGCAAATCTAATAATCCTAAAGTTAGTTCAAAAGGTCCAATATGATTAGTTAAAAAGTGAGTTTCTACTCCTTTTATATCTAATTTATATGGAACGCCCATCACTCCTGCATTATTTATTAATGCATCAATATGATCATATTTAGTTTTAACAACATTGATAAAATCAAAAATAGCACTGTCTTTGGACAAATCTAAGTATTCAATATGAACATTATTATATTTTTTAAACCTTTTATACCCTAGTTCCACATTTCTAACAGCAGCTATAACTATTGCATTTGTTTTAGCTAATACTCTAGTTGTTTCATAACCAATACCATTAGTAGCTCCTGTAACAATTATTATATGACCACTTAAATCTATATTTTTAACTATTTGGATAGCTTTTGTGTGCCAAGAGTAAGGTGTTTTTACTTTCGCGTTTTTATTCATATGTACTCCTTTGTTAACATATTTTATTAACTATTAATATAATTGGCGTTCTCGGTAGGAATCGAACCTGCAATTATTCCTTAGGAGGGAATCGTAATATCCATTTTACTACGAGAACACATACTATACGCTACTATATTATATACTAAAATAGTCTAATATTGTGCATTTTTTATTGTTTTAGAATATAATAGATATGAAATAATATAGAGATAAGTAATATATTTTGATTTTCTAGAGAGTTAATGGCTGGTGAAAATTAATAATCAAGTATATGAAATCTACTCTAAACAATAAATTATTTCAAAAATGAGCGCTATATTTAATTATATAGAACTAAGGTGGCACCGCGTTATTATTATAAAAACGTCCTTAGAGCAATTGTTTTATAACAATTACTTTAAGGACTTTATTAATTAAAAAGGAGATATTATTATGTTAGACACAAAGTATGTAGTAGAAAATTTAAGTCAAGTTATTAAAAAACTAAATCAAAGAAATGGCGATTATTCTTATTTAAAACAATTAAAACCATTGTCTATTGAAAGAAAAAATCTTTTAGTTGAAGTTGAAAATGTAAAAGCAACTAAAAACAAATTAAGTAAAGAAATTGGAAATTATAAAAGACAAGGTCTTGATACAACACCTCTTTTTAAACAAATTGAAGAACTTGGTAATAATGAATTAAAAGATGAAGTTAGATTACAAGAAATAGAAAAAACTATATTCGAAATAATGTCTGTTACTCCTAATTTACCTGATAAAACTGTACCTGTTGGGTTAGATGATAGTTTTAATAAAGTAGTAAAAACTTATTTAGAACCAACTAAGTTTAATTTTCCTATTAAAGATCATGCAGATTTAGGTGAAAAATTAGGAATCCTAGATTTTGAAAGAGCAACTAAAGTTACTGGAACTCGTTTTGTGTTCGATAAAGGATTAGGAGCAAGATTAGAAAGAAGTTTAATCCAATTTATGATGGATTTACACACTTATAAACATGGTTATACAGAAATTATTCCGCCTTATATAGTTAATGAAAAAAGTATGTTTTCAACAGGTCAATTTCCTAAATTTAGAGATCAAGCGTTTCATCTAGAAGGCACAGACTACTTTTTAAACCCAACAGCAGAGGTACCTACTATAAATATGTTTAGAGATGAAATCCTAGACGGAGATAAATTACCACTTAAATTTGTAGGCTACACTACTGCTTTTAGAAGTGAAGCTGGTGCAGCAGGTAGAGATACTAAGGGAATTTTAAGACAACACCAATTTCATAAAGTTGAATTAATTAAGTTTTCAAAACCAGAAGATGGTATAAAAGATTTAAAAAATATGTTAAAAAATAGTGAAAAGGTACTACAATTACTAAATATACCATATAGAATAGTTGAACTATCTACAGGAGATTTAGGATTTAATGCTGTAAGAACTTATGATATTGAAGTGTGGGTTCCTTCTCAAAATACTTATAGAGAAATAGCTAGCGTTTCAAGTGATGGTGATTTCCAAGCAAGAAGAGCTAATATTAGATTTAAAAGAACCAAAGATTCAAAAACTGAATATGTGCATACTTTAAATGGTAGTGGATTAGCTGTTGGCAGAACAATGATAGCTATAATAGAAAACTATCAAAATGAAGATGGAACTATTACTGTACCAAAAGTATTAATTCCTTATATGAAAACAAAATTAATTAGTTAGTCTTCTTTTAAAAGAAGCCTTAATACTTCTAAACTTGTTTTAGTAACATTTGCACTATTGTTAGTAGTTTCTATTTTTACATCGTCTTTTGTATATCTAGGAATAATATGAATATGAAAGTGTGGAACACTTTGTCCTGCAATTTCCCCGTTATTAGAAATAAGATTAAAACCACTTGGTTTTAATCTTTCTTTTATTATCTTTGTTACTTTTTTAACAACTACTAATAAATGACTAGCATATTTTAGATCTAGTTCTAGTATAGTTTTAGCTTCTTGTTTAGGAACTACAAGGGTGTGACCTTTTGTAGCTTGGCTAATATCTAGAAAAGCAATTGCCAAATCATCTTCATATATTATAGCTGCCTGTATTTCTTTATTAATTATTTTAGTAAAAATTGAACTCATTTATATATCTCCTAATTTTTGTATACTAATATTATAATATTTTATAAAGAATAATGCATAAAAAATGATAGAATATAGATATAAATTAAAAAAAATAGGAGATATATGAAATATTTAATTAATAATGTAAAGGTACCGCTAGGTCAAAATAATAATTTCTCTAAAAGGATTAGAATACTTACTAATTTTATATTTGATGAAAAAGATATCCAAATTAACAGAAAAGCTTTAGATATGAGAGAGCATGAAAGATGTAATGTATATAGTTTAATTGTTTCTTCAGATAAACCAATAATTCATAAATTACTGCTTGAATACAAAGAAGAAAGCATAACTTTTTTAAAAAAGAAAGAAGAAGAAATATTAGTAGTTGGCACTGGTCCCGCTGGTCTTTTCTTTAGTTTGGTTATGTTATATAGAGGAGTTAAGGTTACTTTAATTGAAAGAGGCAAGAAAGTTGAAGAAAGGGACATAGATTGTAACAAATTATTAGAAAACGGTATATTTGATCCTGAATCTAATTTTTTATACGGAGAGGGTGGAGCAGGAACTTTTTCGGATGGAAAAATAGGAACTGGGGTTAGAAATGGTTATATTAAGTTCGTACTAAAAGAACTATTTAAATTTGGAGCAAGCGAAGATATATTATATGATAATAAGCCACATCTTGGTACTGACTATCTAAAGAAAATAGTTAAAAATATAAGAAACTACTTGCTTGAGAATGGAGTTAATATTTTGTTTGAAACTAAATTAATAGATTTTGATGTTTTAGAAAATAATAAAATAAGTGTTTTATTGGCTAATAAAGACAATAAACATTCTAAAGTTTTTGACAAGTTAATTTTAGGAACAGGAACTTCTGATGTAAAAAATTATAGCTTATTGAAAAATAAAGGGATTGAAATGGAACCAAAAGCCTTTTCGCTTGGATTTAGAATTGAACATTTAAGAAAAGATATAGATAATGTACAGTATAAAGGATATGAAGAGAAGTTTGAATTAAGAGCATCTGATTATCAACTAGCATACCACGGTAATGACAGGTCAGCGTATACTTTTTGTATGTGTCCCGGTGGTTTTGTAATACCAACTATGAATGAAGAAAAGACAGTTGTAGTAAATGGAATGAGCAATAAAGATAGAAACAATGTTAATTCTAATTCTGCATTGTTAGTTAATATAAATGTAAGTGATTACTATAAGAATGATGTTTTAGATGGCTTTTATTATAGAAAACAGTTTGAAAGTGCATCTTACAGTGAAAAATATCCTTACTGTGTACCAGTTCAAAGATTAGGAGATTTTATAGACAATAAAGTTAGCAGTTCCTTAGGAAATATAAAACCATCTGTTAAAAGATACTATTTTAAAAATTTAAATGAGATATACCCTTCATTTATTAGAAACACTATGTTAAAAGCATTAGATGATTTTGAAATAAAAATAAAAGGATTTAAAAATCCTGATTCTATATTAAGTGGTGTTGAAACTAGGTCATCTGCACCAGTAACTGTAATAAGAAAAGAAGGTTTATGTACAAGTATTAAAAATATTTATTGTATTGGAGATGGATCTGGATATTCTGGAGGAATTATGTCTGCTATAACCGATGCAATAAAGGTAGCAGTAATAATCGAATAAAAATAAATAATGCACTACTAAAAAATTAAATTTAGTAGTGCATTATTATTAATATTTTGCTTAATAAACCTATATATCAATGTTTTTGAGTTTTTTATATCTTTTTGAAAACCCAATTATCTTCGTTATTTGTCTTACTCAGTTTTCTGTTTTTACAAAGTTTCAAATATAACATTCGTTATCGCAAATTAAAACTATTGTTTTATAATTTGGTCTGCAGTTGCACCAATTAACTAACCTGTATTAGTGATTGCAGTGTTTTAAAAAAAATACATTTTTACTTGTCACTTTCTATTTTATTAAATACAACTAGCGTTCATTTGGAGAGATTTTATTAAAAATATATCTTAAATTTATAGGTTATTTTTTATATATTAAAAATGAATGATCTATATCAAAACTAATGATATTTTTATTGTCTTCATAAGATAACTTAATTACTAAGTTTCCATTTTCACTTAAATATTCCTATAATAGGTTGTATTCGTTTTGTTTTCTTTCACTTGTTTTAATAACAATAAGAAATGATCTAATTGTTTTCTTCCCACCATTTATCTAATTTGAAAAATATAGCTAAATCTACTATTTCACATAATATAATAATTGCTTGATCAATATATTTATTAGTAGTTTCAAAATCAATTATAGATATGCTGTGAGTGACTTCATTTCTTTTTGTATACCAATTATTAATTTTATTTACAAAATCTCCAATAAGGGATTTAGTATTGTTTATAAATATACTATCATTATCAAATTTAATCCAATTATTAAGCACAATGATTTTTTCTCTTACAGTTGTTTTTTCAATAAATGTTTCAATAGTAAGTGCTTTTTTGGTTTTTATAGATACATTTGGTGGAATTTTATATTTTCTCTTATGAAATATCGCTTTAAAAAATGAACCAAACAATATTTCAATAGCTTTGTTTAAAGGAGTTAATAAAAATGAAAATTCCATATCTAAAGCATCGTTATGGTTAAGTTTGGATTGATCATAGTAATAATAAAATGTACATATTATTTTTTCAAATCCTGTTTTTTGTCTATTTAAACTTTCCACAATACTTTTAGTATCATCTAAAGTTTTATTTACTAAATGTGAAAATATCGTATGTTTGGCTTGAATATTTTTATATAATATCTCTTTATAAAAATTACCATTATATTTTAAGAGTTCTCCAACATCACTATTACCTTGAATTAGATATTCTTTCTTCAATTTATCGTTTTGGGATTTTAAAGCCATAATTTCTTTATCTTTGTTTTTAATATCTAGTTTTAAGCTTTTGTTGGTTTCATTAAGCTTATTATTACTTTCACTTAGCACCTTTATCTCATTTTGATTATTTTGGATTTCTGTTACACTTGGTTCTTTCTTTAAGGTTTTTGAAACTTCTTCTAAAGTTTTAAGAGCTTGTTTTTGACCTAGCCTCAAAGCTTCAATAAAATATTGAATAGCTTTTTCTTTATCTTGTTTTGCATAGTTTCCTGAATAATACATAAGATATAAATAATATAATGCATCTGGATTATCTTTTTTAGAAGCTTCCATAAATAGTTCATAAGCTTTTGAATAGCTTTGTGGAGCACCTTCATATGGTTTATAGTATTTATACGCTAGTTTAAAAATAACATCTCCTGTTTTCAATGGATAACTATTAAGTTTTACTAATACATCAAATGCTTCAGATTTTTTATTATCTTTTTCTAATATTTCTAATGTTTGAAGCAATTGTTTATATTCTTTCTCATCCATTTGGCTACTCCTTAGATATCGTTTAATCTATTATACCATATTAAAATTATGCAATAATTAATTAAATATTGCTACAAAAAATTTGTTACTCATATGCTTGTTTATGCCATATAATCCCATCCATATTAAAATAAAAATCTAAATGACTATTAACTACTTAGGCTTGTTTTTACGTAGTTTTTGTTGGATGTTTATATCTAATATATTTATAACTTCGTTTGTTAAAACTGAATTTTCAAAATCTAAAATATAGTGCTCCTTAGCACCGTTATATGGATATCCTATAGAGTTTTCATCTAAAATACCTCTTAATTGTGGAATCATTTTAACATATACCGTATTATCACAAACTAATAATAATGGCTTTCTATTGATATAAATCATGTATTCGCCAAACATTTTTTTATATTCAGTAACCATATTTTTATCTAAGCATGATATAACATATTTGATATAAGATTCGCTAGTTCCCATTATATTTCTCCTTTTATGTGTTTGTTAATAACTTGTATTTATTATATCTCCTGCACTATAATCATTATTTCAAAGTTTAACAGAATCTTTATACCACGCTCCACTAAAATACATACTTTTATTTAAAAGCTCATAAATAAATAAAATTATATATATTGTAATGCTATACTTTTATTTGCATAGACTATTTGTTTTTTTAGCATATCTACATCTGCGTTAGTATTATCATTTTTATGATACCCATAATAATTAATAGATGTTAGCTCAATTACATAGTAAACTGCTTTTAATTCAATAGTTACTTTTGAATTTGATAAACCATTAAAATCTCTTATGAATTCATTAGGTTTTATTACTGTATACATATCTTCTTCTTTTACATTCGCTTTAAAAGTACCAAAATTATTTAAACCACCACCAGTTAGATTAAATCCCCTAGTTCTTCCTGATACATCATATACAACTTTAGGCTCAACTTTAATAGCTGATGCAAACATATATTTATTTATAGTATAAGGACTGCTTTCATAATTAAAAGTCATATTATCAATAGTCCCATAATATGAAAGATTGTAACCTGAATTAAGTAAAAGAGTTGGAGCATATTTTATTGTAATAGAAAAAGGTATCCAATGTGCATATATAGTTAAATTTGTTAAAGATGTCCACCTATTTAATGCATTTACAACTAATTCATCACCATTTTCACTAGTGTACCATCCACTAAATGTATAATAATTTCTAGCAGTAGGATTAGTTAAAGCTGCCAAATTATAAAAAGAATCATAAGTAACATTTATTACGGTGTTTGAAGTACCACTATAATTCACATAAGTGACACTAAAACTTCTAACTTCCCACTTAGCATAAATAATTACTACAAAGTTTTGATATCCAGCAATATTTAAAATGGTATCGTTATCATTAAATACTTTAGCTCCTTTATTAGTTAAAGACCATCCTAAGAAGTTATAACCAACTAAAGAATATCCGTTTTTAGTTAATTTACTAGAAATACCAGCTGTGTGAACAGATTCACTAGTAGCTCCACTAACGCTTCCACTAGATGTATTAGGTTCATTAGAATCATATACAATAGTATAAACAATTGAAAAATTAGCATTTAAAGTTATTTCACTTCCGTTTAATCCAAAATTAGAACATATAGTACTATCATTAACAACAGTACTTGTACCATTTAAAGTCCAATTATTAAAAATATGGTTTAATTTAGTAGGATTTGAAAGTATAGTTGAAAATGATTGTAAATAATTAATAGAAGCTTTATTTAATATAACACCGCCTTGAGTATTAAAATTAACATAATAAGTATTAGCTAAAAGTTGTGCTGTAGCTGTTAAAAAATTAGGGGTATTAAATTTAGAACTAGAAGTAATAACAGTATTACCAGATATTACCCAATTATTTAAATGGTAACCTCCGTTATCATATCCAGGCAACGCTCCATAACTTTGATCCATAGTTACAGTTTTAGTTGTTAAAACTTGTGAAGATACCATAAAAGTAATAGTATATGAAGAAGCTTCCCACTTCGCATATAAATTAAATATTAATTCTTGGCTAGTTAAAGAGGATACTTCTTCTGTATTGCTATATTTAACTGGTCCATTTTGGGTAAGTGACCATCCTAAAAACCTATATCCTGAAAGAACAAATTTGTTAGGAAGAAGATTAAATTGCACTCCGTAATTATAAACATTTAATTCCATAGTACCACTAACTGCTACAGATGCAGAAGAAGGTACATTTGAATTATATGCAACTGCATAATTGTTAGGGTTCCATGAAGCATAAATAGTAAAATTAGAAGAATTACTTACTATACTACCGCTTTGAATTGGAGTCTTGGTCATACCTATATAATAATACCAATTTAAGAAAGAATACCCTTCTTTTACAGGAGATGGCAAAGTGCCTATTGCACTTCCATACCTAATACTTGTAGTACTAACTGCTAAATTATCTCCGCCCATAGTATCAAAAGTTATTATAATAAGTTTAGTTTCCCATGCAGCGTAAAGCATATAAGTAGCTGTATCATTCCCAAAATCAGGAACATTTAATACAGAATATCCGTTAAAGCTAGGATTAGTATACCATCCCAAGAAATCGTGTCCTATTTTAGAAGGAACAGGCAAATTAGAACCATAACTAAGACCACTAGGTAAAGAACCACTAGAACCACCATTAAGTTCAAAATTTATATTAAATGTCTTAATTTCATACTTAGCATATAGTTCTATTAAAGTACCACTGCTAACACTAAATTGTTCTACTACTAAATAGGAAGTACCAGTTAATGAAGAATCTAAACACCATCCCAGAAAATTATATCCGGTTTTAGAAGTTAGTGGAATATTATCATGATATGTAAATGTATTTTGGTTAACAGCACTACCACTAAATGTATTAAAATTAAGTAAATAATATTTAGCACTCCAAGACGCTTTTATATTTATATCGCCTGTAGAACCCGCATTAATAGTAGTTACTATGTTGTTATTAATACTCCAATTACTAAAATCATATCCTGTTAATAAAGAAGGGATACTTAAAGTAATATTAGAAGTTACATTATAAGAAGTAGGATTAGTAGTAATAGTCCCTAATAAATTAGTATAAGTTATTTCATAAGTTATTATTTCAAATATAGCATATAAATCATGCGTACTTTCATCTGCTCCTAAATCTGGAACTACTATAAAACAACCACTCTGATCATTTCCGAAAGTGTTCCATCCTAAAAATATATATCCTAATTTTGTAATATTTGGAAGCGTTGAACCGTAATAAAGAGTACCAGCACTAAGATCTGTTAGAGTATCATCAACATAGTAATTAATATAAAAAGTTTTATCACTAAATGTTGCATAAAGTATTACACTAGAATTACTGTTTCCATAATCTAAAACACTATAAGAAGGATTACCAGCACTTGTTGCCCATCCTAAGAAAGTATAACCTTCTTTATTTTTAAATGGAAGTTCATCGTTAAAGTTTAATACACTTATACTTTGGTGAATCTCATCACCTAAAAAGTAATAAGTAATGGTATAAGTATTAATGATCCAATTAGCAGTCACTACTAAATTACCAGTTGTATGTGAATAAATTGTATTAGTAGATCCTATATTACTAACAAACCAACCATTTTCTAAATGGTATCCATTTTTAGTAATATTAGGCAACATAAATTCATCTAAAACCGTATAAGTAGTAGGGACATTACCGCTAACTATTCCACCATTGTAATTATAAGTGATGGTATAATTAATTATACTCCATATTGCATAAATTTGATAATCACCATTAGAGCCATAATCTTCACACAATAAGTAACCATAATTACTTAAATTATCAGTATTATATCCAATAAATTCATACCCTAAATATAAAAAATTATTTAAAACAGGTAACGCATCGTTGTAATTTACTTGAATTAGAGCAGTATATTCGGTCTCATTGTTATAATTAATTGTTAAATTATAGTGTTTCTTTTCGTAATTAGCATAAATTTCATAAGATGGATTATTACCTATATCTGGTAATATGAAAAACTTATTTTCATCTCCTATACTCGTACTCCATCCTATAAAATTATAACCAACTTTACTAGGAATAGGAAGAACACTATTATATTCATAAATTCCATCTATCATATCTTCTCCATTTGACTCATCAAAAGTTAAATAATAAGATTTAATTTGATAAACTGCGCTTAGTTCAAAATTTCCCCAGATATTACTAAGTGTTTCATACGCCATATAACTATTTCCATACACTAAAGAACCACTAGAAAATGTAACAGTGTATTCTATAAAATTATATCCAATAATACTATCTTCTATTAGTGTGATAGTATCTTCTATTGTATAAGTATCAAAGAATATAATAAAACCTGTGTCATCAGAAATAAGATAATAATACTCTATCAATTCATAAACTGCTATTAACTCAACGCTTCCGTACGCATGACTTAACAAATTGTTAGTGCTATAAATACTTTCACTCCAGAATTCATTATTATTTTTAGGAGACCATCCTAAAAATAAATATCCTATTTTAGATGTCTGTGGTAAATAAAAATAATCTTCAATAGTATATGCTAAGCCACTTACATTATCTAAAGAATCTGTATCAAAAATAATATTATAACTAATAGGTTCATTTCTTAAATATAAATTAACACTTCCAGTGTATCCACTTATTAATTGTGTAGTACTATATATAGCATTATTAAGCCAACTTCCACTATTTTCTAAAGACTCCCAATATAAAAAATTATAGTGAGGGATTGTTATATCTTCAAGATAAAAACTATCTTCTATTGTATAAGTATTACTAGTTAAAAGTTCACTTCCAAGATAATAATTAATTGTGTAGTCAATAATTTCATAAATAGCTTTTAAACTTATATCACCATAAGTTCCATATAAAAAATATGGTGAATACAAGTGTTCTAAAATTTCTATATTACCATTAGAACTTAGAACTTCCCAATATAAGAAATTATATCCTAACTTAGAAGGGGCGCTTATGATAGCGTCACTTTCTACTGTGAAAGAAAGTGTATCTATATAATCTGCACCATCTGAGTCAAAAGATATATTGTAATTAATACTATCCCATACAGCTTCAAGATTAACGTCTCCGTAATTTCCACTTACTTGTGTTAGAGGTACAAATATATCATTTATTCTCCAGTTTCCAGTGCTTTCTATTACTTTCCAACCTATAAAATTATAACCAATTCTAGTAAGTGATGGTAAAACTATTATATCTGTTATTTCGTATATAGCATCTTCTATAAGCGTACCATTTAGTTCTAAATAATCTATTTTATAAGATATTGGTGTCCATAATGCCTCCAGATAAACATTTCCGTAATTATTATATAAATTATAACCATAAACATATAGCCAGTCAATTTCCCAGTTTCCGCTAACTTCCCTTGGTAAATAACCATCAAAATAGTATCCTATTTTTTCTAAAAGTGGTAAGCGGTCACTAGAAGAGGCGTTGTACGATATTAGTATTTCTCCTAAAAAGGTATTAGTATTTATAGTTAGGGTATAATTAATAATTTCCCAATTAGCACTTAGCGTTGCGTCACCATATTTAGAAAACAAATTATCTCCAGCGTTAACCCTTTGTCCTATGTGCCATGTACCAGTACCAAAAGTTACTTCATAATTTATCAAATTATAGCCATCTCTTGTAATAGAAGGAATAAATGCATCAGAATTTGAATAATAAGTTATATCGCTAGAAACTACTGAGTCAAAACCTATTATTGTTATACTAAATTCATCACAATCATAAACAGCACTTAAAGTAACATTTCCGTAATATTCAAACAACTCTTCTCCGCCAGCTATTATTTGGTTTTCTTTCCAATTTCCGCTTGAAGATATTAATTCCCAATGAACAAAAGTATAACCTTCTTTGTATGAAGATGGAACGTAAATAAGAGAACCAATATTATAAGTTAAATTTTCGATAACAAATGAACTATTAGTTTGAAAAGTTATATTGTAATTTATTTGTTCCCAAAATGGATTTAGTTCTAAAACACTATTTGGGGTTAATATTAAGCTTGAGACATCTTCGTTTCCTCTATAATAAATATCAGTACTTCCTTTAGGAGTCCAAAATGTCATATTATATCCGTTATTTAAATATGACGGACTATTCAAATTATGAGAAGTGTCGGTATATTTTATTTCTTGGGAAGAATCAAGTTCGCTAGTTAATGAATGATATATAACAGTTAATTTATTTTCTACCCAAGCGGCATATACAGTTATATCTTCATTTCCCATAGTAACAGAATTTACTTTAGTGCTTAGGTTCTTATCTAAGTACCATCCACTAAAAGTATACCCTTGTTTAGAAGGATTAGGTAATGTTATCACATCTCCAGCATCGTATAATGAACCTGATATGGCAATTCCGCCATTTGTTTCATAAAATATCGAGTTAAGAGATTTTGTAACACACGAAGAAAATGTGAAAATAGAAAAACAAATAACAACTAGGGTGATTAATAATTTTGACTTAATAGTTTTAAACATAGAAGCTCCTTTTTAAAAATTTGTGTTTATTAAAACATAAAAACATAATTAAATAATTAAGTTTTATTTTTAATATTAACGAAATGTAAATAATTCTTTGATAAATACAATTATATAGTATTACTACATTACTTTTATATTTTATCATTTTTAGTAACAAGGGAAGTTAAAAATGAAATTTTAAATGTACCATTTTATATTTATACTAAACAAATATGGTATATTAATATAAAAGGAACCTATAGATTGCATAATTAGATTGTTTTTTTCTTATTTTTGTTACAATTAATGTATGAGTTATAAAAGGAGTAATTATGGAAAAGAAAAATTTAAAAAGAAGTGAAGTAAATCCTAAATATACTTGGGATTTGACTAGAATATTTAAAACTGAAGAAGATTACTGCTTAGCATTAGACAAAGTAGTTACTGATGCAAAAGCATTAGACAATAAGTATAGAAATAAACTTAACAATGAAGAAACAATAAATCAAGCGTTAAATGATGTTAGAAAATTATATGAAGCAATAAATTATGTTAGTTCATATAATTTATATGCTGAAAGTGACGCAACTGATGAAAAGAACTTAATAAGAAGAGGAAAATTTGGATTAGTTATGAACAGTTTAAGCCCACATTTATCTTTTTTAGATGCTGAATTAAAATTACAAACTAATGAATTACTTAATAAAGCTGCCTCATTATCTAAAGATAACAGTTTAACACTAAAAAAGATAATAAAAAACAAATTGCATTCACCTTCTTATGAAGTAGAAGTTGCATTGTCTTCTTTTAGCGACATACTATATTCACCTTACAACATTTACAATGCATTTAAAATAACTGACATAAAATTTGATAGCTTTAAGATTGGCAAAAAAACTTATGATTTATCTTTTAATAGCTTTGAAAATAATTATGAATACATAGAAGATAACCTAGTAAGAGAAAAAGCGTTTAGTAATTTCTACAAAAAACTAGGAGAATATCAAAATGGATTTAGTGAAATATATAACACTTGCGTGTTAAATGATAAAGCTCAAAGTAAACTAAATGGATTTTCTTCTGTATTTGATTATTTATTATATGAACAAGATGTAACTAAAGAGATGTATGATAGACAAATAGATGTAATAACTGATAAACTACGTGCTCCTATGAGAAAGTATGTAAGTTTATTAAAAGAAGTTTATAAACTTGATAAGGTAAGCTTTTGTGATCTAAAATTATCTCTTGATCCTGAATTTGAACCTAAAATATCAATAAAAGAAGCAAGTAATGTAGTTATAAATGGATTAGGTATTCTTGGCAATGATTATCGTAATATGATAAAGAGAGCTTTCAAAGAAAGATGGATTGATTTCCCACAAACTATTGGTAAATCAACAGGTGGATTTTGTTCTTCATTATATAGAAATGGCTCTTTTATCTTACTAAATTGGAATGGTCTATTAGAAGGATGCTATGTATTGGCTCACGAACTAGGACACGCAGGACACCAATATTATGCAGGAAATGCTCAAAACTCTTTTGATACAAATGTATCTAGTTATATGGTTGAAGCTCCTTCAACTATGAACGAAATTTTACTAGCAAATCAGTTATATAAAGATGCAAAAGACAGTAGAATGAAAAGATTTGTATTATCTTCTAGCATTTCTAGAACATATTACCATAATTTTATAACTCATTTATTAGAAGCAGCATACCAAAGAGAAGTATATAAAAAAGTAGATAATGGTGAACCATTATCAGCTAATGTTTTAAATAATATTTATTTGAAAGTATTAAGAGACTTCTGGGGAGAAGATGTATACATACCTTCTTATGCTGGCTTAACATGGATGAGACAACCTCATTATTACATGGGTTTATATTCTTATACTTACAGTGCTGGATTAACAGTGGCTACCGCCACTAGCGAAAAAATATTAAAAGGTGATCTAACTATAGATCAGTGGATTAAACTATTATCTGCGGGTGGAACTTTGTCACCTAGAGAACTTGCATTACTAGTTAATTGTGATCTATCTACAGAACAACCGCTTCTTGAAACTATTAATCATATAGCTGATATGGTAGAAGAGATAATAAAACTAACAAAAGAACTAAAATCTAATGGTGCTATTTAGTAAATTATCATAAAGACATAAATCTAGTGATATTATTAAATTTATATTTGTGTGTTTTATCTTCCAAATTTAACTAACAAAGATAGTATCCTTTAAAAAATAAAAAAACATAAATATAAAAGGAACCAATTAGGTTCCTTTTATATTTGTCTATAAAATTTATTTTATCACTATTAATATTACACTAAAGTGACACAAAACCCCATTTGGAGCAAGCGAGGGGAATCGAACCCCCATCTAATGCTTGGCAAGCACTTATAAAAACCGTTATACTACGCCTGCATATATAAAAATATATGGTATAATAATTTTATCACTTATTACTTAATTTGTCAAGAAATATGAGAGGTATTTAATTTTGAAAGGATATTTATACACAAAAAGTGAATATAGTCTACTAAATTCGATAATAAGACTAGAAGATTTAGTTTCCAAGGCTGCTAGTTATAATTATAATTTCTTATCGCTAACTGACACTGGAAACTTTTATGCATTATTTGATTTTTTCGCACTTTCAAAGAAATACAATATAAAACCACTACTTGGATTAAGAATACTAACTAAAATAAATGATATCGAAACTAGTTTCTTATGCTATCCAAAAAATAAATTAGGATTTTCTAATTTATTAAAACTTTCATATTTGTCAAACGGACAATCAAAAGTAATAGATTTTAGTAAAGTAAAATCATTATCTTCTAACGTAATATTTGTTACTAGTGGAGATGACTCATCATTATACAAAACGTTATTAAATAATGACTTAAATGAATTTGAAAAGACTCTATTAATACTTACAGAGTCATTTAAAGATTTATACATCGGATTATCTTTAGATAATTTCGTTTTTGTTACAAAATGTGTTCCAATCTTAGAAAAATATGCATTTATTAATAAAATAAAACTATTACCAATCCATCAAAGCCTGTATCTAAATAAAGAAGATAAATATGCATATGAAGTTTTTTCTAAAATAGAAAATGAAAATGCAAATATAAATGGTGATTACCATTTACTTACAATAAATGAATTAGACAAACTGTTCAAAGACTACAACTATGTATTTAGTAATTTAGATGACTTTTTTAAATCAATTGATTTTGAATATGAAGTCCCTAAATTTAATCTACCAAAATATAAAAATGAAAATAATATAAGTAGCCATGAATATTTAAAAAGTTTATCTATCTTAGGATTAAAGAAAAGATTATCTAATTCTAATAAAACACTCGCAACCAAATATACAAATCGCTTAAAATATGAACTAGAAATGATAAATAAAATGAATTTCAGTGATTATTTCTTAATAGTGTTTGACTTTATAAGATATGCTAAAAAAAATAATATAGGTGTTGGTCCTGGAAGAGGAAGCAGTGTTGGTAGTTTAGTAGCTTACTCTATAGGCATAACTGAAGTAGACCCTGTAGAATATAACTTATTTTTTGAAAGATTTTTAAATCCAGCTAGAAAAACAATGCCTGATATAGATATAGACTTTTCAGACTATAAAAGAGATGATGTAATTAGATATGTAAAAATGAAATATGGTAAAGAACACGTAGCTCAAATAACTGCTTTTAGTACATTTGGACTAAAAGCAGCAATTAGAGATATAGGTAAGGTATTAAACATAGATAAAATAAAATTATCTTTTCTTGAAAAAAGAATTATAGATAACGATATAGACCCCGAAGATAACGAAAGTAATATAGTACTAAATATAATCAAAAAAATAATCAATTTACCACGTCATGTACAAACTCACGCTAGTGGAATTATATTATCAGATGAAGATTTAACTAAAACCATTCCATTGCTAGAAGGAAACATTTCTTTTCAAACTCAAAATGAAGCCCACATTTTAGAACAACTAGGATTACTAAAAATAGATTTTTTAGGATTAAGCAATATAACCTTATTAGACAATATAATTAACTTAATACCTAACTTTGATATAAATTGTATTAACCTAGATGACCCTAAAACATTTGAACTACTTTCAAGCACTTTAACTGATGGTATTTTCCAATTAGAAAGTCCTGGAATGAGAAATGTACTAAGAAAGATGGAACCCACTAAATTTAGCGATATAGTAGCAGTATTAGCGCTATTTAGACCGGGGCCAATGGAATTCATCGACGATTACATAAACGGCAAAAAAACCAATACCAGTAAAAATAAAATAAAAGTATTAGATCCTATTTTAAATGAAACTTATGGTATCCCTATATATCAAGAACAAGTTATGCAAATAGCTAGTGCTTATGCATCGTACTCACTTTCTGATGCTGATATATTAAGAAGAGCAATTTCTAAAAAAGAAAGTGAAGCTTTCGCTAATGAAGAAAAAAAGTTTATCACTAAAAGTATAGAAAACCATAAAACTAAAGAAGAAGCTTCCCAAGTCTTTAACTTAATCAAAGACTTTGCGTCATATGGATTTAATAAATCTCATAGTGTTGCTTACGCCTTAACTGCTTACCGCTTAGCATATTTAAAAGCTAACTATTACCAATACTTTATGGTATGTTTACTAAACCAATTTTTTAGTGATACTAATAAAGTAGTAACTTATATTAGAGAAATAAAAAGTAATGGATATAAAGTATTTGGTTTTGACATTAATAAGAGCGAAACCTTGTTCTCAATTAAAGATAACATAATCTACTTCCCTCTAACTTTAATTAAATCAATAACGTACGCATCTTCAAATAGTATCATAGATGAAAGATTAAATGGTGAATTCATTTCTTTTAATAATTTTTACCAAAGAACTTCAACATTTTTAAATAAACAAAACTATGAATACTTAATAAACTCATGCGCTTTAGATAATTTCCAATTTCATAATCACAAAACTATGATTAATTCATTAGAAAACGCAATGAATGGCTTTTTACAATTTATAGAAGAATTTAGTGGCTCTAATGAAAAAGAAGATTTTACTAGCGAAGAACTAACTCAATATGAAAAAGATAGTATTAATTTTAATTATAAATACAGTTTATTAGATAAATATAAAACTATTATGGAACAAAAAAAGATAGATGATATAAAAACAGGTATTAAAAAAAGTAGTAGTGTAGTTATAGGATACATAACAAAAACGAGAACAATAAATACTAAAAAGAATGAGAAGATGGCTTTTGTTACTATTACTGATAGCGTAGATGATTTAGATTTAGTGTTATTTCCAACTTCCTATATATCTTTAAAAGATAAATTAGACAATAAAAATATATCTTTATTCCATATCAAAAAAAATATGAAAGAGGGCTATGAACTACAAAACATTACTAATATTTAATATTTTTGTTTTATATTCTTAATAATGATATAATATTTATATAAATACTTGTTTTTAGAAGGAGAAAGATATGAAAATTGGTATAATTACATCAGGTGGTGATGCACCTGGAATGAACGTTGCAATTAGAGCTGTAGTAAGATGTGCTATAAAAAATGGAATGGAAGTTTACGGCTATAAAGAAGGCTATAAAGGTATCCTTGAAAATAACTTTGAAAGATTATTTAATAGGAGTGTTTCTGGTTTATTAAATAAGGGTGGAACTGTATTAGGAACTTCAAGAGTTCCTGAATTTTTAAATGCATCTGTTCAACAAAAAGCTGCTAACAATTTAAAAGATTTTGGAATAACTCACTTAGTAACTATAGGGGGAGATGGTACTTACCACGGTGCTTGGGAATTAGATAAGTTAGGTATAAATACTATTGGAATCCCAGGTACTATAGATAACGATGTTTCTTTGACAGATTATACATTAGGATTTCATACTGCATTAAATACTATTAATGATGCTGTAGATAAATTAAGAGACACATCGTCAAGTCATAAAAGATGCGCTATTTTAGAAGTAATGGGTAGAAATTGTGGAGATTTAGCTGTTCACGCAGCTGTATGTGGCGGTGCTGAATTAATTAATACCCCTGAAAACAAACTTAAAAAAGAAGAAGTAATAGAAAGTTTAAGAAAAATGAAAAATGAAGATAGAAACTATGCATTATTCATTACTACTGAAAAAATGTATGATAACTTAACAGACTTCGCTCATGAAATAACAGAAAAAAGTGGATTTCACGCAGTACCTACTGTATTAGGATATATCCAAAGAGGTGGTAGTCCATCTAGTGAAGATAGACTTTTAGGAACCCAAATGGGAATATACGCAGTTGATTTAATTAAAGAAGGAATTCACGGAGTAGGTGTTGGTACAAGAAGTGGTAAAATAGTTCATAATAGTTTTGAAGAAATATTTACTACTAAACGTAAAAAATCTAAACTATATGATTTATTAAAACAAGTATCATAGTATAAAACATAAAAGACACTAACAAAATTGTTAGCGTCTTTTTATAAATTATTAAAACTTGTTCTTTTTTAGTTTCGCAAATACTGGCAAACCATTTTGTTTTACTTGTTTTGTTTCTCCTTGAATTAAAGGAGTAACATATTCTAAATATTCATTCGTAAGACCTTTACCATCTTCAAGTATCCATTCTAATGGGATTTTCTTTTCTTCATTAGCTACGTCTTTTAAATCAATTTTTTTATAAACAATTTTATATGGATTGTTAGATGTTCTAACAATACCTATTAATTTATCACTAACTCCAGCAGTTGCAGCTTTAACACATCTTTTACCTGTATTAAACGCTTCATCTATATCAGTTTGACTAGCTAAATGACTAGCACATCTTTGTAACAAAGAAAACTCAACAGCTCTAGTTTTAACACCATATTTATTAGCTAATAAAGAAGCTAAAACACTTGCAGTTCCACCTAGTTGAGCATGACCAAATGCATCTTTAGATAATGAAGAATTAACTAACTCTGGAATAAACAATCCTTCTTTAGTTTGGATTCCTTCACTTACTGCTATAATAACTTTACCTTTAGTATCTAATATCTCTTTTACATTCTTATAAAAACTATCTAAATCAAATGCAATTTCAGGAAGATATATCAAATCAGGACCATATCCTTTTTCTTTAGATATTTGACTAGCAGCTGTAAGCCAACCAGCGTGACGACCCATTATCTCACAAACTGTAATCATTTTAGAATCATATACAGTAGCATCTAAACCTATTTCCATCATTGATGTAGCGATATATTTAGCAGCACTACCATATCCAGGGCAGTGATCTATTACAGCTAAATCATTATCAATAGTTTTAGGAACTCCTATAACATTACAATCATAATTACTTTTTTTAAGAAATTTAGATATCTTATTACAAGTATCCATAGAATCATTTCCACCATTATATAAAAAGAATCTAATATTATATTTTTTAAAAATAACTAAAAGTTTATTAAAATCATTTTCATCTTTTAACTTATATCTAACACTTCCTATAGCACTAGATGGTGTATATTTTAAATTTTCTAACTCTTTAATATCTTCTTTTCTAATATCAATAAAGTCTTCATTTAAAATACCTTTTATTCCATGTGCAGCAGCTAAAATATCTGTTACATTTTCTTGTTTTAAAGCCTCTAAAAAAACACCAGCCGCGCTAGCATTAATAACACTAGTAGGCCCACCTGATTGGCCTAATAATAAGGCACCTTTTAAATTTTTCATATAAAACCTCTTTCCAAATTATCTAAATCTAATATTTAATAAAGAACCAAAACATAACAAATACAAAAAATATAAAAATAAGATAGCTACCATAGCAATGCTAGAAAATATTATTCCAGATTTAGCTTTTTGTCTATTAACTTTAGCTTTTGTTGTTCCTAATATAGAAAATACTAATCCGTAAATAGCTATACATAAAAATAAAGATATATTTAATATTGGTACCCAGCAAAATATTAAAGTCCATTTACCAAAATTATATCCAATGTTAGAAAATACTTCCCATACTTTAGGAACCTTTTTATCTTCATAATAAACTACATTTTGTTCTTTGCTTACTGTTTCTTGTAGTACTTTCCCACAAGATGGACAAAATAAAGCGTCATCTAATACTTTAGTACCACAATGTTTACAATACATGCTTAGTATTCAAAACCTTCTGCATATTTTATTCCAACTACTACTCCTACTACTATTGAAATAATCATAGTAAGAACAAATGAAATAATAGTAGCGATAATAGACCATTTTAATCCCTTTTCTGCTTTTTCTTTATTATTAACTGATTTGTTTTTAGCTAAAATTGAAAATATAATACCTACAACAGAAATTTCTATAAAAATTAATGTCCAACAAAATATTAAAGACCATTTACCAAATTCATATCCTAGTCTTCCAAAAACTTCCCAAACTTTTTTAGGTTCACCTGGATTACCTGCTACAACAACTTCATTTTCTTTACTTTCGGGTACTAAAACTTCCCCACATACAACGCAATATTTAGCGTCGTCTTTATTTTCTGCACCACATTTCTTACAATACATTGCAATACTCCTTTTATTCTTTTCTTATATTATACAATTTTTTTATAATTCTTTTATAATATTATATAAATAATGCGAAAATTATTAAAAAAAATATTAGAAGTTGATGTATTTTTATAGCTAATGCCAATCATTTTGTCAATTTATAGCAAGTATGTATTTTCCCTAATATAACTAGATATAATATTGTTGTATCTATTATTAAGCACTTAAAACCTTTCTTAGCCAAAATTTTATTTATAGATGCTCTATTCCTTAAAATGACAATATCGCATACTACAACAACTAGTAAACAAAATATTAAAGACCATTTTTCTAAGTTATAACCAATTATAGTTATTTTCCCCATTTAGAACTATAACTGTTTGACTATTCTTCACTAACAAATTTATTAATATTTGGTTGAACTAATAATACACCACATAAGGTGCTATATTTAGTATCCTTCATATTAACTTCACTGCATATCTTGCATTTCATATCTTTACTCCTTATCCATTTAATATATATACTATTTTTCCCATAAAAACTAATAAATTTGGTATAATAGAGTAGTAAAAATAAAAAAATTATGTGAAAGGGATATAAAAATGAGTAAATATGTATATTTATTGTTTAAAAAAGAAGGCGATGCATCGATGCGTAACTTGCTTGGTGGCAAGGGTGCTAATTTAGCTGAGATGAGTAATATAGGCTTACCTGTTCCACCTGCTTTTAATGTTACTACTGAGGCTTGTACTCGTTACTACGAAGATGGTAAAAGAATTGGAGATGATATAGTTAGTCAAATAGACGCAGCTGTACCAGAATTAGAAAATGTTATAGGTAAAAAATTTGGAGATCCAAAAAACCCATTATTAGTATCAGTTAGAAGTGGTGCTAGAGCATCTATGCCAGGTATGATGGATACTATTTTAAATTTAGGTATCAACGATGTTGTTGTTGAGGGTTTAGCAAAACTAACAGATAATCCTAGATTTGCATATGATAGTTATAGAAGATTTATCCAAATGTTTTCAGATGTTGTTATGAATTTAGGAAAAGGTTATTTTGAAAATATTCTAAAAGCAATGAAAGCAAGAAAAGGTGTTGAATTTGATAAAGATTTAACTGCTGATGATTTAAAAGAATTAGTAAAAGAATATAAAGCTAAATACAAAGAATTAAAAAATACAGATTTTCCACAAGATCCTCATACTCAATTAATTGAAGCTATTGAAGCTGTATTTAGAAGTTGGGATAATCCAAGAGCTAATGTTTATAGAATGAGAGAAGGAATTCCTTATAGTTGGGGTACTGCTGTAAGTGTTCAATCTATGGTATTTGGTAATATGGGAGATGACTGCGGTACAGGTGTAGCTTTCTCAAGAAACCCTGCTACAGGTGAAAAAGGATTATATGGTGAATATCTATTCAATGCACAAGGTGAAGACGTTGTAGCAGGTATTAGAACACCTAAATCAATAAGTGAATTAGAACAAGATAACAAAGCTGTATATGATGAATTTGTAAGTGTAGTACACTTACTAGAAAATCATTATAAAGATATGCAAGATATGGAATTTACAATTGAAAAAGGTAAACTTTATATGTTACAAACTCGTAATGGTAAAAGAACTGCAGCTGCTAGTGTTAAAATAGCTGTTGATTTATATAAAGAAGGATTATTAACTAAAAAAGAAGCTTTACTAAAAGTTGAACCATCTCAAATAGACCAACTTTTACATCCAGCTTTCGATCCAAAATCATTAAAAACATCTAAATCAATTGCTTCTGGCTTAAACGCAAGCCCAGGTGCAGCAACCGGTCATTTAGTGTTTAGTGCTGAAAGAGCTAAAGAATTAAAAACTAAAAACTATCCTGTAGTTTTAGTAAGAGAAGAAACAAGCCCCGAAGATATTGAAGGTATGATAGTAGCTAGTGGTATATTAACAGCAACAGGTGGAAGAACAAGCCACGCTGCAGTAGTAGCTAGACAACTTGGAACATGCTGTGTATGTGGTGCTAAAGAAATCCACGTTGATGAAGAAAAAGGTGAATTAAAAATCCATGACTTAGTATTAAAAGAAGGTGATTGGATTAGTTTAGACGGTACTACAGGTTTAGTATACGGTGAACAATTAAGCACAGTTCCAGCTAAAATAAGTGGTGATTTCAAAACAATAATGAAATGGGCTGATAAATATAGAAGCTTAAAAGTTAGAGCTAACGCAGACACTCCTCGTGATGCTAAAAGAGCTTATGAATTTGGTGCTGAAGGTATTGGTCTTGTTAGAACAGAACATATGTTTTTTGAAGGTGATAGAATTAGAGCCATTAGAGAGATGATTGTTTCTAAATCAGTTGAAAATAGAGAAGCAGCTTTAGCTAAATTATTACCTATGCAAAGAGGCGATTTTGAATCACTATATAGAGAATTAAAAGGTTATCCTGTTACTGTTAGATATTTAGATCCACCTTTGCATGAATTTGTTCCTCATAGTGACGCTGATATTTTAGATTTATCTAAAGAAATGAATATTCCTTTTGAAGAATTAAAAGCTACTATAGATGGTTTACATGAACAAAATCCTATGATGGGTCACAGAGGATGCAGATTAGCTGTAACTTATCCTGAAATAGCTAGAATGCAAACAAGAGCTGTAATTGAAGCCGCTATAAATGTAAATAAAACAGAAGAATTTAAAGTAGCACCTGAAATAATGATTCCATTAGTTGGTGAAACAAAAGAATTAAAATTTGTTAAAGATATAGTAGTTGAAACTATTAAAGAAGTATTAAAAGAACAAAATGCATCTTTAGAATACCATATTGGTACTATGATAGAAATACCTAGAGCAGCGCTTTTAGCTGATGAAATAGCTAAAGAAGCTGAATTCTTCAGTTTTGGTACAAATGATTTAACTCAAATGACTTTTGGATTTTCAAGAGATGATGCAGGTAAATTTTTAGATTCATATTATGAAAATAAAATATTTGAATTTGATCCATTTAAAAATGTTGACCAAGCAGGTGTTGGTAAACTTATGAAGATGGCTGTTGGTTTAGGTAGAGAAACTAGATCTAATTTAAAATGTGGTATTTGCGGTGAACACGGAGGAGATCCTCAAAGTGTTGAATTCTGTCATAAAATTGGTTTAGATTATGTATCTTGTAGTCCTTTTAGAGTTCCTGTAGCTAGATTAGCAGCAGCACATGCCCAAATTAAATTTCCAAGAAAAGCTAGAAAACACTAATTAAATAAAAACAAAAAAACCTGTAGCTATTATGTGTTACAGGTTTTTTTATTACAATATCTAAAACTATACTTGTATATCATTTAAACAAATAAAAACTATTTAAACGAATACTATTGTTTATTTAATTAAAATTATTAAAATAATAGGATATTTTAAGAAACAAAACGTTTTTTACGTTTTGTTTCTATTTTATGATATAATATTTATGAGAGGTAATGAAATGAGCAATAGAATTTTGTCGGTAAAATTCAAAGGAATTGAGAATTTCGAAAATGGAGAATTTGTAGTAGAATTTACAAATAAACAAAACGCAAGGGGTGAAGAAGGCGAACTTAGTTTTTTATTTGGTAGCGTATATACGAACAACTTAATAGCACTAGCTGGCGCTAATTCTTCAGGGAAAACAACTGCAGCAAGGTTGCTTGCTTGGGCTGCGGGGATTATTTCTACAGGAAACATTAATTTAGATGTTTTTGATGGTTATGCATATGGCTTTATGGATATTTTAAAAGAAAATATAGAAATTGAAATAATTGCATATTCTTTTACACAAAAGAAAATATTTATGTACTGTGCAAGTATTAAAAATTCTAATAATCAAAAACTATCAATAATAAATGACTATATCAAATATAAAAATAATGGCGGGTTATCATTAAAACATCTGTTTGACTTCCAAAATTCTACAACAATTACAAGAAATGAAATAATAAATAGGTTCGAAATAAAATCCAATCAAAGTGATGTAATTTCTAATAAATTAAACATTGAATCAGACGAATGTATTTTTAAATATACTAATTTTTATTATAAAACAAAAACTATCTTTACAGTTACAAATGAATTAGGAATAAATCTTAATAAAAGACTTGGAAATATTCCACCAAATTTAATAAATTATTTAGATAGTTCCGTTGAATATCTTAATAAAAAAAATAACGAAAATTCCAAAATAATATCTTACGATTTAAAATTTAAAGGCAGGGAAGCAAAGGAAATTGAAGAATTTTACTTAGATTCTAAACTTTCTGCTGGAACAGTGAGATGGATTAGACTATTTAAATCTGTGGTTAGTATTTTAAAATACGGAGGATATTTTATTATAGACGAAATTGAACAAGGTATTCACAAAGCATTAGCAGTAGATATTATAAAACTTTTTAGTTCTAAAGTTACCAATAAACTTGGAGCAACGCTGATTTTTACAACACATTACTCAGAATTATTAGATTGCATAAAAAGGAATGATTCAATTTATATAACTTCAAAACAAATTAATGGTTATTCTAAAATAACAAACTTATCAAAATTGTTAAAAAGAAATGACAAACAAAAAAGCGATTCATATTTAAAAAATATGCTTAGTGAAACAACTGCACCGAATAGAGAAATATTTAATATGTTAGTAAAATCAATAAGCACAAATGATGAAGAAATAAATGAAGACTAATAAGTTAGAAGCATGCATTTGTGAGGGAGCTGCAGAAAAAACAATAATGGAAATACTTTTAGAAAATAATCTTTTGTCGTTTGATTATAATGATGTAATAGATTTGTTAAATCCAATTTTAGGATCTTACTATAGGAATCATATCAATTTTGAAAATGAATATTTAAATAAATATTCACAAAAGAAAATTATTATTTATTACATAAATGATTCGACAAAAGAACATTTCAAAATATCCAAAAAATACTTTAGTCTTGTAGAAGTGGTCGAATTTAAAACAACTCCAGAAATTGAGATATTATATATTATTGCTCAGAACAAATACAAAGATTTCCAAAAATATAAGTCTAGCATGAAACCAAGCGAATATGTGAGTAATATTCTTAAAGTAAAATCTGTGAAAAATTACAATTTTATTAAGTCTTATTTCACTATAGGCATTTTGCTTGATGTTTTAAAATACTATAATAAAACTATTAAAAATCATAAAACAATATATGATTTACTAGAACTAAAATAGCGTATAACAAAACTAATTATTGGATAAAATATATCTAAAGAATCATTTATAATACTTATTTGAATTTGAATATAGTTTTCATAAATAAACAGTTTCTAGTTCAAAGTAATATTTCGTATTTTTTAGTCTAAAAATACCGTATTAGTATCGTTCTCTTCGTGGATGTGAATTATATTAATACACTCTAGTTCTAAAAATTTATAAATTAACAGTGCATTTAGTGAAACTTTTTTTTATGTATATAAAAATAAAAGGTGCAAAATAGCTGCTACTGTAATGATCAATTCCAAATTCTGGATTATTTAAATCTATTTCGTTTAACACTTGGTCATTTATAGAAGTGTAGTACAATTTCTGTTCTAATCTATGCTCATAAAGTATTCTATTGGCATATTCAGCAGTAGGATTTGCAGGTTCATCTCTAAAATGAGTACACTCTAGTGGTTTGATTGATGTTAAAACTTCTATTACAATTACAAAATATGAATCAGTTATTAAATCTTCTTCCAATATTTTATCACCAACTGAAAATACTATACTTGGAACTCAATATTTTTGCATGGTAAATGCAGAAGAAAAATTAATCTTTTCTCTTCCTTTTACATTTTCTTCTTTTTTATTACAAGATACAAATGGTACTAACAAAATAAGCAACAATGCTACAAAATTTAATTTTTTAAACATAATTTCTCCATATAGAATATATACTCTAAAGTACTTAACACTAATATATTAATAAATATACTATTTCTTTTACATTTTGTTAGTAAATTTTATAAACTTCACAATAAAAATGCAAAATACATTTCTTATAGTTATTTTAGTTATAAGAAACAAAAAAAGCCCTTTGTGGGCTTTTTTCTTTTATGATAATAACTCTGAAACTTTAATAACTAATGAGGCTTTATCTTCTATATCTAATCCTGCAATAAGTTTAGAAAAATCAAGTAATATAGAAGCGTATTCATTTAATTTATCTTTATCATTTACATATAGTTCTAATAGTTTTTGATAAATTGAATGATTATAATTTATTTCTAATATTTTAGAAGCATTTACTTTCTCACTATTTGGTAACTTATTGATAAGTTTTTCCATTTCAATAGTCAAGTTTCCATCACTTGTTAAAGCAACTGGATATTTTTTAAGTTCGCCAGATAACTTAACATTGTCAACTTTACCTTTTAACTGCTCTTTTAAATAATTAACTAATTCTTTATCAGAATCATTAGTTTTTAATTCTTCTAATCCTAAACTTCCAGTTGTAATATTCTTAAACTCTAAATCATCTACTTTACCTAACATTTGAATTACAAATTCATCAATATCATCGCTAAATAATAATACATCATATCCACTATCTAATAAATATCCTGTTTGTGGGATAGCTTTAGCACTATCTGAAGTTGTACTAGATACATAATATATTTGTTTTTGATTTTCTTTTATATTTTCTTTATATTCTTTTAGGGTTATAAGCTTGTCATCTTTTAGTGATTTATATAATAATAAATCTTGTAAATTAGCTGCAGCACTTCCATAACTTTCATATATAGAATATTTGAATCTTAAACCACAATTCTTATAAAATTCTTCATACTCACTTCTTTTATCTTTTAATAGGGTTTCTAACTCACTCTTAATTTTCTTTTCAATAGACTGAGCTATTTTCTTTAATTCATAGTTAGTTTGAACAGTTTCTCTTGAAATATTTAAATCTAAATCACATGATACAATACCTTCTGTAAATGCGAAGTAATCAGGTAATAACTCCTTGCATTTATCCATAATTAATATGTTATTAGAATATAGTTTTAATCCTTTTTCAAAGTTCTTATAATATAAATTATAAGGAGCTTTAGAAGGTATGTATAGCAAGGCTGTATATTCTAAATTACCTTCTACTTTACTAAATATTGTAGAAATTGGATTTTCATATTGATGAAACTCGCTCTTATAATACTCATTAAATTCTTCATCTGTAATATCTTTTTTCTTCTTAGTCCATATAGGAGTCATAGAGTTAAGAGTTTCAGTTTCGATAAACTTCTCATATACAGGTTCTTTTTCTTTACCTTCTTCAACTTCTAAATCACTTTTTATTTCTTTTTCTTTTTCTATATCCATATTAATAGGATATTTAATATAGTTACTATATTTCTTAACTAAACTTCTTATTTCATATTCTTCAAGATAATTACTATATGTAACTTCGGTTGTGTCATCTTTTAAATATAAGATAATTTGGGTACCATATGAATCTTTTTTAGATTCTTTAATAGTATAACCATCAATACCACTAGAACTCCAAATATAAGCTTCATCACTACCATATTTTTTAGATATTACATTTATTTTTTTAGCTATCATAAATGCACTATAAAAACCAACACCAAATCTACCTATTACATTTACTTCTTTATCTTTTATTTCTTCGTTGAATTGTTCTGAATCACTTTTAGCTATAGTCCCTAAAAATGTTTCTAATTCATCTTTTGTCATACCTATTCCATTATCTGTAATAGAAATAGTCTTATCTTTTTTGTTAACTTCTAGTTTAATGTTAAAACTACCTTGAGTTAATCCTAAATTTTCTTTTAAACTCTTGTAGTATAGCTTATCTTCCGCATCACTTGCGTTAGATAATAGTTCTCTTAAAAATATTTCTCTGTTTGTATAAATTGAATTAATCATTAAATCCAATACTTTTTTTGATTCTGCTTTAAATTGTTTCATTTCTTTTCCTCCATTAGCACTCTTTATATATAACTGCTAATATTATACAACATTTATTTTTCTTTGTCAAGAAATATGTATTAAAAATATTTTTTTATCTTTTTTGAAATTGATAAATTTAATAATGTTATAATAAAATATAGATTAGTAAAGAGTGTGGTACTCAAAACCATCACCCAACAAAAAACTTTGAAAATATTTATTATAAACTTTATTATATGTTCTATTCTTTTTTTACTAGGAGAAACGCATACTCGCTGTAAATAGCCAAAAACAATTAGTTTTAACAATAAAAATAGACCAACTTTAAATAACTTAAAAAATTGGTCTATTTTTTACTGTTCCTATTACACAGAGTACACACATTATTTTCTTTTTTCTTTTTCTATTTCTTCTTTTATTAAGTTAATTAACTTATAATCATCAATATATGATAATATGTTGATTAGTTCTTCTTCCATTCCCCATGTAAAGGACTTTCTTAATGTTTTAAGTGAATACTTATTGTTATGCACTAATGGTTTTGCATATTTCAAAAGTGTTAAGCACATTTTATTAAGTATTGAAAAATTAGTAATACTTTTAGAATTAACTATACTTATACTATCTTCTTTAAATAAAATATCTAAAAACCTGATCATATTGTTTTCTATCTCCCAATGGGCTCTAATTACTTCTGCTATTAGATCTAAATCTTTTAAAGAGCTTATGTAATACCTAGCTTCTATAGTTTTTAAAGATGTTACTTTATTAATACATTCTTTTTCATATATTATAATATTTTTTAGATTATTCCATTTCTTAGTTTGACTATCATTTACTAATTTCTTATTCATAATATAAAAGGTTCTTTTTTCTAAATTGTTATGAGCAGTTCCATCCGTTATTTTAGTTTTTAATTTACTTTTGTTTTGAGTAAAACTATCAATTATGGCTGTGTGAAAATTACTTTGATTAGTTTTTACACCTAATACATAGTCTCCACCTTTAGAAGTAATTATAGCTACAGTAGCTTTTTGTGTGTGAAGTGCATCTGCACTTACCACAGTATTCTTCAAAGATAAAGTACTTAATACTTGCTTGGCTACTGGTATCTCATTAGTTTTTTTGTCTATAGGTGTAGTTGAAAGTACTATCCCTTCACTTGCATCATATACATTTAAGTTTTGTGTATGTTTTATTTCTTTAGATGTATTATTTAATCTTGAACTTCCTCTTAACACTTTACCATCTACAGCGATATGTTTAATATTATTATCCACTTTAAGTACTTTACGTAATCTTTTTAATAATTTATTTAAAAATATCAAAGTTATCTTATTAAAAGCATCACAATCTATAATCATAAATACCCTTCTAAAAGTATCGTGTGAAGGAACACCATTAGTAAGTGATAATAGTTTATTTAAAAAAGGATATTTAGTTTTACAAAATGCTTCTATTTCTACAAAGTCATCACATCCACCACATAAAATAGCTAAAAATGCTAGAACTATTATATGTTCTAACTTATATTTGATTAAATATGATTTTCTAGTGTCATTTATATTGTCTTCTATAATAGCTATAAGCTTAACTATAAATTTATTATTTAGTTTAGAAGAAACAACCACATCACTTAAATCTATTTTAGATATATATTTTTGATAATTTAATAATATATTAGCTATTTTCATATTTTAATTCAACTCCTTGTACTTGTGCTATATTTAGAATGTATTCATCTATATTAGTTATTTTAAATACATCTTTGCTTTTAACTAAATGAATAAACTTATATTTACTAAACTCAAAGTTATTTAGTAAAGTAATAACTTTAGCAGTCATTCTTGTAATTTCTGCACTAACTAGAGAACCTATTTTATTAAAGTTTACATTTTTATATACTAGTGAAAGATAAGTATTTGAAAATAAGTATTCATTATATTCTTTATATACTACATTTAATAAACTAGCACACAGTATGACATTTTTGTAATACAAAAAATTCTTAGAACAATATTCTTTATCTATATGTGTTTTATCTAATATAGCTTTAAACTCACCAAACTCATAAGTTATAATATCTGGAAGTTCTCTATTTCTAGTTTTAACTAATCCTAAGTCTTGTGTAACTATACCTAAGTATCCATCACATATTCTTATACTGCGTTTCTTATCTTTATCCCATTCTGAATGAGCTTTATATAAAGAGTAAGAAGATTCACTTAATTTATTTGCATATATCCCTTTAGTTTTATATTTTAATAACCAATCTGGATAAACAGCCATATCAACCCCCTATATTATTACACTGTGTAATAGTATTATAACATATAAAAAAGACGAAGTGTTGAAATTTGCATATTTATTTTCTTTAAAATGAATAACTGCTACATATTTTAAGCAATATTGGCAGTTTAGTATGCGTTTCTCCTACTTTTTTTACAAAGTTGTGTTGGTCTAGCCCACAAAATTGTTTTTAAAGATTATAATACCAGATGGGTAGACGATAACAATATTATAAATATAACACTATATAGAGGTGTGGATGCTTCTGGTAAGGGGATTTTATGTACCAATAACAATGCTTATGAAATATACGTGCTTTTTATACCGACAAGGTCAAGTATAATATTAAGCTTATTGAATGAATCAACCTATTCTAGCGTTATTGACGATGAAAATATATTGTTTTATAGTGGGGTGAAAAACAAACTTCTGTCAAGACGCATATATGAGCAAAATAAGATAAGAATATATGGGAATATAAAGCTTAGTGAATCTATAAATTATGATATAGATTTAATATTAAATTGCTATATATCTAGTCCGTAAACCATACTTTAGAGTTAGTGTTCTTCTATAATCATATAAAAATAAAAAAGGCAATAATTCTTGCGAAATTAGTATCTAATTATTATTTATGGAGTTTGCATCATATCTAATTATAAAAAAAATCACAAGTTTTACAAAGAAATATACTACAATAATAGTCTCTTTGAAACTTATAAATTTCTTGTTTATCAACACTGTCATTATCTTTAAAATATTTGTTTAATAAGTTATATTTTTCATTTTTAAATACTTTAATCAAATGTAATATGGTAAACAAGAAAGACCTTCAATTAACTAAAAAGGAAGCATAATAATTTATTTTATGTCAACATTAAGACGCTTATTTTTGAGAGAGACTTATCAAAAAATGACGTATGTTTCTGAATATCTTTACTTATTATGCGAAGACAAAATATTGACTAAAAAAGCTGGCTGCGAAAAGTTTCAAGATTGTAAACATCCGTATCAATACAACGTTAGAGCAAATAAACAATCTAATTGAAGAAGATATTGGTGTTGATAAGTCTAAACTATTTTGTGATGATAAACATTTGAAGCGCATAATAATAGATTTGAAATTATTACAAAATGTAATATTAATATTACAATAACTAAACGGAATAATATGGCATTTGAAGGGATTAGACAGATAATGGCAGGCTGCTGTAAAAGACAAAAATAACTCATATATTACTGGAAACAATATTCAACTTGGTGAGGAAAGAAAATATGGTTTAATAGCAGATACACCGGATACTAACATTCCCCGGGTGATATATGCATTTAGTACTATACTACTGTACTATTAGAAAAATATTAGATGTTGCATATGATGCGCAAGTTTTATTATCTTTATTTTACTCAAAATGGATTGAGATTATACCGAAAAAATAGAAAAAAAATCAAATATTGAAATAAATGAGCTTTCTTTTTGTTTTATAGAAAATGAAACGGGACTTGTGTGTCCCAATACTAGTATATTAAAAAATAGAAAAATAACAAACTTATGATACTAAGTTTGTTAGAGAAGATTGATTTGAGTGTTCTTTTATAATCAAATGCTATTCAAAAATAGGCATAAAACAATTGCTTTCATATAATATATAAAGATTGTAAAAATCTAATTCACTTAAAAGAAATAGTAAAGAGTAAAAATTGCGTTGAAATATACTCACATAAAGGGGGAATAAGTGCAAATCTCCAAACAGATTTATGAAAGGTTATCTGGAATGAAAGAAATTAGAAGGGATGGTATAAAGAAACAAATACAACAATCAAAATACTAGCAAATGGTTATGATTCAACTAGATTGTTTAATAAGTTAACATAAAAAAAGATAAAAATTTTGTCCGTAAAGTATGAGTATACGTACAAACCCTATGCCGTCTCTAAATTCAACACTATTATTGTTTTGTGAGCATCTTGGTCATATATTATCGCTACATAGTCCCTATCTTGGCTTAAATTGGCATTATTATCTGCTATATTAATTTTTTTAACATATTAACCATTGCCATTCCTACCATATATGCTCCTAAACTATTTAATATTTTTGAAACGTCTTTATTGCTACGTTTAAAAACTAAAGATAATATTAGTTGATATAAAACTACTGTCCTTATAGATTAAATATCGACAAACTTAAATGTTTAATTAAATATTTTTGATTTAAGCAATCATATTGAGATTTATTTAAAATAATTGTTTTCCTCTATCTAATATTAATTTCCCAACAAATACACTATATGTTTTTTGATAAAAATAACTAATTTATACAATATTTCATAGTTTCTTTTAAATACTCATAATGTTTTTACATATTATGAGTATTTTTTTCACATATTTTATCAATATATGGTATAAAATTATTAGTGTAAAACACTATATGAAAGGGGGATGTATGCTCATACCAGAAGATATTAAAAATGTTCAAAGACCTGCTAAAACTGATGTAAGATTATTTAACTCTAACTATTATGTTTATCCTTATGTATCAGTATGGAGTAAAGAAAAAAAGAAAGCAATCAAAAAGAACTTACCTTATGTAGGTAAGATTATTTTTGATGATAACTTAAATAAAGATGTTTATCAAGAAAGACAAACACGCTTGCTTAATAATCAACTTGAAATCAAGGGGTATGGTGATTTTATGTTTGTTGATAGTTTGAATAAAGACTTACATAAAGAACTTACAAATAAATATGGAGATATAGATGGAACTAAGATTTATGTATATTCCTTATTAATATTGTTAAATAATGATGTATCTAATAAACTAGATTTTTTCTATGAAAACTCATATATTTCAGAAGTATATAAAGATGTCTCTATAGGGGGTGTCCGAAAACCCCCCTTTGTGGACACTTTCATAAATATCAATATTATCAAATAATCATATAAAAAAGGTGAAATCATTTATAATTAACATGACTAAGTGTTAAAATAAAGGAGTTCACCATATGATTAATGATACCACAAAATATCCTTTTTATAGTGATAAAGGATACAAATACGATATGTTTACTGATTTTGATCCTAAAAAATTATCAAATATGTGTATGATAATAAATCACTATATTAATAAATTAGACTTATCAATGTTAGAAAAACATTGTAAATCAGATAAAGTGAAAGGGGGCAGACCAAGATTCAAATTTAGTAGGCTTCTTAAAATATACCTGTATTCAGTGTATAATCATATATCTTTTAGGAAACTAGAAAATATGTTTGTGTATGGTTCCGAATTTTCTTATCTTAATGATGGAGAACTCTCACACCCAAAAAGAAGTACTATGAGTGACTTTATTAGCATACTAGATGAACATATTAAAGAAATATTTAATCAGTTTGTCACTTTAATTAGCAAGGAACTATCACTAAAGTTAGAAGAAATATTCTGTGATGGAACAGTATATGAAGCTAACAATAACAGGCATAAAATAATAACTAAGGATAATGTTGAGCGTTCTAACAGGTCACAACAAAATATCTTAAATAACACGCTATCAACAGATGAGCAAATAACTAATGCCAAGGACAGATTAATTCGTAACTTGAAAAGAACAGAAAACTTAAAAATATATAGTCGTGATTCATATGGAATAAACGATAGTGAAGCGGTTATAATACAAGACAAGAATAAATCATATATCGCTGGGTATAACGTTCTATTATTTGAAGAGAGTGAATATGGCTTAATTATATTTAATTATTTATCTAATCTAAATCCAGATTCAAGTGCATTTATTAAAGCTTATGAAAAGTTCAGTGAGATATATAAAATTACTAAGCTAACAGCTGATAGAGGCTACTTATCTGTAGAAATAATTAAACAGTTCAAAAAGGATGGGGTAGTTTTTGTTAGTAGAAAAAAAGGAAATAACTTTAGAGACTTACATCCAGACTGGAAAGTGTCAAAAGACTATAGAACAATCACTTGTCCAAATAATAATAATCTTGAATTGATGAATAGCAAAAATGGTAATTATTCAATTTTTAGATGCAGAGATTCCAAAACATGTGTTGATCCAAAGTGTAGTAAATCAATGCAAAATACTCATGTAATACAAGTAGATATAGAAAAAATAGAACTAGAAGATGAACTCGAAATTGTAATAAATACACAAGAAAATATAGACAGTTACACAAAGAGAGCAAATATAGCAGAATCTCCATTTGGATTTACAAAGGTCAATACAAATAACAAAAAACTTAAAAGGATAGGAATAAAAAGAAATGAAACGACAATTTATGTCCTATCAATATTATATAATTTATCAAGACTAATTAGCATCAAAAATTATGCAAAATAGGGGTTTTCGGACACCCTCTATATCTAAAAATACAGTATTTGATTTTATTCAAAAACTAGGTAAATATGATAATACTAATAAAGAGTTTTTAGCTTCAAGAAAAAAAGAGTATAAAGTATTAATATTTGATGGTACTCAAATAACAAACCAATCACTATCAAATATAGCAGAGTTTGGAAGAAGCGCACGTAAGACAACTAAGACCCAAGTCTGTGAAATAAGAGTATTTGATACTATATCTAAAGAACCATTATATTATGAGGTATTGCCTGGTAATGTTATAGATAAAACTGCATTTATTCAAGTTTTAGATAGATTTGATACTAAAAG
>JAITXV010000016.1 GCA_031284605.1 Acholeplasmatales bacterium | reverse complement strand
TTCCTGAAAAAGCTGAGTTACCTACTCTTTTGACAGGCTACGAGTATGTTAAGAATATAGCCAAATTAAGAAAATGTGATTTTCCTCAAGAATTATTCTTTTGTCTTAATGCTCCTCTTTTTAAGACTATTGTAACGCTTTCTAAAGGCAATAAACAAAAAATTACTCTTATAGCAGCACTTTGTGGAAATCCTCAAATGTTAGTGCTAGATGAGCCTTTAAGTGGTCTTGATTCTCTTACTAAAGATATACTTGTTAAACTAATAACAAAAGTCTACCTAGAAAATAATATGTGCATAGTTATTTCAACTCATGAAAAAGAAAGGTTTACTAATATTCAAACTAAAACATTAGATTTATGATAAGAATTTATTTTAACTCAATTATTAATAAAAAAAACTCTTTACTTTTACTTTGTGGATATGTAGTCATAAGTATATATATTTTATTTATGACTAGGTTTTATGAAGACGTGAATTATCAAATTATGTTTGCAAGTAATTACTTAGAAGTTTATAACTCAACTATTAATAATACTATGTATATTTTCTTAATTATTTTTACTTCTTTATTTTTAATAGATAGTGATTCGAATTATCAAGTGTTTTATATTGTTTCATTTGGAAAAATAAGAAATATGTTAAGTAAAACTTTTGTAATAATTACTGTAGTATGTTTATTTTGTTTAATTTGTTTTCTAACTTCTTATGCTATGCCTATAGCTTTTACTAGTTACTACACTTTTTCTTATACTTATTTTAAAGAGATGTTATCAAATATGCTAGATATTTTAATATTTGTTTTAACAAGTTTGTTAGTACTAAAAAATAATAAAAAAGGTAATATTTTCATTATATTGATATCTTTTATTATAGTTAAGTTTGTAGAAGAAGACTTAAACTCAAGCGTAACATTTTTATATTATTTATTACCATTATTTTATAAAAATGAAGTTCTAGCTATTATATATAAAACTTTTTATGTAATGGCGTTATTTGGAGTAAGTATTTATATATCAAGTTATAGACAGAGAAATTATTAAATACGAAGTTTAAGACTAATTTTTGTTAAAAAGTGCATTATTAACAACTTGTGTTTAATAATATGGTAAAATATATGTACTTGATGAAAAGAAGAGTTTCTCTCACCTGAAGGACAAGGTTCTTAGGTAAATGCTCATATAAAGTATTATTTATTACTTTAAAGGGATACTTCTTTCTAGGGGTGTCCCTTTTATTTTGTCAAAGAAAAAAAAACAAGGAGAATAGATTTATAAAACCACTAAACAATTATTCAAAAAACAAAGATGAAGATTACGTTAATAACAGTATACCTGGTACAGAGTTACTATTAATTGACGAAAATGGTGAAAAATTAGGAATTATATCTAAAAAAGAAGCTTTAAGAATGGCTGAAGAAAGAGAACTTGATGTTGTTGTTGTAGCTAAAACTGCATCACCAATGGTTGCGAAACTTTTAGATTATAAAAAATTCAAATATGATTCACTAAAAAAAGAAAAAGAGATTAAGAAAAATCAACACATAGTTCAACTAAAAGAGATTAGATTATCTGCAGTTATTGAAAAACATGATGTTGACACAAGGTTAAAGTTAGCTAGAAAATTTCTAGCAGACGGAGATAAAGTTAAACTAGCAATTAAGTTTGTTGGTAGAATGTTATCAAAAATCAGCGTTGGAACAGAAATAATGAGCAGTTTTATTAAAGAACTTTCAGATATTTCTAAAGTAGATGCAGAACCAAAAATGGAAGGCAAATGGCTATTAGCTATATTGTCACCAATTCAAAAGAAATAATATAAGGTATATTAGAAAAGGAGAATAATTATTATGCCAAAACAAAAAACCCATAGTGGATTAAAGAAAAGAATCAAAATATCAGGAACTGGTAAACTACAAAGACACCAGGCGTATAGTGGACATTTAGCTGCTAGCAAAACTACAAAACAAAACAGAAATATAAGGAAAGAAACAGGTGTATCTAAAACAGATGAAAAAAGAATTAAATCACTTATTTCTAATCTTAGATAAGGAAGGTAATTAGAAATGAGAGTAAAAGGCGGATATACAACAAGACAAAGAAGAAAAAAAGTACTTAAATTAGCTAAAGGATACTTTGGTAGTAAGAGAACTTTATATAGAACAGCTCATGAACAAGTAATGAGAAGTTTAGCATATGCATTTAGAGATAGAAAAGTTAGAAAAAGAGATTTTAGAAAACTTTGGATATCAAGAATTAACGCTGCATGCGTAGCTAATGGTACAAAATATTCTTTATTCATTCATGGTTTAATACTTTTAGATATCAGACTTGATAGAAAAGTATTATCAGATATGGCAATTACAGACCCTGCTGCTTTTACATTATTATGTAAAAAAGCAGTTGAAGCACTAGCTAAATAACTAATATAAAAAAATGAACTTTGTGAGCAAGGTTCATTTTTTTTATATATTATTTTATTTTTTCTAAAAGATTGTATTACTATTTAAGTAATTTAGACATATATAGGATATGTACATAAGCCATACTTTAAAGGTGGTTGGGTGATCAATTTAGTTTTTTATAATTAATTGATAGTCTAAATAGTTTGGTAGATTAAATTAAGCCAAAGAATTTAATAATGAAAAGTCTAACCTATCAATCACATATTTTAACGATAATATTGATGCAGTATAAAATTTATGTTTACGGTCAAGCTATATAGGAATTTATATTTTGATTAAACAGTTGAAAGCTAAGAGTAATAACTACTGTAATCCTTACCATAGTCAAAATAAAAATTATCAGAAAAATTTACTTTCCCATCTTTTGGGTAATAATATAGACTACTAATATATAATACTCTTTTTCTGATACCTGAATATTCTTCATAAATTTCATCTGTATATGGTAGTATTGGGTATAATTCTCTTTGAGTGAGAATTGGAGTATTTAGTTCTTCTTTATCTTTATATGAAACAAGTCTTATTTCAAGCGAGCCATATCCTTTATGTACATTATTTATTAATTCTTTAGTAACTGTCAATGGAACTTTATCACTATTGCTAAATGTCCAACTCCATTTTTGTGTTTTAGGATCTGGTTCTGTATTTCCAAGCTTATAACTTCTGTAATTAGGCAGTTCAAAATAAGTATATACTGTATTACCAGATATTATTTGATAAGCAAAATTGTCATAAGGGTCAATATTGTAAGATATTCCTAAAGTAGAAGAAGCATCTGGGGATTTATAGCCAATATATTCAAGTATACCATCTATTTCTTCGTAGTAGTTTCTAGTACCACTTGAAATATTGATGATGACTTCATCACCTTCTTTATAGGTTTTATCTTCTAATTCATATGCTAGCGTTGAATATATATCTGTTAATACTTTTGTATCTATCCCTGAAAACCCACTTTTTATAGTCCCGCAACTACTTACAGAGACTAGTAATAAACAACTAAATAATAATAAAAATAACTTTTTCATTATAATACTCCTTTTAGAAGAATTTTTGTCCTTCTATATAATAAGACGTAAAAAATATAAAAACGTTCGCTTTTTATTTAATTATAAGTGTAGTTCGTATATTTTATCTTAATACACTATTATTATACTTCAAATATAAAAAAGGACTTTTTAAAAAATAGACTATTTATTACTTACTAAATCGTATTAGAGAATAAATACACTAACGCACTATAATATTTGAAATAATATTAATTTAACATTGCTTTTTAAAATAGTTAATTGTTATTTTTTATTATTAAATCATATTTATGATAAAATAAATATATATACTAAAAGGAGAAAGAAAATGAATAAAGATTATTTAAAGTTAGAAAATGGAGAAACTATAGCGTATTACTATAAGAAAGGTACTACTAATAAAACAATTTTATTAATCCATGGAAACTCATCAAGCGCTTACTTTTATATGCCTTTAATTGATAAGTTAGATAACAAGTATAACGTATTAGCTCCAGACCTAAGAGGATTTGGTGATTCTAGTTATAATAAGAGTTTTGATAGTTTAAAGGAATTAGCTCTTGATATTAAGTTACTATTAGAAAAACTAAATATTAAAGACACAATATGTGTTGGATGGAGTTTAGGAGGCGGAGTAGCTCTTGAACTTGCACTACACAATTCATTAGTTAAAAAATTAGTACTGCTTAATTCAACATCACATAAAGGATACCCTGTATTTAAAAAAGATGAAAACAATCAAATTATACCAGGAGTTGTTTACAATACAAAAGAAGAAATGTCTAAAGATAAAGTTCAAGTTGAACCTTTGTTAAACATCCAAAAAACTTCTAATGCGTACTTAATGGATTATATTTTAAAGGCTAGTATGTATAACGTCAATCCTCCTTTAAAAGAATATCAAGAAATATGTGTTGTAGAAGCTCTTAAACAAAGATGTTTAGTAGATGCAGATTGGGCTTTAGCATCTTTAAATATGGGAAATACTAATAATTTATATACTGATGGTGATAACAGCATTACTAAAATTAAGCAGGAAACTGTTTGTACTTGTGGAAAAAATGATTTAATTGTTCCATCTTCTATGGTAGATGAAAATGTTAATGCTATAGTCAATTCTAAAAAAATTGTATTTGAACAATGCGGACATTCTCCTATAGTTGATAAATTAGATGAAACTAAAAAACTAATAGAAGATTTATTAGCTTAAAAATAGAAAATATTGCTTTAATCTATATGTTAATAAATTAAAACTATAAAATAATAAAAATAAAATATTGTTCTAGAATTAATTAGCCTAGAACAATATTTTATTTGAATATGTCTTATAAAATTAGTTTTGTTTTTTAATTTCTTTATTTATTTTTTTCTCATATCTCTTACTTATTCTGTTCTTTTTTCTAATAATTCTATTTTTCTTTCTAGGAGTTTCATGATCCAAACTGTCATATACACGAATCTGTTGGTAAGGGGGGTACCATCGATAAGAAAGCTCTTTTTCTACATAAAAATAAGCTATTTGTTTGCGGGTTCTTAAAAGTCTATTCCCGTTATCAATCGCATTTTCTATCGTTATCATATCTATTTCTTCATACAAGTCCTCTCCGTTATATTCAATAGGATGCAAATATATAGAATACATATATTCCACATATCTTTCATCAGTAGGTTCTTTCCTAGTGTCATAAACTACCTTAACGTACTCATCTTTTTCGTCTATTGAATTTTTTCTTAAATTCAAACGTTCAATTTTAAAAGCTTTAAACTCTTTATATCTTTCTAGAGTTTGCTCACCATCTCTAATTGCATTTTCTAAAGTTCCTTCCTCATGGCATTCAAAAGGTAAATGTCCGTTTTCATCTACAAAACTGATTTTATATCTTATTAACTCATCTTCTAAAATATCATTAGAACTATCATAATCATCATGATTCATTTTATTTTTTCACCTTTAATTCTTTAAACAAACTAATAACTTCATCGATTTGTTCTTTAATTTCATTTAATGAACTAACCCAGAAATCTTTTTTAGTTATATCAATACCCATAGACAAAGCTACATTTTCTGCAGTGTCTTTACCTGTTAATTGTAACATTTTATCGTAAGAAGCGATAAATGCTTTATTATCTTTTTTGTAAGATGCATATAATCCTTTACCATATAAAAGACCAAAAGCATAAGGGAAATTGTAAAAATTATAATTAGCACTATAATAATGACCTTTGCATAACCACATATAAGGATGTAGTAAATTATGGTCTAACCCGTCAAGATAAGCTTCTTTTTGAGCTTCAATCATCATTTCTTTTAATTCATCAGAACTAAGTGGTCCATCAGAAGCTTTAATTAAATTGGTTTCAAAAATATACCTAGACAAAATATCTATTATTACTTGAGTAGAATCTTGAACACTATTTTCTAGTATAGCAAGTCTTTCTTCTTTATCTTCAATTTTAGATAATAAAAAGTTATTCATTATAGTTTCACAAAATATTGAAGCAGTTTCTGCTAATTGCATAGGGTAATCTTGGTTAAGAGTCGCATTAGTATAAATAACTTCATCGTGATATGCGTGTCCTAGTTCGTGAGCTAAAGTTAAGCAATCTGATAAAACTCCTGTAAAATTAGTTAAAACTCTTGATTCTTTTAAACTAGGAATACCAGAACAGAACGCTCCTCCTACTTTTCCTTTTTTAGGATAGACGTCAATCCAACTATTTTCAATAGCTTTTTTACTAAAATCGCCTAATTTATCACTAAAACTGTAATAAGCGCTTTTAACTAAATCAGTAGCTTCGCTATAAGTATAAGTTTTAGATATTTTTCCTACTGGAGCGAACATATCATAAAATGGTAAAGAACCTTTATATCCTAAATAAGTTGCTTTAGCTTTTAAATATTTCGCAAATACTTTTCTGTAATCTCTAATAGCACCCATAAGAGCATCTAGGCTTTTTTTAGTCATATTTGAATTAACTAAGGTATTTTCTAAAGGGTTTTTATAACCTCTTCTTGAATTGATATATACAGTTTCTCTTTTGATATTTGATAACCCTAACGCTACAAATTTTTCAACATTTTTATAACTTTCTAATTCAACTTCGTAAGCTTCTTTTCTAACTAGCGCATCACTATCATACGCTAAATTTCTAATCTCGCTCAAAGTTTTTTCTTCACCTCTAAAAATAGCAGTAATATTAGCAGTAGCTAATGATTGTAAATCACTCCACGAATTACTAGAAAGTTCACTAATCTTAGAATATAATATTTCTTCTTTATCACTTAACATATGAAAAGCAGATACTTGTCTAGTAGTTAATAAATGATAGTATTCATTTATATAACTAGATTGATGACGTAAACTTTCAAGATCAACTTTTTTTAATTTCTTAGTAAAAACTACGCTAGGCTCAGTTAGCAATGAATATAAATTATAGCATTTCGCTAAATTCTTACTAGCTTCACTATTATTTACATCTGATGCTTGGATTAAAGATGGATAACCAGATAACGGTGAAATAGCATAAACAAGTTTTTCTTCTAACTTTAGTACATTTTCAATATATGAAGCATCAACTTGTACTTTTTGCATAACTAAAGAAGTGTATTCTTTTACTGCTTCAACCGCTTTTTTAAAATCTTCTTCATATTTACCTTCAAACGAACTATATAAACTATTTAAATTCCAATTTGTATCCATATAAACTCCTTTTAAATCTATTTTTTACATATTTATATTTTAACATATTATCAAAACAAAACTTCTATAATCGCATATTTTTTTCATAAAACATTAATATGGTATAATAGAAATAGGAGACAATTTTATGTATGATTTAATTATTATTGGTGCAGGACCTATTGGTATGTACGCTAGTACTCTTAGCTTATCAAGAGGAATAAAAACATTAGTTCTAGAAAGTACGCAAATCTATGGCGGACAGCTTAATCTTTACTTGTCTAAAGATATTTTAGACATACCAGGTTATGTCTCTATTAAGTGCGAAACCTTGAAAGAAAACTTGTATAAAGCATTAAGTAGTTACAATCCTGAAATCATTTATAACACAGAAATAATGAAGGTAAATATTAATGAAGATCAAACCTTTTTACTTGAAACAAACAACGGCTCATTTGTTACTAAAAAAATATTATTAACAACTGGTGCTGGTAAATATAACCCTATTACTTTGGATATAGATGGGATGCCTAACAAAAAGGTAAGTTATAAGTTAGATAACCCTTATATTTATAAAAATAAAGATGTAGCTATATTTGGAGGTGGAGACAGTGCTGTTGATATGGCTAACTTATTAGTTAGTATTGCAAAGAAAGTAACTTTGGTCCACAGAAGAAATGATTTTAGAGCTAAAAGCGAAAATGTTAATACATTTTTAAATAATTTGGGAAATATTATAAAACCTTATGTCGCATTGAAATTAACTGAAAATGAAAATAAAATTAATTTTGTACTAGAAAATGCAGGGACTAAAGAAAAAATAAATCTAGAAGTAGATAACGCTATAGTATATTTTGGTAGTGCTTCTAACACTAACGTATTTACTAATATTCTTGACTACGATCCATCTGGTTTTAAAGTTAATAGTGCTTGTGAAAGCAGTGTTAAAGGAATATTTGTTGCAGGAAATGCGTGTTTATATTTAGGCAAAAATAAAAATTTAGCTAGCGGATTTGGTGAAGCTAGCAATATTATTTATACAATAGATTGCCAAATAAATCCAAATAAACACATATCTAATTTTAATTCTAAAAAATGACCCCTAATAAAAGAAATGAAAGAAAAAAATATATAATAATTAATTCAATCTACCTTCTAATAATCTTAATTGTTGGAATAGTTTTTTATTCTATATACTTATCTAAGATGAATATATTTAAAACTACCTCTAACACTCTAGATTTAAGAATTGCATTAAGGTTTAGATTTATTAGTTTTGTATTAAGTTGTTTAGTTAATTATTTTGTATATCCAATTTTAAATTCTATTTATATGTCTATAATAAAAAAACAAGGTAAAACAGATTATTCAAATGAATTTTTAGCTAATATTTTATATTTTGCATCTTTCGCATTAGGAATATTTAGTATAATTGTTTTTCTTAATCAATGGATAAATGTTTTATTAGTATTTATGTGGATTATTATCAATTTAGTCAATATAGGCTTAATATTTGTTGTTTCTTTAAAAAGAATTAGAATATATTATCGCTAATAAATAAAAAACTAATAAATATGATAAAATATTAATATATTAAAAAAAGAGGTGTTAAGATGGGAATTTTAAAAAATGTCGAATGGAAAGACAATTCAAGTGATATTATAGTATATAAAGTTGATTTATCAAAAGATCATATTAATAAAGGCAGTGTTTTAACTGTTAGAGAATCTCAAGCAGCTATATTCTGTGATAAGGGTAAAATGGCTGATGTATTTTTACCTGGAATGTATAAATTAGATACATCTAACATACCACTACTAACTACTTTAATGAGTTGGAAATACGGATTTGAAACTCCTTTTAAATCTGATTTATATTTTGTAAATACTAAACAGTTTATTAATCAAAAATGGGGTACAAGTAATCCTATTATTATTAGAGATAAAGAATTTGGTGCTGTAAGAGTTAGAGCATTTGGTACTTATGCATTTAGAGTAGATGATCCTTATATTTTTATGAAAGAGTTATCTAGTACTCATTCTACTTATAAAACAGATGATGTTACTGGTTATATAAGAAGTATGTTAGTTACTGCTATTTCTGATTCAATAGGTGAACTTTCAATCCCTGTATTAGATATGGCTGCTAACTTAATTGAATTAGGTCAAATATTAGTTAAAAAAATGACTCCTGATTTTAAAGAACTTGGAATCACTTTAACTAGATTTAATTTTGAAAACTTCTCAATGCCTGAAGCTTTAGAAAAAGCTTTAGATCAAAACGCTGCAGCTAGTATTAGAAGACCTAACTTAGATGTAGAAATGGAATTAGCTAAAGCAGATGCTATTAGAGATGCTGCTAAGAATCCTGGTATGGCTGGTAGCGGAATGGGTTTAGGAATGGGTATGGCTTTTGGTCAAAGTATGGCAAGTTCTTTATCTCAACCTAAACAAGTTTCACCATCTGCTCCTCAAGGAGGGACAAAAAAATGTCCTAAATGTGGTGCTGCAGTTAACGAAGGTGCTAAATTCTGTCCTGAATGTGGTGAACCTCAAGCTAAAGATAAATTCTGTCTTGAATGTGGTGCTAAAATTTCATCTAATGCTAAATTTTGTAATGAGTGTGGTCATAAATTCTAATGGAAGCAGATTATAAAGATTTTAAAGAAATAGATAGTAATAGTCAAAAATGTCCTGGTTGCGGATCTAATTTAGAATTTGATCCGAGCACTCAGAACTTAGTTTGTTCTCACTGCGGATATACTAAAGAAATATTTAAACAAAATACTACTGAAAAAGATTTTTCACAGTTGTATAACGATACTAAAAGTACTTGGTCTAATGAAATTATTACTGTTAAATGTGAAAATTGTGGTGCTATTGAAACTACTAAAAAAACTAGTATTAGTAGAAATTGTAGTTTTTGTGGAAGTCCTAATCTAGTTGAACAAAAAAACTTTGAAGGTAGGAAACCCGATTCAGTTCAGCCTTTTAAAGTAGTACAAAAAGATGCTTTAGATAAAGCTGTAACATGGGCTAAAAAAAGTTATTGGTCACCTGGTTCTTTTAAAAGAGCTATTTCTACTTACAATGTAAGTGGTATTTATTATCCTGTGTTTACATTTGATACTAACGCTGTTACTTACTATGCTGGTGTACTAGGAAAAACTGAATATTACAGAGATTCAAAAGGTAATACTCACTCAAGAATTCGTTATTTTAATATAGCAGGTCAATACAAGAGTTTTCACGATGATGTAACTGTTCAAGCTAGTAATTTTATAGCTCAAAAATACATATCTAAGCTATTACCTTTTGATACTAATCATTCACTAGAATATAAAGATGAATTTTTATATAATTTTAACGCTACTCAATATACTAAAGATGGATTAGTTTGTTGGAAAGAAGCTGATACTGTAATTCAATCTACTATTAAAAGCGCTATTTTAAGAAAATATTCTTATGATACTATAAGAAGTTATAATCAAAAATCTCATTATTCTAATCAAACTTTCAAATATGTTTTAATTCCTTTATGGGTTGGAAACTATACATACAAAGAGAAACTATATAATTATTTTATTAATGGTGTTAGTGCTAAAATAACAGGTCATAGACCAGTAAGTGCTGTTAAGGTATTAGTACATATATTAGTTATTATAGCGGTAATTGTAGGTATTGTATTAGCTTTATACTATAGTGGTGTTTTTAGTAACGTTAGCGATTAATTAATATAAGTTCTATGGTGTTATATCGTAGAACTTATATTTTATTATATTAATAATTGGATTAAGTTTTTTAGTAGATTCTAAAATATAATAAACTTTCAAAAAAAATTAATTATAAATATTTGTTTGATTATAATTTCATATAAAAATAATAACACAAATAAAAATGTTTTCTTTTAGAAGATATATTTCATTTCTAACTACCATCTAGGGGGGGATAGTTCTTTAGGCAATTTCTAATATGTACTAAAAAATTAGTTCTACTCATAAAGATTCTTTGTTTTAAATAAAGCTATAAGAAAAGCAGTGCTTTACGAAGGAAATGGGTATATTATTAAAAAACTAGATATTACGGAAATAAAAAAAATTCTGAATCTGTTAAAAATTTTATCCAAAGAGCTTGGAATTTAAAATAAAAACTAAAATTATCTATATTGTTTAGTATTACTACTGCACTACTATTTCTTTAAATTTTTTATCTCTTAACATCTCTATTTCGTATTTATATGGCGCTACACCTTTAATATAAGGTGTTTCTAATATCTTTGGTATGTTAGATAATTTTTCATTATACGCTATTTTCATTAAACAATCAAAACCTAAATATCCATAACCAATATTAGCGTGTCTATCCTTATGGGAACTAACTGCATTAAGCGAATCATTTAAATGTATGCATTTAATATAAGAAATACCAACGACTTTGTCAAATTCATCTAACACTTTATCAAAATTATTTAAAACATCATATCCAGCATCAGACATATGACAAGTATCAATGCATACCCCAATTCTTTCTTTATTATTAATCCCATCTATAATATATTTTAATTCTTCAAATTTAATTCCAACTTCAGTACCCTTACCAGCCATAGTTTCTAACAAAATTCTAACATTACAATTTTTAGTATTTTCTATTACTTTATTTAACCCTTCAATTACCCAAGCTAGTGACTGCTCTCTATTTAAATTAGTTGCATTTCCAGGATGAAGAACTATTTTATTTATATTAAGATAAGCAGTTCTGTTAATCTCATCGCTTAAAAGTTCAAACGCAAAATTTCTTTTAATTTCGTCATCTGATGCAAAATTTAAGATATAAGGAGCGTGTACTACAATATTGTTAACATCTATACTACCGTTACTTTCTAGCAGTTCTTTTCCTTCTTTTTCTTTTAAATTTTCAAGCGGTATACTATAAGACCTTTGAGGGCTTCTTGTATATATCATAAAAGCATTAGCGTTATAACTTAACGCTTCCCTCACACTGCCTAAATAATAATCAGGACTAGTAAGCCCTACATGTGAACCAATTATTAATCCCATCCTCTATTCTTCCTTATCTTTTTTGAAACAATTTTATTTTTAATTTCTTTTATTTGTTCTTTATTTTTCTTTTTATAATTAGGCGTTACTTTAGTAGGTTTCTTTATCTTTTTAATTTCATTTTGTAACTCACTAGATATAGCACTAACGTGTCTTTCTTTTTTAACAATATTATCACCTTTTATTTGATAATCGTGATAGTTAATTTTATAATTTTTTAATTTTTCTATATTTCTTGAATCAGTTTTGCTAGCAATGATGTCAACTATTCCACTTGCTTTCATTCTTCCTGTTCTTCCGCTTCTATGCATAAAAAATTCAAAATTATTAGGAAAATCATAATTTATTATTTCACTAGCTACTATATCTATACCTCTTGAAAATAAGTCACTAGTAACTACATATTGATATTTTAAATTTTTAATATCTAAAAATAAATTTTTTCTTTCTCTTAGTGATAAATCACTAGAATATTTGCATACATTATATTTATTATCTACCATTTTGGCGTATACTGTATTTACATCATCTTTATTTGAGATAAAAATCAAACATAAATACGGATTAATTAAAGGTAACAATCTAAAAAGAAAATCTATTCTGCTAATTGCATTTATTCTAAAAAGTCTATATTCAATATCTAAAGTAGTAGACGCAGTTGTATCTAAAAGTTTATAAGAGCCGAAATATTTTTTAATAAAAGTACTCATATTTAGGGTAATTGTAGCTGACATAAGTAGTATTTTAGGGTCTTTTACTTTCTCTAATAATAAATCTATTTCTTCTAAGAAAGCTTCATCAAACATCATATCTGCTTCATCTAGTACTATATATTTAATAGATTCAAGTGTTAATACTTTTTTGTCTATAACTAGTTCTTTTAACTTGTTTGGAGTAGTAACTATAATACTAGAAGTATTATTATCAATTTTTCTAAGAACTGTTGCTCTATCAGTTAGAGCTGTTATACTTAAAACATTTATATTTTCTAATTCCAAATTGCTAATCATGCTAGTAATTTGAAAAACTAACTCATTAGTAGGAACTACTATTAAGGTTTCAAGAGAATCATTAGTAATAGAAGCTAAAATAGGAAATAAGTAAGCGTGAGTTTTTCCAGTACCTGTTTTTGATACACCTACTAAATGTTTATTAACTAAAAAATTATCAATAAACTCTTTTTGGATATCACTTAAACTATCAAATTTTGCTTTCTTCATTAAATCATTTATATTATACATACCTTTATTTTACCATATAAAACAAATAAAGTCCTTTTTCTAAATATTAATATATAATATTAGTATGAATATAAAAGAATTAGAGCCAATTGGCTTTTGTAAGGGTGTTAAAAACGCAATAGAAATAGTTAGTTCACTTTCTAAAGAAAAAGTTTTTTTAGTTTCTTCAATTGTTCATAATAAAAAAGTTAATTTGGATTTATTAAAAAATAATAATGTAGAATTTTTAAAAGACGATACAGTTTTTGGGCCTAGCAGCCACAATACTTTAGTGTATAGCGCTCACACTGGAATAGAAAAGAAATTAAACCATAATATATATAATTCTTTTAATCACGTATTTACTACTTGTAATATAATAAAGAAAAATTATAAAACTGCACTTGATGCCTCAAAAGACGGAAAAGTTATATTTGTAGGTAAAAAAAACCATCCAGAAAGTGAATATTTTAAAACAATTAATAATTTATACTTAATTACTAATTGTGATGATTTGAACAAACTAGAGTTTGATAAAAATGATAAAATTTATATTATTAGTCAAACTACTTATAACACAGAACTATATGAAAAAATAAAAAATAAAGCAGCACAATTATATCCTTTTTTAATAAATTTAGGTGGAACTTGTAATGAATTTGTAAAAAGACTTCGTAGTATAAGCGTTTTAGATGATTGTGAAGTTTTATTAGTAATTGGGGATACTACATCATCTAATTCTATTGAATTATTAGAAAAAGGCAAAAATAATAAAACGATTAAGGAAAGTATATTAATTGAAAACGCTGATGACATAATAAAAAACTTAAAGTTAATGAAAAGATACCAAAATATAGCTTATACTAGTGCTACAAGCGCTAGTTATAGTGATGTTAGTGAAATAATCGATTATTTAAAAAAATGCTTAAATGCTATTTAAAAACGTTATATGTTTAAAATAAACCTAACCTTCGTAATATCTTCTCATAAGTAAACAAATTATACTCTTCATCTTTTAAGTCTTGTTTGTTTATCAAGTTAGAAATATAAACTCCTACTAATTTTATTTCTTGATCATTATAATATTCTTCTAATATGTTAGTTAACATTCTTAGCCCATTATCATAGTCATTAGTATAAAAAGTAGAAGTCTTACTTCTAGTAATACTTTTAAAATTAGCATCTTTAAATTTTAGTCCAAAAGTTTTACCAAGCATCCCGTACCCACAAAGTTGTTTATGTACTCTTTCATACAAAGTTTTAATTGCAGATAAAATTGTTTCAAAATCACTAACTATACCATTTAAGGTAGTTTCTGTACTAATAGATTTAGGTATACTATATTTAGAAGGGTCAACTATGTTGCTTGATTTTCCTAAAAGACAATTTAAATAACTTTGGTATAAATCATAACTCATTATAGATAATATTTTATCTTTATTAGATTCTTTAGTAAAATCTCCAATTTTATTTATTCCCATTTCTTTTAAAATAGGATAGGTTTTTTTACCAATTCCAAACATATCTTCAATTGGAAGTGAATAAATAGAAGGAATGATGTCATTTTTTCTAATTAAAGTAATTCCTAGTGGCTTTTTTAAATCAGATGCCATTTTAGCTAAAAATAAAGTAAAACTAATACCAATACTACAAGGTAAATTGTATTCATTCAATAATCTATCCTGGATCTCTTTAGCTATTTCTAAAGGGCTCCTCGCCTCTGAAAGTTTAGTAATATCTAAATACCCTTCATCTATAGATCCTTCTACTAAAAATTCAGTATATTCACTTAATAATTTAAAAAATTGTTTTGATTTTTTGATATATAAACTAAAGTCTATAGGAACAACTATTAAATCGGGAACTAGGTTTAGTGCATCTTTTACACTCATAGCACTATGTACTCCAAATTTTCTAGCTTCATAACTGGCGGTTGATATAATCCCTTTTTGTAATATTGCATCTCCACCAACTGCTATCTTCTTTCCTTTAAGATAAGGTTCTTTAATAATTGCGCAACTACAAAAAAACTGATTTAAATCAATATGAAATATAACTTTATTCTTATTTTTTTTAATTTCCGGTTTATTTTGTATCATTTTATCTCTCTTTTGGTATTTTTTTTAAAAATGGTGTATAATAATATAAAATATATTGTAAAGGTGAACTATGGCTACTAAAAGTAATGCAAAAGTAAAGAGTGTTAAGAAGAAATCAAAAGTAAGTGTAGATGGTACAAAAGTACCCGTTTTAAAGGATCCATCTGATTCTTTATTTGGAAAAATTGTTGTTTGGATATTGATATTTGGAATGGGAGCTATTATTATAGTTAGTTTAGTAGTAGCTATTGTTTTACAAGCAATTAAGTAATTGACTAAGATATACCTAGTATAGTCTTAGCTTGGCTTATAGCACTATCTGTTATCTCTTCAGGAGACAACATATATGCTAGCTCAATTATTCTTTGTGAGATATCTAATAATTTTATGGTAGTTGTAATATGACTGCCATTTTTTATTTTGCTTATTTTATAGTGGTTAGAGGCTACACCTGCTACAATAACTGAGTGAGTTATAACTATAAGTTGAATTGAAGCAGAATTTTGTTGCATCATCTTAGCTATTAAGCCACTAGTTCTTCCACTAACTCCTGTATCAATTTCATCTAGTACTAAAGTAGATTGGTTGTTTAATTTAGTAATAATAAATTGTAATATCATAAATATTCTTGATTTTTCACCACCTGAAGATACTTTAACAAATGGTTTTAGTGGTTCTCCTTCATTAAAAGATACTAAAAAAGAGACATTGTCAATCCCATTGTCTTTAAACTCTACTTTTTGATTAGTTAAAAAATCCATCTTAATAGATATATTTTCTAAATTTAAAAAATTAGCATCGTTTATTATCATTTTGCATAATTTATCTGCTAATAGTTTTCTATTTTTAGTTAGAGTGTTTCCAATCCTTAGAAGTTTATTATATTTAGCATCTACTAATGCATAGGCTTCCTTAATATAGTTATCATAATTTATTGCTAAACCTAATTCCTCTTTGATTTTTTCTTTATACGCAACTAACTCATTGTTAGACATACCATATTTTTTCTCTAACTTTTGTAAATCTGAAAGTCTATTATTTAATTTGTCAAGGTAAGAACTATCAAAATCTAACTCATCTATTTCTTTTTTTAGATTAGTAAAGCAATCAGATAATTCATAATAAGACGTGCTAAACTTATCTTCTAAGTTTTTATA
>JAITXV010000123.1 GCA_031284605.1 Acholeplasmatales bacterium | reverse complement strand
AATAAAAACTAATAATAATGGATGCACATAAAGAAGAAACATACCAAGACTATACTTTATTTTTAGAAGCTAATAAACAATTAATTAGTTCTTTAAATAAAATTTCTTCACACTATTATCATCACTTTCACCCGTCTATTGTATTACTTGATTATTTATATAATAAAGTAATAGATGATCCAAAATTTTCAATTGAAGAAGATTTAATATTTAATTTTGGATATAGTTATTTTAAAGAATGCATTATTAATTTAAAAGATATCATTTCTAAAACTACTAATGATGAAAGCTTTTTAGAATCACAACCTACTAGCGTTTTATATTTTTTATTATTAATTGATAGAAGTACTTTCTATAATGATACTCCTACTATTCAAACTGATTTTGTTAAATATATAAATGAAGTAAAAGATATTATTATAAAACAAAAAAATATCTCAATAGATTTACAATATGAGATAGAAGCATTTATATTAAATTTACCCAAAAGAAAGGTAGATATAGAAAATGAAGTTATTAATGATATACTACTTGATTTATACGAGGAATATAATTTAGATTAAAAATTAAAAAGATAACAGTCAGTATCACTGTTATCTTTTTAATTGTACAATAAGAAAGATATTTACCTAAAATAATAATCTACACTTAGTAATTATAGTAACTATTTCAATAATAAGCAGAAAATATAACTTTATTATTTTTTATATGATAATAAATATTAGTCCCAGTGATGTAGATTTGGCTCATATATATGTTATGGATTGGAGCGTTTAGTTCTTCTTTATCTTTATATGAAACAAGTCTTATTTCTAGTGACGTGTATCTTCCATTTGCTTTCTCTATCATTTCTTTATTAACTGTTAATGTAACTTCATCACTATTACTAAAAACCCAATGCCATTCTTTAGTTACTGGTTTTGGAGGGGTTGCAGATAATGTGTAGCTTCTAAAATTTGGAAGTTCATGATAAGCATATACTGTATCACCGCTAAATATCTGATACGCAAAATTATCGTAAGGGTCTGTTGTATAACGACCTTCTTTGTCGTAATAAGGTTCATTATGAAAAATTAATTCACCAAGTTTGTTAATATAATAATTACTTTTGGCTACATATTCTAATCCTCCTTCCGTTTTTTCATAGTAGTGTTCAGAACCGCTAGAAACTTTAATAACAACTTTATCTCCTACTTTATATGCCTTATTGTTTAACTTATAAGCAATTTCAAAATGAACCACTGGAAGAGGTTTATCTGAACCTCCAAATCCGCTTTTTATAGTCCCACAACTACTTACAGATACTAGTAATAAACAACTAAATAATAATAAAAATAACTTTTTCATTATAATACTCATTAGAGAAGAATTTATATCTTCCTATATAATAAGACGTAAAAAAACATAAAACGTTCGCTTTTTATTTAATTATAAGGGTATTTCATATATTTTATCTTAATACACTATTATTATACTTTAAATATAAAAAATAATACAATAACTAAATGAAAACGTTTGCAGGAATTTTAATTATTCAAAATAAATGTTTTATATTTGTTTTAGGTGTAAAATAAATATAATATACTCTAAGGAGGTGTATGTGGCTAATATTGGAGATATAGTTAAAGTTAATAGAAAAGGATTATATTATCATTACGGAATATTATCAGGAAATGATAGAGTTATCCATTATACTGGGATAAATGAAGATATTCCCGAAAGTTTAGAACAAGTGTATATCATTGAAACTTCTTTAAGTGTTTTTTTAAAAGGAGGAGTTTTAGAAGTTGATGATTTGGATTATGACAGAGAAGAATGTATTAAAACTGCTAGATCCTTTTTAGGACAAAATAAGTTTTATGGGAGTTATTACAATGTTATTTCTAACAACTGTGAACACTTTGCTTATTATTGCGCTACTAAAGAACATAAAAGTTCTCAAGTTAATAATGTATTAAATATTATTAAAAGTATTTTTAAATAATAAGAGTGAGCAATATATGAAAACAAACTATCATACACACACATTATTATGTAACCACGCAGTAGGAAGTGTGGAAGACTACATAAAAGAAGCAATTAATAATAAATTTGATATTATAGGTATAAGCGATCATGCACGTATTCCTTCTTATATTATGAGTGAAAACGATTATACAAGCGAACATTTAGATACTTATATGACTGAACTAGAGTTTAATAATATTTATTTAAAAGATATAAGAATGTGTCAAAAGAAATATACTAACATAAAAATATACGTCTCACTAGAAATAGACTATAACAATCTACTTCATAGCCATTATGAGTATTTATTAGGAATCTTAGATTACTTAGTTTTAGGAATTCATCATTTCTTTGCTGATGGTAAAAAATATAATTCTTACTATGATCTAAATGAAGACAATGTAATCTTATACGCTAAAACTATTGAAAATGCTTTAAGTACGGGTTATTTTAAATATTTAGCACACCCTGATTTATTTTTGTACAGTATTAATAATCCTTCTAAAAATTGTGAAATAGCTAGTAAAATGATTATTGAAAGTTGTATTAAAAACGGTTGTTATTTAGAAATCAACTGTAATGGATATCCTCATTATCCAACTTACTTTTTTTATAATATTGCTTCTAAATATAAAGGTACTAAATTTATCTTAGGATATGATGCTCATAATCCTAAATTGTTAAAAGGTGAACATATTAAGCCTATTACAGATTTAATTACTAAGTTAGGATTAAAATTAGAAGAAAAACTAGACTTTTTGGATTAACCAAAAAGTCTAGTTTTGTAATTAAGTATTAAAATGTTATGTTATATTCAACCATTAGTTCTAATAGTTTAAGTTTTAAAGTTTGTAGAGATGCTCTTAAACCTTCTAAGTCATAATGTGTCCAAAATTCCCAGCCATCAGGATATCTAAGAGATGCTTCCATTGCAGCATCATATCCATCAACAAATTCAAAATATTTTAAATCAGCTGTATTTTCTATAAACCACTGATTTATTCTATATTCCCACTCCCAGTATTCACTTCTGCCTGGAACTGGATTCATACTTGGTACTACTAATATTGAATCTGGACAATATTTTTGTAATTGATCAAATATAAACATAATATTTGATCTTACAGCTTTATTGCTCATATTATGATAAGCTACATCGTTACTAGTCATATTTATCACTGCAATTTTAGGTCTAAATTGTAATACTAGTGGTTTCAAATACATTATTTTATCATAGCTTGTGCTACCTGCAACAGAATTATTATATGCAGGTATCTGTGGAGCTAAGTCATGTACTAACATTGTATTTAAAGCGGTGTTAGAATCGCCTGAAAATACTACAGTGCCTCTTGTTATATTATAGCCTCCATTCATAGAAAAAATACTAGTCATTTGTCTATATTTAATATTATCATATGATGAATTTATAAATCTAGCATAAAAAGTCATATCACTAGAAGCTACAATTCCAATTGGATTAACTAAATCAATACAATCTTCATCTATAGTCCAGCAATTAAACGTATAAGTATATAAATCTTCTATATAAGTGAACTTTAAAGGAATATTTTCATACCTAACAGTTTGACCTTTTCTAAGATATACCTTTTCTTCATTAAAATGAGAGCCGTAGTTGAAAGTAAAAGTTACAACATTTTCATTGCCTATATTCTTACCATCTTCAACTTTCCCACATACTGCGCATATATCATTTATATAGTTATGTGGTAACAACTCTTCTATATTTTGATAAATGATATTTTCGCATATATCACATTTATAAATATCATAACCATTTATCACGCACGATGATGAAACGTGTGAATAATAAGAGTAGTTATGTGTGTGAGTAGTGCTAGATAATTTAACAAATGATAAATTATCAATAATTATTCTAGTTTGGCTTTCTGCATTGTCATTTAATAAAAAAGTAAATTTAAATATTCTAGGAAAAATATATCCACTAGATATACCGTTAGTTATAGTATCATTAGGAATAACTCCGTATCCAGATTCACTAGATTTTATAAAAGAAATAAACGGAATATAAATATAACTATTAAAATTTTCTTGTAATAAAAGCCTATTATTGTTTATTATAGTGCTATTCCAATCCCCACTATATATATCATAACTATAAAAAAAGGAATTATTTCTAGGAATAAAAGGAACATATAATGCATTAGTACTTCCACTAGGATAAGTAGTATTAGATATGTAGAGATTAAACTCTATATTTAAATCACTAGAATCATATATGCCTCTTGAATCAACATAAAACATTACTCCATCCTTAGTACTTATAGAATTAAATTTATTATCATAAAATTTTAACTGAGTAGGAGTTTTCCCACCAATTGTTGTTAAATAAAAGGAAGTAGATTCATCACGCTGTTTAATTTCACCATACTCATAAGCTAGGGTGTCATCAGAAAGTGAACCATTCCAAACACTATAATCATTTTTATTTGAAAAAGTTAAAGTATCTTGTTGTGCTAAGCTATAATCAAGTATATGCTCAGGTACTGGAATTATATTATCAATTTTTTCTTCTTCTCTAATGATACTGTCTATATCAATTATTGTTAAATCCTTAGCTATTACTGTTTTAAAAGAAAATGTTATTAGACAAAATGCTATCAACATTATGCTTATTATTATTTTTTTAGTTAAATTCATCTGCTAATCCCTCCATATCATGCAAATCTTGGTTATTAGTTAAAGTTACACCTAACTGATAACCATAAATATAACCTATGTTTGTAGCAGCACTTATCGCTTCATATAATCCGTAATTTATACAATTTAGAATTTTTCCACTAGTCATATACCCAACAATACATCCAGTATAAGCAGCAGATGGTGTAGATGAATGAATAATTCCTGTATTAATACACGATTCAATTACCGAATAGGAGTTACAATCTCCGTACCCTACTATTCCACCAATTCTGCTTCTTCCAAATATTTCACCATTATTAGTAGAATTAGTAACTATACTTCCCCTATAAAAACTTCCAGCTATTCCGCCTACACCTCCAGTCCTTGTGCTAGCGGTATCATTCCCACCAACTCCTATTATGCGCGCGTTATTAGTGCAGTTCTTAATAGTATTAGTACTTCCATGCATACCAACTATACCTCCAATGTGAGAAGCTCCGCTAGTTTCATTTAAAGATTGAATAGTAGCGTTATTAACACAATTTTCAATTAATGAACCACTTTGTAAATTCCATCCTACTATACCACCTAATCCGTAATACCCTGTAATTACACCTCCACTAACTGCTATGCATTCTAAAATATTTCCACTGCTTAGATAGCCTGCTATACCACCTATATTATAAGAAGATGGGCCACCTAATATATTACCTTCATTAGTGCTGTTTTCTATGTTGAAATAACTATAACCAGTTATTCCACCACCATGTCTAGAACTTATTGTAACATCTCCGTAGTTATCACAATTTATAATTTTTGAAAATATTGGTTCTGTAGTATCTGATCTTCCGTTTACTCCTGAAATTCCCCCTATGCATATAGAGCCTTTAACAAAGCCGTAATTTTTAGAATTAGTGACTGGAGAAGCATTTAGTCCTGCTATACCACCCGCATATTCACCATCTTGGATATTTCCATAATTTATACAATTATCAATTGCGTTATACGAATATCCAACTATTCCAGCTAAATATTTTCCTACTCCATTTATATTTCCGTTATTAGTACATCCACTAATAACACCTAAAAATAACGTCTTAGTTCCGGTAGTTCCTTCCATACCAACTATTCCAGCTAGCATTCTATCTCCGTTTATATTACCATTATTTATGCAGTTTTTTATCCCAAAAACAGCTTGACCTGCTATTCCACCAGCATAGCTATTAGCTGTAATATTACCATTATTTACGCAGTTCTCTATTGCGAAAAATTCATAATTATCAAGTGACCATACTGAGTTAGGGTATTCGCCTATGTCAGTTCCATATTGATATGGCAACCAGTGGTACCCAGTTATTCCACCAGCGTGTGCTGTATTTTCACCAGTTAAAATTATGTCTCCGTTATTTACACAATTTTTAATTAGACCATAGTTCTCACCAGCAATTCCACCAAATTCTTTAGCCTCTTCATATATAGCACTTCTATCATCTCCTGTAATTGTACCATAATTAGTACAATTAATAACTTGTGCATATTCTCTAGTTTGTAGGAAATCATTTCTAAATATTTCACCAACTATTCCACCCGCAAATGAATCCGCTTCTATATTAACATAATTATTACAATTATCTATTATAGCCCCGTTATTAATAGCTCCAGCTATTCCTCCTACGATTGAATGTGAATAAGCACCAACAAAATGAATTGATATATTCCCATAAACATTTACATTTTTAATAGTTCCTGTAACAAATCCAAATAATCCTTGGAAAGATTTATTACTATTAATACTTAAATTTTCTATTTTTTTGTTATTTCCATCATAAGTACCTTCAAATGGTATTCCACCTACTCCAATTGGCTCCCAGTTATCTATACTTATTAAATCAATATCTTGGGTTTGTAAAAAATAGTTTGTGGTTATATCATTTTCTTCAATAACTAAATCTCTTAAAAGTAATAATTTTTCTAAAGAAGGTATTAGAAAAGGGTTTTCAAATGTTCCTTCACCATCAAAATTTACTACAGGTGGAACTGGGGGTAATGGTGGTACTACTTCATCTTCTCTTACATTTAAGCTCATTTGGCTTTGTAAAAGGTCAATTTCAACCGTAATTGTAGTATTTCCAGCGCTTAAAGCTTCAATTACTCCGCCTCTAGAAATAGTAGCTATATTAGTATTGTTTGATTTAAATGTAGCAGTGTACGGCATATTACTTGGACTAACTACTAATATTACTTGGTAGTTATCTCCAACCTTCAAAGACAATTCACTTACTAAAAACGACACACTTTCTATCTTGTCTTCTACTTCTTCTTCTTCTTGATTATTATCTTTTTTGCATGATATAAAAAATAATCCTATAAAAAATACTAAAAACACGCATAGAATATATTTAATTGTTTTCATTTTTTATAAGCCTCAAGTATTTTTTGACCAAAATACTTTCCAAGTAACAAAGTGCTGTACGAATCCCAATGTTTTCTATCTGTGCTATCTAAATTATATGTAAGGTTTTCTTTAATAGTATCAATATAATAATTATCACTTTCTAAAAGTGAATACTGATATTTAATATTATTTATTACTTTATAATCAGTATAAAAAGCACTAACACCGCTATCTATAAAGGCTATTCCTTTAGAAGATGCTTTATCGCTATAAAGGCTTCTAAAACTACTTACAAAATTACTAAGTGCTTGCATATACACAGTATTTTGGTTGTATGCATCCCATTCACCTTGTGCAAAACACAAAGCACTAATTTCATATTTTACATTTTGTGCATCAAGCATTTCTAATCCTGTATTTACTAAATCAACTAATCCTTTATAGTATAATCCAGTTTGGGGTTTATATTCGTCTAGTAGACTAGCATGACCAGATCCACTATATTTAATAATATATGTAGTTTTAGTAGGATAGTAGTATGACAACAATTCTGCTAATCCTAGTTCAGGACCAAAGCATCCTTCAAGATAATTTTCATCAGCGTATTTTCCTAGTCCTATCTTAGCATTTATAAATACATCACTATGATTATTAACACTAGAGGTGCTAGTCATATTTTTATATAAAATTTTAACATTATCGTAACCATTTTTAAATTCTTCATATTTTTCTTTCTTAACTTTAGTTCTAGGGTCTTGTTCATATAAGTGATATGAGTATGAGTATCCAACCATATTCTCACCACCAGCTAACACAATAACCTGAGCTTTTTCTTCTTCTTTAACTTGTTTTTTAATAGATGCATTACTCTTATAAGAAATAAAACAAACTATTGTAATAATTAATAATAAACTAAGCAATATCTTTTTCATATTAGTATTTCCCCTTAAATTCTGGTGAATTAAGTATAGCAGCCATTAATTCTAACGACATTTGACCGTTATCTTTTAAATCTGTAAATGGTCCTACACAAAATGAAATATAAGAACCAAACATAGGACACATAACGCGTGTTAACATAGCGTAAGTTCCT
>JAITXV010000116.1 GCA_031284605.1 Acholeplasmatales bacterium | reverse complement strand
AGTGGTATGTCTACTAATTACAATCCTCAAGGTAATATAACTTTACAAAATATATTAGAACATTCTGCATATGAAATGTATAGCGAGTGGGGTAATAAAGTTGTAGGTCAAGATGATTTTATAGTTCCTGCTATAAACGTTACTAATTTAATGAATTTTTACAATTCAATTACAGGAACAATTACTATAAAAGGCGGATCTTATAATGGTTGGTATAATGGGATTGTTTTAATTACTTGGTTACCGTCTTATAATAGTTATAATTCTCATTTTGTAGGTACTTCTGTTGATTTTTATAATTGGTATGGATACTATACTCATTTAGAAGAAATAGATGGCGAATGGTGGTTATCTTTTATATTTAATAATGAAGAATTTAATTATATATTTCTTAGCTTTGATTTAACAGATGGAAATGGTTATCCTTTATATGTAGAAAATAAATTATTTAGTGAAGTATTTGGAAGTGATTTTATTTATGAAAATAATGGACAATATCTTGGTGATTGTTTAAACACTATATATCATTAACATCTATATAAACTAAAAAGGAGGACTTATTCTTATGAAAATAAGAAAGATAATATTTATAGTAGCTAGTATTTTTATTTTGTTTATTATTAGCTACTTAGTTTATAACTTTACACGTATAAATAGTAATAAATCATATACTATAGATGATTTAAATAATAAGAAGTATGAAAATACTACTAAAGTATCTTTTATACTTTTTGATTATTATAATAATAAGTTATTATTTACTATTGAAGATAAACACTATAATTTTACTACTTATATAATAAATGATATTATAATTACTTTATCTAATGACGATGAAAGCTTTGTTTTTTTTATTATAGACAGTGATACATTGTATTTATATACTTATAATATGTACTTTTATAATAAGGCAGTAACAATATGATAAAACGTATATTTAAACACTACAAACTATATCTAGTTATCTTAATTACTTTAGGATTTATTGCTTTAAGTGTATTTTTATATTATGATGCACTATATAGATTACTTGATAGCTTTAAAGATATAGGTTTAAGTATAGCTTATTATTTTTGTTCATTATTTGATATTAAATATTCTTTTAGTATAAGCGTAACTATGATACCTAATCATTATGGAATTTTAAGTGGAGGTGGAACAACACCACCTAATATAATAATACCTGTTAACTTCGATTTATTCAAAATTAAAATAATGGCTTACTTTAAAACCTTATTTACATTAGATAGCTTTTTATCATTTATATCTTTACTTTTACATATATTACAAGTTCTAGCTAAAGTATTACTAGTGGTAGCACCTTTTTTATTACTTATATATTTTAAATATAAACAATACTTTAAACCTAACAATAATAAGACTTCTAGCGATTCTAAGTATTTATATTTATATAAACTTTTTATTACTAAAGCATATACACCAATAAAAAAATGGATACTAAACTTTATAGCTTATATAAAAAGTAAAAGAATTATACTTATATTATGGATTATAGTGTGGTGTTTTAACTTTAACATATTTACAATAGTATTGGAATTTATATCATTTTATTTTTATTTTATTTTCTCTTTAGATTTTGGTAATATCTATATTCAATTTTATAAACTGATATTAGATTTAATACCTATGTTTAAAAGTATACCTTTAGTAGTTTGGGTAATGTTAGGCTTAATACTAATATATAAAATAAGGCTATCAAGAGGATATGCTAAACTTAATCATAATGAATATAAAAATAGAGGTTTAATTAATAGTCTTGGTCAAGTAGTACTAATATGTGGTAATATGAATAAAGGTAAAACTTCTTTAATGACTGATATGTCTTTAAGTCAAGATATAATGTTTAAAGATAAAGCTTTTGAATTACTATTAGAAGAAGATTTGAAGTTTCCATATTTTCCTTATATAAATTTAGAAAAGTGTATTAAGAATCTAATAAGGAAACATATAGTATATAACTTAGCTACACTAACACTATTTATTAAGAGAATGGAAGTTAATTTTAGTAAACATAGTAATTCTAGAAATTGTTTTAATTATAATTTTAAGTTACACGGTTTATATTATAAAGATAACTTATCTAATACATATTTATATAGTAGTTTATTAACATATTCTAAGTTATATTTTATTTATATAGTTGAAAGTTCTTTATTAGTAACTAATTATAGTATTAGAACTGATAATATCTTATATTCTTTGTCTAACTTTCCATTATGGAATACTGACTTTTTTAAAAAGAATGTAGATTTACAACAAGCATATACAAGACATTCCCATATATTAGATTTTGATAGTTTAAGATTAGGCAAAACTTTAGTAAGTGATAATAAAAAAAGAAATAGCTTTGAATTTGGAGTTATATGTATATCAGAAGTAGGTAAGGAAAGAGGTAATATGTTAGATTTAAAAGAAACTAAAATAAATACTTTAGAAACTAATCAAAAGAATGATTTATTTAATTTATGGCTAAAAATGGCTAGGCATAGTGCTACTGTATCTAACTATCCATTTATTAAAGTATATTTAGATGAACAGCGTGAAAGTTCACTTGGAGCAGATGCTAGAGATTTATGTGAAAAGATAGTTTATATTAAAGAAAAGCACGATAAGAAAAATCATTTACTATTTTTTATATTTGAAGAAATAATAAATGATTTTCTATTATCTAAATTTAGAAATATTTATTATAACTACCGCTATAATAGAAGTGATAATACACTACTATTTTATTTACTTAAAATAGTAGTTTCTAAATTTAAAAATCATTATTCTAAACTTAATAATACATTTTCATATTATCCTTTAACTTTAGAATTAGAAAATGGAGTAGAAATAAAAGAGTTTAGTGAACACAATTATTATTTATCTTTTAAAAAGTTATATAGTAATAGGTTTTCAACAGATGCATTTAGTGATTATTTTACATATAAATCACTATGTAGTAGTATAGGTATTAATGACTTAGAAGAGTTTAGGGAGACTAAAGCATCATTAGATGAGTTATCTTTAGAAAACAGCTATTTTATTAACAATTTGTTAGAACATTTAGATAAAATAAAAAGGAGTAAATAAATTTATGGAATTATTAAAAGTTTCTTATGATGGGTCTAATTATTTAGGTAGTGGATTATTTTTAAAAAATAAAGATTTAGAAGCAGTTTCACTAAAAAATTATGTTAGTGAAAGAACTTTAAAGTTGGGATATAAAAATAAGAAGATATGTAAGAATAACAACGATATTTATAAAGAGTTCTTTAGTGAGTGTTATAATAAATCAATAGAAGATAAAGTTACAAATAAAGAAGAGTTATTTAAATATATTTATAATATGTTTATAAACAATTTTAAAGAAATAGATATAGATTTAGAATTATTTATTAAAAACAATATTTTAAGAGTGAAAAAAAACTTTTACAGTAGAAAGAAAAGATTTTATAACAAAGGATATTCAAATAACTTTAATTATTTCGTCACTTTAACTTATGATGATAATAAGCATACCGAAGAAAGTTTTATTTCTAAACTAAAAAAGAAGTTAGCTAATTACCATACATTATATGGATGGTTATATATGGGAGTATTTGAAAAAAGTCCTACTGGTAGAACCCATTTTCACGGTATATTTTATATTCCAAATGATACTAATTTGGAGTTAGTAGAAGAAAAGCACTATTCTTTTTCAAAATCTAAAAGAGAGAAAGTACTTTTTGATAAGAAATTAAAAAATATATTCGGTACTAATGATTTTAAAGCAATAACCAAAGAAGACTTACTAAAAGGTAACACTTTAACTTATATTATTAAGTATATTAATAAGTCTGGTGAACGTGTATTATATAGCAGAGGATTGAATACTTTTATATTTTTAGAAGTAAAAGATAATACAGTTATAGAACTAGTAATAATAGGTAACTTTAGTGATGATAATTTTAAATACATCATCTTTAAAGATGCATTAGATATTTTAAACCGTATCCATTTACGAATGTAATAACAAAAAAGTATATACCAATATTTATAATTTAACCATTATTATAGTAATGGTTTTTATGCATTTTTATACACACGATATCAAAGAAAATATACAATATAAAGGTATCGTGTTTTTAAAAATTTTAAATAAAACAAGACAAACACATAGCGGTTTAGCGAGTGTTGTCTTGTTAAAATTGTAAGACACGACTTTATTGTTGGATTGAGCGAAGCGAAAGCCACTTGTTATAAAAAAGGAGATAAAAATGAGTAAAATAATTAAGTTATCAGTAAAAGAAAAAGAAGACATAGTAATTGGTTATAGAAAGGATATTAAAAATATTTTATATTATGAAAAATATTATAAAATATCAAGAAGGAGCATATATAGATGAAATAAACTTTATACTGGTTCTAAAGAAAGTTTACTACCAAAATCCACAAGACCTAAAAGTGCTCATCCAAACACACATACAATATTAGAAATAAACAATATTAAGAAAGTGATAGCTAAACATAAAAATATAGGTATAAATGAAATATATGGAATTTTAAAAAGAGATTATGGGTATAATAGACATCCTAACAGTTTATATAGAGTATTAAAGAAAAATAATTACGGAGGAATCATTAAGAAAAAAACTAAAAAACATATTCCAAAAATATATAATACGCCTTTAATGTTTGGGGAGAAAATGCAACTTGATGTTAAATATGTTCCAGCTGTTTGTTGTACCAATAAAGAAAAATACTATCAATACACTATATTAGATGAAGCTACTAGGGAAAGATTTATTTATCCATACACCAAAAGAAATGCTTATAACTCAGTAGATTTTCTAAAAAGAGCAATTAAATATTTTAAATATGTACCAAAAGTAATCCAAACTGACAACGGGAGCGAGTTTTGTAATATAAATGAAAATGACATCAAAGAAAAAAATCACATATTTGATGTTTTTCTTAAAACAAATGAAATAATACACAAAAGAATAAAAATAAAAACACCTTCCCATAATGGTAAAGTTGAAAGGTCTCATGGAAATGATAACAAGAGATTTTATAAAAATGAAAAGTTTAATTCAATAGAAGATTTAATTATAAAAATGAGCATTTATCTAATTCGTTCTAACAATATTCCGAATAGTTCGCTTGGTTGGTTAACTCCGAATGAAAAAAGAACTATCCTAGAGAATAAAACAAAAACTTGTTAATAATAAAGTCGTGTCTAATGCTCACTTCATAAAATTAAGCAAAAAAAGTTGTATTTTAGTATTAAAAACTAAATTAAAAATTACTTTATCATATTACAACACTTATAATAAAATTTATTATATAATATATGTATAAAATAATGCCATAACTATTGATTAGCAACATAAGAAAAAACGATAAACAAGCGATTAAATAATATTTTTTCTATTTCTTTTTCTTAATAATTTTATTCCTTGAAAACTCTTCTCTTTCTTTTTCATCAAGATATTCACTAATGTATTTAATATCATTCACAATTTTTGGAATAACAGAATTTTCTAAAGAAGATGCTCTTTTAGCTGTCTTTTTAATATTAATTGCTAGCTTAAAGCTTTTAGCATCTATATTCGCAAGTTCTATTAATAATTCTTTTAGACTGCTAAATTCAATTAAAGATTCATCAAAAAAAGAGTTAGCAACTGAAAAATGATAGGTTATAGAAGGATTTTCAAACTTTCCTTCATATAATAACTGAGGAATAACAACACCCATTATGTTTTTATACTCAATTTTATAATTATTATCTTCTTTAAATTCATAATTAGATAAAACAGATAATCCTAAAGTTACATTAGCTTTTTTTAAAGAATTATATGAAGATGAAAAAATTGATGCTATTTTAGTTTTTAGTTTTTCTATTTGAGGAGTTAGTTTGGTAATTTCTGAAAGTAAAATATTACGCTTTTGATTCATTAACTCTAAACCATTTTTGGCTAAAACTAGCGTATTTTTTAAATTTATTAAATTGCTCTTAGTAGGTAAAATAGCGCTCATTATTATAATTTATATTTCAATAACGCTGCTTTATTATTATAATATTCATCTAAAATGTTGCTAGGAGTATTAGTAAGAGTATCACGTGGTAAAATTGATAACAATTCCCAGCCTAAATTCAAAGTTTCTATTATACTTCTTTTAGTAGTTTGATTTATGTAATGAGTTTCAAATAATCTTCCAAAAGATAAAAACAATCTATCATTATCTCCTAATTCATCTTCTCCTATAACTGCAGCTAAACTCTTAATTTCTAAAGTACGTGAGTAACTAGCGAATATTTGATTAGCTAAAGTTTGATGATCTTTTCTAGTAAAACCCTCTCCAATTCCATCTTTCATAAGTCTTGACAAACTAGGCAATATTGATATTGGAGGAAAAATATTAGCAGATACTAAATCTTTAGATAAAACTATTTGTCCTTCAGTAATATAACCAGTTAAATCAGGAATTGGATGAGTTATATCTTCATTAGGCATAGTAAGAATTGGTATTTGAGTAATAGAACCTGTTGCAGTTTTAACAATTCCTGCTCTTTCATATATACTAGCTAAATCTGAATACATATATCCAGGAAATCCTTTTCTTCCAGGTATTTCACCTTTAGAACTAGAAAACTCTCTTAATGCTTCACAATAAGCTGTCATATCAGTTAAAATAACTAAAACATGCATATTAAGCGTATACGCTAAATATTCAGCAGCAGTTAAAGCTATACGAGGAGTTAATATTCTTTCAATAATTGGATCACTTGAAGTGTTTACTATCATAACAGTATGATCCATAACACCAGCTTTAATAAACTCTTTTTTAAAAAATGATGCAGTATCATTTTTAACACCTATAGCACCAAAAACTACACAAAAATTACCACTATCTTTGATATTAGATTGAGATGCAATTAAGGCAGCTAATTTTTCATGAGGTAAACCAGAAGCACTAAAAATAGGTAACTTTTGTCCTCTTATTAATGTAGTTAAGCCATCAATAGCTGAAAACCCTGTTTCAATAAAACTTTTAGGATAGATTCTAGATACTGGATTTATAGGACTTGAATTAATATCTCTTTCATCAGTTCCTTCTAAAACTCCTAAATTATCAATTGGCTCACCAGAACCATTCAATATTCTTCCTAATAAGTTTTTAGAAACTTTTAATAAAATAGGATGACCTAAAAACTCAGTCTTAGTATTAGTAATAGACAATTCTGAAGTTCCACTAAAAACTTGTATAGCAGCTTTTTCATTTTCTATCCATACTACTCTACCTTTCCTATTTCCAGTAGGTGTAATAATATTTACAACTTCGTCGTAATGTGCTTCTTTAACTTTATCGACAACAATCAATGGACCGTCAATTTGTTTAATACCTATATGATATATATTCATTTATCCTCTCCTTATGCCAATTCTTTATCAATTAAATCAAAATAAAAATCAAAATCCTTAATGTTATCATTTGAGGTATTACTTCTCATTTTAATAACTTCATCAAATATTCTTGAATTTCTTAAATTATACAAAGATTTATTACTTTGAATATACTCTTTTAATTTTTGATATAAATAAATTATTATTTCTGCCATTTTAGATTGTTTAATTAAAGGAACAAATGTATCTGTTTGTGAATAACTATTTTGTTGTAAAAATCCTACTCTAATTATTTCCCCAATTCTTATTACTAATTTTTGGCTCTCAGGTAAAACATCACTACCAATTAATTTAACAATCTCTAATATTTTATTTTCTTCATCTAACAAACCTACTAACATTTTTCTATTATACATAAAGTTTTTAGAAATATTATTATAGTAGTACTCGCTTAAATCATCTGCGTATTCTGAATAACTTAAATTCCAATTCACAGCAGGGTAATGGCGGTTATACGCCAATGATTTATCTAATGCCCAAAAACTTCTTACGAATCTTTTAGTATTTTGAGTTACTGGCTCACTAAAATCACCACCTTGAGGACTTAGTGCTCCTATAATACTTAATGAACCTTCAGTTCCATTAAAGTTTTTAACATATCCTGCTCTTTCATAAAATGAAGCTAGTTTGCTAGGTAAATAAGAAGGAAAACCTTCTTCTGCAGGTATTTCTTCAAGTCTTCCGCTTATTTCTCTTAAACTCTCAGCCCACCTTGAAGTAGAATCAGCCATTAAAGCAACGTGATATCCCATATCCCTGTAATATTCTGCTATAGTTACTCCTGTATAAATACTTGCTTCTCTAGCACTAACTGGCATATTAGAAGTATTAGCTATTAAAACTGTTCTATCCATAATACTTTTAGAAGTTCTAGGGTCAACTATATGCGGAAATTCATTTAATACATCAGTCATTTCATTTCCTCTTTCACCGCATCCTACATAAATAATAATATCAGCGTCACACCACTTAGCTAATTGGTGTTGTAACATAGTTTTTCCAGCACCAAATCCACCGGGTACACAAGAAGCACCACCTTTAGCTATAGGAAAAAAAGTATCTATAACTCTTTGACCTGTTATTAAAGGTATACTAGAATCTAGTCTTTCTTTATAAGGTCTAGGTTTTTTAATAGGAGAACTATTAACCATATATACTTCTTTTATAGTACCATCAGGCAATTTTACTTTAATTAAAAAATCTTGCACAGTTAATTTATCATTGTTATTTATTTCAACAATTTCAGAAAGCATGTACGGACATAAAAAATAATGTTTAATTGATGATGTTTCAAATGTGTATCCAAAAATATCACCGTAGTTTAAGACATCTCCTACATTTTTATTAATAACACAATCCCATTTCTTTTTATTATCTAAAGTTATAATTTCACTTTTTGGTTTAATAAAAGTTCCATCAATATCTTCAAGTATTTGTAAATTTCTACCTATTCCATCAAAAATGTTTCCAATTAGTCCAGGACCAAGGTTAATACTAATAGGTTTAGATGTTCCAATAACAAACTCATTTACACTAAGCATTGTAGTGGACTCATAAACTTGGATAGTGGTATAAATATTTTCAATACCAATAACTTCTCCAATTAACTTTTGGTTTCCTACATGAACCATTTCACCCATAAATAGTGAATCTTCTATATTATTTTTTACTTTTACAATAGGACCGTTTATTAGACATATTTTATTCATTGTTTTCACCTAAATCAATACTAAATACTTTTTTAATTTTTTCTAATTTGTTTACATATATTTCATCAATAAAAATAGCACTTTGGATAGAAGTTACTCCAAACCCGCCCACTACATTAGCGTTTTTATTATATTTGAATTTATTTTCTATTAATATTTCTTCTAATATTTTATCTTTAGTGTCTATAGTGAACACAGGATTAATTAAAGACATCTCTTTAATAGTATTAATCTTATTAAGCAAATTATTTTTATAGTCTTCAGTAACAATGTATTTTTTTATTTTATCAACAACTAAACTATAAATAGTTTTATTTAATTCTATTTTCAAATTATTATACTCTAACAATTTAGAATTAGTATATAGTCTTTTTTCATTGATAAAGTTATTATTTAGTTTATTACTTTCCATATTTAATAAAATACCGTATTTATTATCTAAATCACTGTCAATTTTCAAAACTATTTCTTTTTTAGTTTCACTTATTTCTTTTTCTATATTAGTAGTCACTTTTAAAGCAGCTTCTTCAATATAAGAAATAAAGTATTCATATAAATTGTCTAGTCTATTTTTTTTATCCATTATTTTTACCATCCGGTTTATTATTATTTTGTAAATATGAATCTAAAAAGCCACTAAATGATGAAGGGTTCTCGATAGACGGAACTTCTAATATTATTTTATTAATAGTATTCAACTTAAGATTAAATATTTCTTTTTTAGCTTTAACTACTAAAGAAGAACTTATTAATATTAAGCTTACATCCTTATCATCTAAAAGAATATTGATTTTATCTAATAGTTGTTCTTTTGTTTCTAAAAAAAATGATTTTATACCAATTAAATTAAATCCTGCTATTGAATCAAAATCATCACTTATTAAAACTGATATCATTTTATAATTTATTGATAATTAATATAGATATCAAAAGACCATATATTGCAATACCTTCGCCAAGTACTACAAATATCATAGCTTTACCAAAATTCTTTTCATTTTCTGATAAAGCACCAATAGCTGCAGGTGCAGCATTACCTACTGCAATACCAGCGCCTACTGCACTAAGACCAGTTGATAAAGCAGCAGCTAAAAAGCCTAAACCTTGAGCTAGTGTTCCAGTAATGCTAGCAACAAGACTTTCTTCACCTTCTGCAGCTCTTAAAGTAGGGCTAAAAAGTAAGAAGTAGACAGCTAACACCCCTACTAATCCAAAAAACAATCCAATATGAGTATAGATTCTTCTTTTAATAATGCTTTTTGAGATGTTTCTCTTAAAAGCCAAAATAAATGGAATTGATACCAATCCAACACCTAACAACGGAAAAATAATTTCTAATACATTTAATAACATTTGTGTAATCTCCTTTTTTATTTAATAGCTTTATATTCTAAGCCATCAGCTTCATAAAACCTTGAAAATAATTCATAGTACTCTAATCTTAAACCTTGAATACCAGCAACTAAACCTTCTAAACCCATAACAAATATATTACCTATTACAGCTACCGCTACACTACCAGCTCCAGACGTCATAGACATTAAAGTGTGTACTACTAACATCATTCCAGCATGTGAGACAATAAATCCGCCTATTCTAACAAATGAAACTGTGCTTGTTAAATACGATAACATTATTTCAAATAATTCAAAAAATCCATCTATTACAAAAGCTCCAATTCCACCTTCGAAAAATTTTTCTTTTTTGAAAACTCTTTCAAGAGGGGTTTGTAAAAATATTAACAACACAGGAATTACTATTAATAATATTATAGTAAGCGGAGTAAATAGTTTTATTCCTAAAAGCATTTGTAAAGCAATCGCAGAAACTAAAAATGCATAAAATATAAATCCTGTAATACCGTTATGTGAAAATAAAGCTTTAGCATAATTTTTCTTCTTAAAATTAAGGAATATATTTATACCTATTGAAAATAATATCATAAATATTCCTAATCCTATAGTAGCTATTAATAACATCATCGTAGTAGAAGGATTAAATACTTCAATTGGTTTAGATTTTAAATGAAGAATACCAATATAAAACCAATCCAGCCAATTTTCAAAACCAAACACACTTCCATATATAAAGCCAAACACACTAGAAAATATACCTAATCTTACTATTAATGCGCCAAAAGATTTGAATTTCTTAGTTATTTTAGTCATTAACAAACCTAGGACAATCATTACTAACCCTTGACCTAAATCTCCAAACATTATTCCAAAAAATAAACAATAGGTGATTGAGAATATTAACGTAGGGTCTAAAGTTCCATATTTAGGCACCCCATACATTTTTACAAATGTTTGAAATGGGCTTGTAAACCAATTGCTTTTTAGTTTAGTAGGAGTTTGGATTCTTGGGTCACTTGTAGCAGGTTTTATTTCAAGTTCAATCTCGTGGTTATCTTCAAATAATGACATAAGTTCAAACTTTCTATTTGAGGCTATAAAGAAATTTATACTAAATCTTTCACCCATTCCAACTACATATTTTAGTGCATCGTAATATACGTACTCTTTATTTAAAGTATATTTCATTCTAGATAATATATCTTTATATTCTTTCAAAAATTCTTCTTGTTCGCTTAAAATATTTTTTAAGTTAGCTTCTTTGATACTTGTTTGTTCATGCAATACCTCAAGTGCTGTTTTTGGATTTCCATGAACGTAAGCAGGTATATATATACGTTGGAATCTAAGTAAACTAAATATGTTATCTACTTCACTTTTATATTCTGGTGTAGTAAAATAAATACAATACATAATATCATCATCTACTTGTAAAGGTTCAAACATAAAAGGTCTTTGAGTATAATATATTAGACTTTTTACACTATTTAGTGGCATCTTTCCAATTCTTATTGATAAAAATCTGCTAGAAAATATATAATCAACATTGATATCTAATTTATTAATACTTGATAGTTTTTCGTAAGTGTCTAATTCGTCTTTTATTTCAGTTTCACATTTGGTAATTAGAGTTTTATAATATATCAACTTCTTTAACAACTCATCTAAATCAACACTGTTGATATCTATTGTTTCGTTGATATCGTTATCTAAATGAACATAATTTTCATCAATTAATTTTATCTTAGCCATCTTTTCTGATAAAGATGCTGCTGTCATCTGTTTTACTTCTGATAAACCAGAAACTTTATTAACTAAATCCTTAGCTAATACAGGATTTGTATCTTTAAGAGACAAGAATTTATCTATTACAAAATTCAAGTTTTTTAGTTCGGATGAAATTGTTACTAACTTTTCTTTTTCAATCATATTAATATACCAATATAGAATTAACTTCTACCCCTGTTAAATTATAACGCTTACCTTCAATAATTCTAATAATATTGTCTTTTTCAGTCTGCGAAACTATAAAAAATGATAAAAAGCATATTTCTAAATTTGTAGAATAATAAATATGCTTTTTAGCTTCTTTATTGTTGATAATACTAGATAACAATTCAATATTTGCATAAAAAGCGTTAGCATTGTATCCGCTTAAACATTTTTTATTTAAAATATCGAGGACTTGAGATGGTGATTCGGATGAAAGAACACTAAGAACCTTTTTTGATAATGGTAAATGTTCGTTAGTTATCAGATATGGTGATAATTGAGATGTAGAAGGGTAATATTTTTTAATTCTATATACCGATACTAAATTAGTGTTTTCTACCCACAATGAAAGTAAATTAAGCAAATATGTCCTTGTTTTTCCTTTATAGTTTTCATAAAACATAGTACTAGCAACCTTGAAAAAATAACTAATAGAAGAAGCTTTAATGCGCTCTAAATTGAAAATATTATTTTCACAGTTATCAAAAAACAAATTATAATAAGGGGTGTGTTTTAAAACAGATAATATGGAAACTGTATCATTTATATATAATTTTTTTAATTCAGGATGAACATATCCTTTACTAACAACTCCTTTTTTAATAAAATTGCTAATATATTCAATATCTTCTTTGAAAAATAATAAGTCAAGAAATTTAATATTAGAAGAAGGGGAGAAAGATAGTATTCTTTTATAAATTTTAATCCAAGAAGCTCTTAGTGAATTTTCTATTTTAACTCTATCACCGTTAGAGAAAATTTCAAAGTTAGTACTAGAGTAGTTATCATTAGACTTTAAATATTGAACTAGTTGATAAATATCTGGCAATTTTAAAAGCTCTGCATAGTCATTAGATTTTAGTAGATTACCATAAATTGATTTTATTTTTATCACTGAACTAATATTGTTAGGCATTATTTTATCAATTCTTCAAAAATTGTATCTACAATTTTATCTTTATTGTTTTTAACAAAAGAAATAGCTTTTTCTTCTTTTAATTTATATTTAGTGTCTTCACTAGCTTTATGTTCACATAATAAAACATCTAGGGAGAGATTCAAATTTTGTACATCTTGATTATACTTCAATTCATATTCTTTTTCTCTAGTAGCTTTATACTCTTGCATAAAGAAAGCGTTTAATGCTTTTGCATCATTTACTTTATCAATCTTGTTTCTTTCTTCTGCATCTTTTTCAATTATTTTTTGAGCAACACTTTTCATAAAACTACCTCTATATTATTATACACCTTTATATAGTTAAAGTAATAAAATAAATATTACAAATGTTTTTTTGGTTGTTTTTTGGTTATATTATAAATTGTTTAAGCATGGAATTATGGTATTATTAATTTAAAATATCAAAAAAATATATAAAAAATTACAAATGTTGTCTTTTCTATGGTATAATTTTAAAGTCGCGAAGACATAAGGAGATTATTTTATGAAAAAAATATTTAAATTGTTTACACTACTTGTACTAACTTTATGTTCAGTATTAGTACTTGCATCATGCGGGTATAAGGGAAAAGCTTTCGTATATGATAAGCTAGAAGTATCAAAACCATTACAACAGCTAATTGATTCAACACCTTTTATGAATCTTGAAGCTTTTAGCGAAGATTATTCTAGCGCATTTGGTAGAATCGAATTTTCAAAAGATGGTAAAACTGTTACTTCAGTTTTACAAAATGGGGACGAAGTATTTAATAATGAGTCTAATGTTATAGTTGAAGGTAAATTTATTTACATCGATGATAATAAAGATGGCGTTTTAGATGAAGAAGAAAGATTATCAAAAATGGAAGTTAAAGGTTCAAAAATAGTAATAACCGTTGATGTATCTTCTAGTTTAGGGAAAACATCTGGTTATTGGGTTAAAATTTATTTAAAAAAAGCCTAAGAAATTTTAAAAAAAACTAAAAACACTATTTTAACTTATAGTTAGAACAGTGTTTTTTTTATTGTAATAAAAATGAAAATTTTAATTGTTAATTATGTATATATTATCAAAACCTTCATTTTTAGAAGGTATAGTTACAATTTCATTATTTTCCTCAATTATTTCTAAAGGTATATAATATTGTAAGTTGTTTACGTTTCTATACTCTAGTCTTTCTTTACATACGCTTAGTGGCGAATTAACGTATAAAGCATTTAATATATATTTATTTATAGAACATTTATTATGAGCGACAACTTTTTTAACTATATACTCTCTTGAAATAACAGATAAATGTGTAGCATCAATTATTATGTTGTTATTATTAAGCATATT
>JAITXV010000073.1 GCA_031284605.1 Acholeplasmatales bacterium | reverse complement strand
TAAAAGAATCACCACTAATTTTAGAGTAACCTCTAACTTCTTCAATATTTAATAAACTAACTGCTAAAGCGTGTGGCAATGTACTTAGATATGAAATTAGTTTATCATGTTTTTTATATTCCATAAAAGTAATGTTTTTAAAACCTAAAGCTACAGTTAAAGTATGCAGTTTTTGATTAAGAATTTTTTTACCAATTACAATTAAGTTTTTATCATAAAATAAATTAGGTTTTGAATAATCATAACCACCATTTTCACTACCTGCCATAGGATGAGTTGAAAAATAAATATTATCACTTAAAAGTTGTTTTGTTTTTAAATAGTAACTACTTTTAACTCCTGTTACATCTACTAATATAGTTTTTTTATTTATAAGATTTAGATGAGTTGAAAAATAAGTATAAGTAGCTAGTGGTTCTAAACATACAACTATTATGTCTAAATCATCATACTCAGTAGTAAACTTAATAGCACCTTCCTCTTTAAGCGCTTTTTTTAAGGTTTGTTTGTTTATGTCGCTTACATAGATTTTAAAGTTAGTAGCTTTAGATAAAGTTTTTAGGGCGCTACCTCCAATGACTCCTAAACCAACTATTAATATATTAGTCATATTTTTCTACTTTCACTCCAATAAGAGTTAAGTCATCAAAAAAACGTGGATAAGCTTTATTAATAGCACTAGCATTTTTTATAGTGACTGGGTTATCTAACATAGTAGCTAGTACTGCTAAAGCATATACTATTCTGTGGTCGTTATATGAATCAAATACTGTAGATAAGGGGGTAACTAATTTAACAGGATTAATAATAAGTCTATTTTCTTCTTCTACTATAGATGCTCCTACTAATTTTAAATTATCAAGCATTGATTTAACTCTATCTGATTCTTTTAATTTTAATCTTCTTATGTCTTTTAAAATAACTTTTTGTTGATTAAATAAAGAAGCAACTATTAAAATAGGACCTAAGTCTGGAATATTTTTCAAAGATATAGGTCTTTTTATATCGAGTGAACTTTTAAGTATAGCTACAGAGAATCTATTAACAAATGTAGTTACATTAGAATTTTGTAAAATATTCAACATTTTTTTATCACCTTGGATACTGGTTTTAAATAATCCTTGAAGTTGTAATCTATTATTTAGTGCAGCTAGAACCATAAAATTAGCAGCATGAGAATAATCAGATTCTATATTGTAAATAACGTTATAGTATTTTTGTGAATGTTTTATATAATATTTGTTTTTTTCTATTTTTTTAATTTTTATTTTAAATGCTTTTAAAATAGAAAGAGTTATATTGATATATGATGCTGATTCTATAGGAGGTAAAACGGTTATAGTACTATCTTTTTCTAAAATAGGAAGATATAATAATAGTCCTGTAATAAATTGGCTAGAGATATCTCCTTTTATTTGGTAGTCACCCGCACTTAATGTTCCTTTTATGAATAAGTAGTCTTTTCCTAAATCAAAAGTTAAACCTTGACTACAAAAGAGTTCTTTATATACATCTAAAGGTCTTGAAAATAAACTTTCTTTTCCTATAAATCTAACTCCTCCTTTAAATAAACTACACAATGGAATTAAAAATCTTAGAGTTGAACCTGATTCATTAACATCTAATACTATTTCTTCGGTAGTATTAATTTTAGAAAATATATCAATTCCATCAATACATAAAAAAGTATGTTCGGATTTCTTTTGTTCATTTGAAGTATCAACATTGTTTATACTTATAGTAGCACCTAATGTCCTAAGCGCTTCTATAGTAGCCATTATGTCAGCAGAAATAGTGATATAGTTAACTATGCTTCTTTCATTATATAAAGAAGCAGCGATTATAGCTCTATGCTGATAGGATTTACTATAAGGCATTTCTAGAATACCTCTTACTTTACTAGGATAAATTTTTACATTCATTTTTTAAACACCTCTACCTATAACTTTAGCTATTTTAGTAGCTTTTTTCATAAGTGTTTTAAATGAATCATAGTTGATTGTTTGTGCACCATCGGAATACGCTACTTCAGGATGAGGATGAACTTCAATTATTAATCCATCACAACCTGCAGCTATAGAAGCTAAACTAACTGCTTCTACTAAATCTCTTTTACCTGTTGCATGGCTTGGGTCTATTATAATAGGCAAATGAGTTAGTTTTTTAATTAATGGAATAACACTAATATCAAGAGTATTTCTAGTATATGTTTCAAAAGTTCTTATTCCTCTTTCACATAATATAACATTTGGATTTCCAGAGGCTATTATGTATTCAGCACTCATTAGCCACTCTTCAATTGTATTAGAAAAACCTCTTTTTAATAGAATTGGGGCTTTTGTTTTTCCTAATGCTTTTAATAATTCATAGTTTTGCATATTTCTAGCACCAACTTGGAAAATATCAATATTTTTTTCAAATTCTGGAATTTTATCACTTGACATTATTTCAGATACTGTAATAATTCCAACTTCATTAGAAACAGTGTTTAAGTATTCTACTCCAATGGTTCCTAAACCTTGGAAAGCATAGGGACTAGTTCTTGGTTTGTAAGCTCCTCCTCTTAAACCTTTAGCTCCTGATTCTTTTACAAAAATAGCAGTTTCTTTCAATAAATCACAAGTTTCAACACTACAAGGTCCTCCTATTATAAACAAAGGGTTGTTTCCACCAATCTTAATGCCTTTTACTTCTACTACTGTATCTAAAGGGTGAAATGAACGAGAAACTTGTTTAAAAGGAGTAGCTATTCTGTGAGCTTCTTCAACAATACTAAAAGATAAGATATTACCTATATCTAATTTAGAGGTATCCCCTATTACTCCTAAAAGTGTTAAATCTTGGCTACTTGCATCTTTTATTTGGTAACCTTTATTTTCTAAATATTTTATAAAATCTTTGATTTCTTGTGGTTTCGTTTCTTTTTTTAATTGAATTATCATTTTTATTTTTCCTTAGTTATTTTAAAACTATATATAAATTATACATTATATTATGTTTTATTGTTTATAAAATGATATTTTTGTTGCGAATTAACAAAAAAAACCAAAAAAAGAGTATAATATTAGTGTATGGAATATACTCTTAGATTGAATGTAGAACAACTTAATAAATTACATAAAATTTTTGTTAACTCGCTAATTAGTAGTGATGATAAAAATATTTCTTTTGTAGCATCATCTAATAACAACACAATAAGCGTATATACAACTGGCTTAGTAAAAATTCAAGGTAATAATCCTGCTATATTAATTAATTCATTAATAGAAGCATTAGACATTCTTAATGTCAATGATTATATAGGCGGTTATGATTGTGGAGGAAGTGATTTTTTTGGTCCTTTAGTAATTGTTACTTGTTTTTTTAAAAAAGAGCATTTTAATTTTTTTGAAAAATATAATATTAAAAATGTAGAAGAATTAAGTGAATCAAGCATAGAACGTTTGGCTAAAGAGATTGCGAAAGTTATACCTTATACACTTAGTGTGTTCCCACCGGAAAAATACAATAAATTATCAGAAAATGGTTATACTAATAATAGGTTAAAAGCAGTTTTATATAACAGTTCAATTATTACTTTAAATAATAAAATTGGTAAAAAAGTACCTGTTATTTTAGATAACTTTGTTACTGCAGATGCCTATTTTAACCATATTAGTAAGGAAATAGAGCAATATAAAAACGTTAATTTAAAACCCAATGCCCTGCTTACTGTACCTGCTGTTATGGCTGCTTATGTTTTATCTAAGTATTCGTATCTTAGTAAATTAAAACAATACAGTGTAGCTACTTCTAAAGAGTTATTAAGAGGTACTAAAGCAAATGTGACTGATCAAATTAAAGAATTTATAAATGAAGATAGAATTAGCGTTGTTGAAAAAATAGGTAAAATAGCTTTTAGAAATTATAAAGAAGCTTTAAAATAATTTTTAAAGCTTCTTTTATTTTTGTATTTAATTTCAAAAAATAGTTACAACAATGAAACCATATATACAGGAATGAAATATACGTTGTCTTTTATTTTTAAATCTTTTGTATGAACCACATATGCTTTTTCTATATATAAAGAATATTTTTGTATATACTTTTCTAAAGAGTATAGGTACTAGAAGAACTGGATTTTACTTCTATTGGACAAAGTTTTTTAGCTCCTCTAATTATGAAATCTATCTCATATTTCTTTTTTACATCCTCACTATAGTATGAATGAAAAAATAGTTGGTGATTTGATGAAACAAGCATTTGTGCTACAATATTCTCAAAAAACATTCCTTCATTTAGATGCAAGGTATCTAATAATATTGCTTTATTGATATTGTTAGAAAGAATATTCTTTTGGGTAAAAGTGTGGCTTACTAATAGCCCTGTATCGCAAAAGTAACATTTGTACATAAATCTATCTAGGTTTAGGTTTAAACCTGCAGTTGGTTCGTAAGAATTATAACAGAGATTAGATATTTTCGATTCTTTTATCCAATTAAATGCCTTCTCATAATACCTATATCTTGCTTCTTCGGTTATTTTTGATAAAATAAATTTTTTGTCAGTTTTGGAAAGTTGAGATGGGATTTCATCATAAATAGCAGTAACTTTTTCTATTTCGGTAGAAGCGTGTTTGGAGATATCATCTCTATATAGTTTTAGTATTCTTCTTTTTTCTCTATCGGATTCTTCAAAATTGTTAGTATTTAAATAGGCAACTACTGCATCTGGCATTCCTCCTATAAGCATATATTTTCTAAATGTATACATAATTTTATTGTGGAGACCTTCACCAACTGGAGAGTTGTTATAAAAGCATTTACTTATGTATGGATAGGTTGTGTAGTCACCTAAAGCCCATAAAAATTCTTCAAAATCTAGAGGATTCATAGACAAAGAATCCTCTTCTGAAGGGATCACGATGTCTTTTACATTCTTTTTAATAGAAACAAGTGAACCGGTTTCAAGATAATCGTATTTGCCATCTTTAACTAAAAACTTAATCATCTCTCTTGCTTCTGGAAAAGCTTGAATCTCATCAAATATAAACAAAGTATCTCTTTTATGCAACTGAAGATTGAAAAAGACCGATATTTGTTCAAAAAAAATGTCTAAATGCATTTTGTTATTTCTAAAAATATCTATTAAAGCATTATCTGCAATAGAAAAATTAATAATTATACAGGTTTTATATTCATTTTTACCAAATAATTCAGCAATATAGCTTTTACCAACTCTTCGCACACCTTCAATTAACAATGCAGTTCTGCCATTAGAAGTGTTTTTCCAATTTAATAATTCATCATATATTTTTCTTTTTAACATATAAAT
>JAITXV010000044.1 GCA_031284605.1 Acholeplasmatales bacterium | reverse complement strand
AATAAAAGAAACTGCTCATTTTAATAACAAAGAGTTTGAAAAAGAAGTAATATTATTAATATTGTATGATAATTCAAAAATAAATGAGTTTAGTATAGATAGCGTATTTGCTAGTACTGATAATTATCGGTATGAAATATATAAACAGATAGCATATGTAATAAGTAGTAAAACTTTGATAAATTTAAGTAATATAACTACGTTTATCGTAAATGAAAACTATTTAGAAACTATAAAAGAAATATTAAAAGATGCATGGAAAATTTCTAAAAATAATTGTGAAAAAACCCTAAAAAGGTTGTTAACTCAAAAAGATATAATCCCTCTAATAAGAAAAATAGATGAACTTAAAAAAAGCGGATCATCAAAAAGTGAAGAAATAGCTAAAATAAACAAAGCCATTGATGCTATTAAATTAAAATCAATGAACAATAAGGAGAAAAATGGAAACTAAAAAATTAAACTTTAAAAAAATTTACGAAGAAGTCTCAAAAAAACAAATTGGAGGCACAATATCGGTAGATGATGTTGTTAAATACGCTCCACTAGACTCACCTGAATATCTAGAACTAGAAAATTTTCTAAATGAAAAAGAACTTTTTATTATGTCACCTGACGAAGAAGACCAAACTTCTTTAGATAATTCATCACAAGAATCATCTTTAGAACCAAAAGAGCCACTAGAATTCGATTTTGATGAACCACTAGATAATGAAGACATTCCAATTAACTTAGATATAATAAAAGAACTAGAACTAGAAGAAGATGAAGTATATTCAAATTCATCAATTGAACAAATAATCAAAAGTCCTAAACTAGATGATGCAGTTAAAATGTATTTAAAAGAAATTGGTCAATATCCTATGCTAAGCGTTGCTGAAGAACAAGAATATTCTCATGACTATATAAATGGTAAAAACGCTAAAGAACAACTAGATGAAATGATTGCAGATGGTGATGAAATAGATCCTGATACTTTAGAAGCCTTAAATGAACTTATTGAAAAAGGAAAAGTTGGGAAAGACAAATTAGTTGAACATAATTGCAGATTGGTAGTTTCTATAGCTAAAAAATACTCATCTAATAACTTAAGAATGCAACTACTTGACTTAATTCAAGAAGGTAATTTAGGATTAATGAAAGCTGTCGATCGTTTCGATCCAAATTTAGGCTATAAATTCTCAACATTAGCGCATTGGTGGATAAGACAAGCAATAAGTAGAGCAGTAGCTGACCAAGGAAGAACTATTAGAATACCTGTTCATATGGTTGAAACAATTAACAGAATGAATAGAATATCTAATAGATTAACACAAGAACTTGGAAGAGAGCCAAATAGCGAAGAGTTAGCTGTTGAAATGGGATTAACTCCTGATAAAATAACTAGTATCCAAAGAATATCTAAAGAACCACTTAGTTTAGAAACTCCAGTAGGAGATGATGAAGAAACTACCTATGGTGATTTTGTAAGTGACCCTGGTGCTGAAACTCCTGATGAAATCGATTCAAAAGAAAGAAAGAACCAAGTATTATATGATATATTAAGGAATGTATTAACAGATAGAGAAGAAAGAGTAATACGTTTAAGATATGGTTTGCATGATGGAAGAGTATATACTTTAGAAGAAGTAGGTAAAATGTTTAAAGTAACTAGAGAAAGAATTAGACAAATTGAATCAAAAGCTTTAAAGAAATTAAAAGTTCCATCTAGAGTCAATAAAATTAGAGAGTATTTTAATAATAATAATTAATGCAAAGAATCAAGTTTTTAGCTAGTCTTTTAAATCCGCAACTAAATAATGATAACTTTAAATGCGTTTTAGATATTGGTTCTGATCATGGTCATTTACTTAAGATAGCTTTTGAAAATAAATATATTAGTAAAGCAATAGCTACAGACAATAAAATATTGCCACTAGAAAAAGCTAAAAATAATTTAAAAGGTTATGATGTTTCATATTTTCTTTCTGATGGTTTTAAAGACATACCATTAGACACTGCATATGATGCTTGTGTTATAGCTGGTTTAGGTGGTATCACTATTCAAAATATATTAACTTTAGCTTTTAAAAATAATAATGCAAAATATATTCTTGGCCCAAACGATCACATATATGATTTAAGAAACTTTTTATGTAACAACAATTTTAAGATAATAGATGAACATATTGTTTATGAAAAATTTTACTATATTATTATAGTAGCAGTACAAGGCAATATGAAATTATCTAAAAAAGAATTGTATACTGGAATTTATTTAAAAAATAAGCCACTTGCAAAAGATTATTTTAATAATTTAATCAAAATATTATCTAATATTAACCTCACTTGTGATAAGATTACTAAACAAAAAAATGATATCTTGATAAAATATTATTTAAATTATTAATTTTCCAACAAATAAACTATATGATTTTTGATAAAAATAACTAATTTATGCAATATTTATAGTTTCTTTTAAATACTTATAATACAACTAAAGACCAAGTTTATAAAATAAGAGTATTTGATAATATCTCTGCAACAAACACTCATTTTATTTTTTTATTGATATATAAAAAAAGACCTAAGGTTGTTACATCTCAAACCTTTTTTAAATCCATTTTAAGCGTTATTTCTAGGTCAAAACTCCCTTAAAAATCTCTTGTTTTTGATTTACCCATATTTACATACTTATACTCACGTATAGTATATAAAGTGTACATAGTTTCCTAATGGATATTCCATTAACTACAGTAGTCTAAAATTTATAATATATTAGTTCGATTGCTGTATTGCTAAATCTTTCATCCAAATAATATTCGTTATGAAGCGTAGTAGATAAATCCATTTATTATTATACTTTTTCGCAACATAATATAAAATGATTAATACTAATGTTATAGCACTTGTCGCTAATAGTATAGGCATAGATAGAAATACACCAATATCTCCAGTTGAGACTGACAAACTTACTATTGAAAAAATAATAGAAAATAGTGCTAAAAAGCCTAAGATAATGTTAGTTATAAATTATTTTATTTTCATATCCCCAATACCATAATATTACATTTGATGGCAACCAATAACCAGTATTATAATACCTATTGCTTGAATTCCATCTAAGACCATTTAGATTAGATGAACTTGACTGAGGCTCATCAATTAATACTTATATATTTTTTTTATCTCGTAATTACACCTCAATTATAACTGAATTCATATTACTTTATTTCATTTTTTTTCCTGAAATAAAGTATAAATCCTATTGCCAATAATATGAAAGTTGTTATTGAAATAATTATTGGCAATATTATCCATCTTAAGCGATTGTCAGTTTCATTCCAACTAACAAATATCGCCAATGTATTAAATATTAATTTTGAAAATTCAACAATAAGTAATGAATAGAACAACAAATATCTTGTTTTCATCTTTGCATTTTTAAGTAGAAAAATATTTATAATAGGAAAAGAAAATGCTAATAATGAAAAGACTACTATATTTAAAATTGAAATTACTGGTTTATAATTATGCAAGTCTGAAAAACCTAAAATAATTTCAAATTGAAAAATAAATATTGATGCTACAATCAAAACTATAGTTCCAACAATTAGTAATATTTTATAGTTTTTTACATTATCCATATACTTTCTCATCTTTCAAATGTTTTAGAGTTGAATCGGTAGTTTTAGCTCTAATAACACCAGCACCGAGCAGTCCAACTAAAATTAATAATAATACAACAAGATAACTTTTTTTCATATTTTTCCTCTTTTCTTAAAAAGCTTTTTTCCTCTTCATATATTAATACAAGAAAAATGTGAATTTTGCTAAAAGAATTTTATTTCAATAAGATGTGACTATATTCTTGGATAGAAAGATTAATAGATAGATTGGAGGAATCGAAAGCATCATCTTTCGATATTCTAAATAAAAATCAATATTACTTAATATATCAAAATAAACAAATGCTGAATTTTTATTAGAATAGGAAAGTTCTGTTTTATATTCATCACATTTAAAATAGAAGTTGGCCTCAACTTTAATTACAAACATTTTTTATTGTCTAATGTAATTCCATAATAAACATATAGTAAACCATAATCTTCAAAAGTAGTTGTATATATAGGATTTTTAACATAACTTGCATCATTTATATTAAATACTTACTCTATTGTACTCAGTATGATTGTTATTATATTTATGAAATATAATAAGCGACGATAAAAATCCTATAGCAACTAAAAGTATATACAAAGAAATTCTTAAAATTAGTTTTAACTTATTTGGTATAATACGATTAAAGCTACTTTCATCTTTTTTGAAATCCTCCTCTTTTGAGATATTTAAAGCCTTCGCTAATTTATTATAATTAGGATTATAAGTTATTAACTCATTGTATTATTTGTTTAATATTAGATGCTTAAATTTCAAATGGTTCGCAACTTTTATACCTTTGTTAATACAGATCCCAATATCAGATATTGCATCATAATATTTCCAAAAGTAAATTTAAAAGCAATATTAAAAAACCCAAAAAACGTAAATAACTATTAGAAGTTACTATAAAAACATTTATGTGCTATTGTAATAACATTTTTTTAACATTTTTATTAAAATATGATATAATATTTATTGCGTGACTCAGTAGCTCAGCTGGATAGAGCAACGGCCTTCTAAGCCGTAGGCCGAAGGTTCGAACCCTTTCTGAGTCGCCATACTGTTATATTATTTTATTAAATTTTATAAACAAATAATAATATGTTGCTAAGATATCTTAGCAACATATTATTTTTATATAAAAAATATTTTTTTAAATTGTTGTATTGTTCTTCTTGTAGCTATTAAAAACATTGCTAGTAAAACTATTCCTGCTAAAACTGATGAAAATACTATCGTATAAGTCTGTTGTTTTGTAAATAAATCTATGCTAACAAAAACAATCATATATATTATATTAAATAAAACCGATAAAAATAAGTATATAAAATCATCTTGGTAATATTTCTTTTTTATTAAACTTCTAATCCCTAAAGTTAAATAAAAAACCATACATAATGCAGGAACTACATATAAAATAGTAACAAAATAATTAGGCAAATTATAATAAGCTAAATATTCAGCACTCCCAAGTAAGCATCCCACACAAACTAATAATAACAAAAAGTAATAATTAAAATGTTTATGATCTTTGATACAACCTGCTACTAAATTCCATACTCCTGCTACTAAAAACAGTAATGGAATAGACCACAAACCTTGGAAAGGTAATTCTTTATAAAATAACAAATTAATAACCAAAGCTATTCCAATAAAAACAATCGATAGTAAAAAAAGAATTCTTAGTATCATACTTGGTTTTCTCTTCTTTTCTTTATATGCTGGAGGACGCTGATAATATGTATTAACTTTATAATTATCACTTTCTTCTAATATAGATTTGCATAAAGGGCATTGTACTATCGGTAAATTTATATGAACACCACATTTTTTACAGTACTTCATACTCCTACCTCCATTTCATTAGTTTCTATTACTAAATCAACGTTATCTTTTATAAGTTGATTGATTACAAAACTTTGAATTTTTCTATCAATTATTCTTGAAGTTAAAGTTAAAATAGTTTTATTATTAAAACTTATGCTACTAGCATTAACAGGTGATGTTTGACTAGGTGGTATCAGAAACTCAAATCTATCTACTAAATCATTAAATTCAAGAGGTACATTTATTTTACCTAAATTTGAGTAAGAAAATGTAGACACATTGTCAGATGCTATTTTATAGCCTATTTTTACTAGTGGTATTTTTAAAAACAAAGGTATTATTCTTATGAAAAATGCTTTTTCAAAATTCATATTTTGAGCTAATCTTCTATGTAAAAATGGAAGAGTTAATTCAGTACTGAATTTATTTTTAACATCTTTAATTACGTCTTCTAATATAATATTTTCATTGTAAAGATGAGAAGTTCTAATAAAAAGAACAAAATTTCTTAAAGTTCTGCTATTAAAGTATTTTCGCAAGTTAACTGGCAAAGTTATTCTAATTGGACGATTTTTGGTATTTGGATCGTTTTTGAAATAACAATTGTAAATTCCTAAAATAATTAAACTAGAAATATATTCACCTAAAGTAGCATTATATTTTTTAGCAGCGCTTAAAATAGAGGCAGTATTGCATATTATATAAAAAGCACCAATAAAATTAGTTTTAAAAGGAAAACCTTTTATTTTATATGCCCTTGTATCTTTTGGATAGTCTTTAATAGTTTTATCATAATTAAGCAAAAAACTATCTTTTGTTTCCTCATATAACTCTTCAATTTCAGAAGTCAACACAGAGTAGCTATTTACAAACTTATGTCCTATACATACAAAGTAGTTATAGAGCACAGCTTTAAAAAATTCCATTCCACCCATTCCATCAGTAAGAGCGTGATAAAATTCTATGCTTACACGTTTTTCAAATACACAAACTTTAAATAGATAATCATTTTGTTCTTTTAAACTAACTGCTCTTGATAATATTGGTGATTCATCCAAAATGACAGGTTCTAAAAAGTTTGTTTCTAAGTAAAACCAAAAGAAACCTCTTTTCAATTTAACTTTAAAAGATGGAAATCTTTCTAAAGTAATACTAACTGCTTTTTTTAGGGCATCTTTTGATGCGTTTTCTTTTAATAAACATGCGAGCCTAAAACTAGAGGTGTCGTTCTTACCTCTAGTAAGTGGAAATATAGTTCCTGCATTATCTATTCTATACCATTGTTTAGCCATAATTTGTATAAATACCTCTAGCACTTTAATACCTAAAATGCTGGTCTCTTTCTATTGTTTTTTTGTCTTGTTTTATTATAACTATTATTAGTTATAATTTTATTATACTCTTTATAGTCATTATTAGTAGATTATATTGTTTATTTAAAAAGGTAGGCAGTCAAATAAAATAAAAGGAGGGATTTACTGCCTACTATATTAATTATATCAAAAACTAAAAAAGAATTATATTATTACACCTCTTGTAAGTTTTTAATATTTTTTTAAGCTTCATATTTGTAATAATATGACTATATTGTTATATAATATATAAAAGGATATGGTGAATTTATGAAAGAATGGTTGAAAAATGCTGTATTTTATGAAATATATCCATCTTCATTTAATGATTCAAATAAAGATGGATATGGTGATTTAATAGGGATAATTAAAAAATTAGATTATTTAGAAAATTTAGGAATAAATGCAATTTGGTTAAATCCAATTTTTGACTCTGCTTTTATGGATGGAGGATATGATGTTAGAGATTTTTTTAAAGTATCTAAAAGATTTGGGAGTATGGAAGATTTTGAATTGTTAATAAGCGAATCTAAAAAAAGAAATATAAATATAGTATTAGATTTAGTTGCAGGTCATACAAGTGAAAAAAATCCTTTATTTATTAAAAGCGCTTCTCCTAAAAAGAATAAATATAGTCAAATGTTTATATGGAATGATAACCCTTGGGAGTTAACCGAAGGTTACAAGTTTATTTCAGGAAGATATAATCGTATGGGATGTTATTTAGTTAATTTCTTTTCAACCCAACCTGCATTAAACTATGGGTTTAATGAAATAACCCATCCTTCGTGGCAACTTTCTTATACTCACCCTGCTTGCTTGCAAACAAGAGAATATTTAAAAAATGTTATTAGATTTTGGTTAGACAAAGGAGTTATGGGTTTTAGAGTAGATATGGCAGATTCTTTAGTTAAAAATGATCCTGCTAAAGAAGCTACTATACTATTATGGAATGATATAACCTCTTTTATGTGCAAAGAATATCCGGAAGCTATTTTAATATCTGAATGGTCAAGCGTTTTAGCTTCTAAAGCTGGTTTTGATTGTGATTTTTTATTAGACCATCACAATAATCCTTATAACCAATTAGTAAGAGCAGAAGAAGCGTCTAAAATAAGTGTTTTTAATATAAATGGAAAAGGAGATTATAAAAAATTTTTTAATGATTATATTTCGTGGTATAATCAAATTAAAGATACATCTTGTCTAATTGGTAATATTACATGTAATCATGATACACCTAGATTATCTCCATTTTATAATAATGAACAATTAAAAATTATTTATACAATGATTATTACACTTCCTGGTGTTCCTTTTATCTATTATGGCGATGAGATTGGAATAAAATATGAAAAAGATATGATATCAAAAGAGTGTGGATATTATAGAACTGGTACTAGAACTCCAATGAAATGGGATAATTCTTTTAATTATGGTTTTTCAGAATCTAAAAAAATATTTCTTCCTCAAGATAGTGGGGTATATTCTAATGTTTTAACCGCTACTAATGATGAAAATTCAATTCTAAATGCAATTAAGAAAATTATTAAATTTAAAAAAGAAAATGAAGATTTTAATAAAAATTTAATTGAGTATATAGACACACCTGATTTTCCTTTTATTTATAAAGTTGGTAGTTTTTATATAATTGTAAATCCTACTAATGAAAAAAAAGAATTTGATTTAGGATACTTATTAGATGAATTGTTTAGTGTAAATAACCGCCTGGAATATGCAAACAATAAATACTATATTGCATCTGTATCATTATCGATTGTGAAGATTAAATAGTATGAAATTATTACTTCATATATGTTGTGCTCCTTGTTCAATTATTCCACTTGAGTATTATAAAAATGAAAATTACGAAGTGAGTGGATATTTTTATAATCCTAATATTCATCCTATTAGCGAGCATACTAAAAGAATTCAAACCCTTAATGATTATTCTAAACAAATCGGTTTAAATGTCATTTATGATAATGAATATTTAGAAGATGAATGGTTAAAGCTAAGTAAAGATACTATAAGGTGTAATTTTTGTTATCAAATCAGATTAGAAAATGTTTTTAAATATGCATGCCAATTTGGGTATGACGCAGTTTCTACTTCCCTTTTAATAAGTCCTTACCAAAATCATGAGTTAATAAAAGAAACTTGTGAAAAATTAGCTTCTTTATATAATGTCAAATTTATATATAAAGATTTTAGACCTTTATTTTATGAAGGCCAAAATAAAGCTAGGGAATACGGACTATACAGGCAAAAATATTGTGGATGCATTTTTTCACTATTTGAAAGAGATAATCTGATAAAAATAAAAAAAGAGGTAGTTAAATGATTAATATATTGTTAAGTGTAAAAGATGCACTTCTTGAACCACAAAATAAAGAAATATTTTCTAAATATATAACAAGCGAAGATACTGTCTGTTTAGTTAATCTTTCTTTTTTTAGTAAATACCTTCCAACTAAAGAAGATTATGAACAATATTACAGCGAAGAATGTGAAAAATCTTATGAAACAGCTGGTGTTTATGCAAGCTACGGAGTTAATAAGTTCAATGTAATTAACTACTATCAAGATAGTAAAAAAGAAGCTTTAAAAAAAATAAGAAATTCTACAATATTGCATTTACCAGGTGGGGCACCTGATGAGTTTTTTTTAAGATTAAAAGAGTTTAACCTTTTAGATAAAGCATTATATAATACAAAAGTAATAATTGGTTCATCTGCTGGGTCTATGGTGCAACTATCAACTTATCAAATTACACCTGACCAAGATTATCACGATTATTCTATTAATAACGG